>NZ_JBIVUT010000030.1:0-110791 GCF_044757365.1 Streptomyces sp. NPDC091289
GACAACACAGCCCACTCGGCATCCGAAAGCTCATGACGACGCACCATGACCAGCATGATCTCTCATCACCTGATCACCTTTGAAGACGATCTCTAGGACTTGTCGGGCACGCTCTTGAAGGTGTCCGGCACCGGCAGGGTGCTCCAGCGGCCGAGCGGCCAGGCGATGACGACGGCCCGGCCGACGACCTCGTCGACGGGGACCATTCCCTGGTTCGGGTCGTCCTGGTGGTAGCGGGAGTCCGCGGAGGCCTGGCGGTGGTCCCCCATCACCCAGACCTTGCCGTCGGGCACGGTGACCTTGAACCGGCCACCCTCGTCGTTGCTGCACGGGGTGTTGCCGGGGAAGACGTACGGCTCGTCCAGGGCGGTGCCATTCACTTTCACCGGCCCGTCGCCCGCGCACTCCACGGTGTCGCCTCCGACGCCGATGACCCGCTTGATGAGGTCCTTCTCCTCGGCGGAAGGCATCACACCGACGAAGCTCAGCACCTTCTGCACGGTGTTGGGCTCGTCCACGGGCACGCCCGCGAGCCAGTCCGCCGGGTCGTGGAAGACGATCACCTCGCCGCGCTCCGGCTCCGACCCGAACCACGGCGTCAGCTTGTCGACCAGGACCCGGTCGCCCTGCTGAAGGGTGTTCTGCATGGAGTCCGAGGGGATGGAGAAGGCCTGCACCAGGAACGTCTTGATCAGCAGCGCCAGCACCAGGGCGACGCCGATGAGGAGCGGCAGCTCCACCCAGAACGGCCGGTTCTTCCGCGTCCTCGACCGCCGTGTGCCCGCACGCCCCATTGCACCGCTCCTCGCCCCGTGTACCGCCCGCCCGTCCCTGGGGGAACGGATCAGGTGATCCACTCTATGGGGCGCGGTGGGCGGTGGGGGACGCCGGAGCCTAGGCGGATTCCGCTCCCACCGGTGGGACCGTCGCGCCCTCCCCGGCGCGGACGGCTTCGACCACGCTCTGGTGGAAGCGGCGGCTCTCCTCCTCGGAGGGGCACGGCACCGGACTTCCGGTGAGGGTGAACCAGTCGGAGGAGCCGCTGTACTGCACGGCCACCGACGCCTGTCCGTCGGACCAGGTCGTATGCACCGTGAGATCGCCGCTCAGGATGCCCGCTTCCACGGTGCGTACGCCACCGGTTCCCGCGTACACTCCGCTGGTCGTCCAAGATGCCCAGCTCATGACGGTCACCTTTCGGACGATGGCAAGCCTGTCCAGCCGACTCCTTCCGAGTATGGCACTGCCGCTGGGACTGTGCACGGGTGTGCGCGGGCCCTGTTCTGCCACCGGTTCTCAGGCGCGTTCCAGCATCCCTCGGACGTAGGCGGCCTGGCCCGCGTGCTGGAGATCCTCGGCGATGACGCTGATCAGCCGGACGCCCAGGGTCACCGGGGGCGACCAGCCCTCGTCGACGATCCGGTCCAGCGCGTGGCCCTCCAGTCCCGCGACGTAGTCCAGGGTCCGCTCGTGCACGGCGTCGAAGTAGCCGAGGAGGAGTTCGGCGGAGTCCACGCGGACGGCGGCGACCTCCTCGGCGGTGTGCCCGTAGCCGGTCGCCGTCCCCTCGAAGGGCAGCGCGAAGCGGTCGGCCCAGCCTTCGGTGAGCCAGATCTGTTCGATCCCGGCGGCGTCGGCGATGTGGTCGTCCTGGACGCGGGTGAGATGCCAGACCAGCCAGGAGATCGAGTTCGCCCCCGCGTCGACGCGGGCGTTGAGGTCCTCGGGCGGGAGTCCTTCGACCGCCGCGTGGACCGCTTCCCCGACCCGGTCGAACGCTTCGGCCAGCATGCCTGCGGTATTCATCCGTCCACCTTCGCCCGAGGGGCCCGCGGCCCCGGGGCACGACACACCGCCGGGCCGGCGGGAGTCGCCGTACGATCTCCTCATGGTCCGGAGCCGCGCGGAGAACGTCGATCAGTACCTGGCCGAGGCCCCGGAGGCCCGCCGGGAGGCTCTTACGGCGCTGCGCGCGCTGTGCCGGGAGGAGCTGACGGGGTTCCGCGAGGTGATGGCGTACGGCATGCCCGCCTATGAGCGGGAGGGGGCGGGGACGGGTGAGATCGCCTTCGCCGACCAGAAGCAGTACATCTCGTTCTACCTGCTGCGCACGGACGTCCGTGACGCGTTCGCGGACCGGCTGGCCTCCCACGACATGGGCAAGGGCTGTCTGCGTTTCCGTAACCCGCGGAAGATCGACTTCACGCTGGTCCGCGATCTGCTGCGGGCGACGGCGGCGACCCGCGGCACGCCCTGCTGACGCGGGGACGGTCCGCACCGGGCGTGCTCAGCGCAGGCCGTGCAGCCAGTCGGTCAGCAGCCGGTTGACCTCGTCGGGGCGTTCCTGCTGGATCCAGTGGCCGCAGCCTTCGAGGATGTGGGCGGCGGACAGGCCGGGCAGGGTCCGTGGGTAGGCGTCGATGGCGTCGGACATCCAGGTGGTGGAGGCGTCCAGGGCGCCGCCGATGAAGATCGAGGGCCGGGTGATGGGTGTGCCGTCCCAGGCGGCGAGGTCCTCCCAGTCCCGGTCGACGTTGCGGTAGCGGTTGAGCGCGCCGGTCAGGCCGGTGCGTTCGAACTCCTCGGCGTAGACGTCGAGGTCCCGCTCGTCGAGCCAGCCGGGGAGCTTGTCGGTGGGGAACCGGTCGGCCATGCGCGCGCCCGGCGGTACGAAGAAGAGGCTTCCGTGGTCGGCGGGGGCGAGCGTGTCGCCGGAGAGGCCCGCGTAGAAACCGGCGAGCCAGCCGCGCACGTCCGGTTCGATCTCCGCCTCGGCGCGCCCGGGCGTCTGGAAATAGCTGACGTAGAACTCCTCCTCGCCGCCGATGCCCGCGAATCCGTCGGTGGGGCGGGGGCCGCCGCGAGGTGCGTAGGGGACGCTGAGCAGGGCGACCGCGGTGAAGACGTCCGGCCGGAGCAGGGCGCTGTTCGCGGCGATGGGTGAGCCCCAGTCGTGTCCGACGACCGTGGCGGTCTCCTCGCCGAGGGCGCGGACGACGGCGGTGTTGTCGGCGACATGGGCGAGCATGCGGTAGGCGTCGGTGGCGGCGGGCGTCGAGGAGCGCCCGTAGCCGCGTACGTCGATGGCGACGGCCCGGTAGCCGGCGGCGGCCAGGGCGGGGAGCTGGTGGCGCCAGGAGTACCAGGACTCGGGGAAGCCGTGGACGAGCAGCACGAGGGGGCCCGTGCCCTGTTCGACGCAGTGGATCCGGCCGCCGGGGACCTCGACCGTCCGGTGCGTGGCGCCGGGAAGGACGGCGGAGGGGCGGGCGGCACGGCCCTGGAGCGGCGTGGTGGGTACGGGGGTGGACTCCGGCATGGCTTCTCCTCGGGCGCCCCGTGCGGGCGGGGCGGTCGTGACGCTTCGGCGGGCGGCCGGGCCGGGAGCCGCCCGGTCACGATCATTCGGCCGGTGCGGCCGCCCGGACAAGGATTTTTGCCGGTCCGGCAAAACCCCCGGTGCCGGGAGTGGTGTCAGACGAGCAGGCTCAGCAGGTGGGCGCAGGCGGCGGACTCGTCCGGGTGGTGGGCGAGGACTTCGTAGGTGCCGCGCTCGAACGCCCCGGTCTCCCAGCCGCCGTTACCGCCCCGCCGGACGAAGAGGAAGTCCGGCGGGGTGGGTACGGGCTCGTGGACGCCCTCGATCCGGTAGTAGCCGCCGGGGATCCGTGCCTCGACGAGTGCGGCGTGCAATGCCCGGCGGTCCATGGCGGGTTACGCGCCGACGGGCGTCAGGTAGGCGTTGTCCAGCAGCCACTTGACGTTGAGCCGCTGCCCCTCGCCCGGGTCGAGGAACACGGCGTCCAGCTTGATCTGCCGGCCGCCGCCGGGCTGCTCGAACCACGGGGCGATGCCGCCCTGCCAGACCCAGAAGGGCTTGGCGACCTTGTAGACGCGGTAGTCGCAAGGGGTGGCCGCTTCACGGGTGTTGAGGTTCTGCGGGGGCAGGGCGCGCTCGGCGTAGGCGTCGCCCGCGGGGGCCAGGTAGCCGCCGTACTCCGAACCGAAGCGGTCCAGGCGCTGGCCGGTGCGGAGCTTGACGGGCTCCTTGTCGATCTCGCCGTTCACCTCGGCGAAGCCGTCGTTGGGCGGGTACTTCCAGCTGCCGGTGTCCGCGGGGCCCTCCCAGTACTTCTTCAGGAAGTCCTTCGGCGTGAGGTCGCCGGTGCGCTGCCAGCCGTTCAGGAGCGGGCCGACCGGGGCGAGCCGCTTGTTCGGCAGCCACTTGGGGCCGAGGCGGGCGTCGCCGCGGAACTCTCCGGTGCAGGGTTCGTGGCGCTCGGCGGCGGGTGCGGGCTTGGCGGGCCCCGGTGCGGCGCTCGCCGCGGGGGCGGAGATCAGTCCGGCGGTGATGCCGAGCGCGGCGAGTACGGTACGCATGCGGTTCAATTCAGGAGTCCCCTCGAGCACTGATGATCCATCAGGACAGCTGACGTAGGGTAACCGCTCGACTACGTGAGGCTTACGCGCCATGCCGCTTTCCGGCCACCGGGAACAGCACCACGCCCCGGCCGCGCAAGGGCGCGACCGGGGCGTGGTGGGCGCGGGGGCATGGACCCCCGACCTGGGCGGTGCTAGCTGACGTTCACGTCGATGCAGGCGTAGAACGCGTTCGAGGTGTCCGCGATGTTCCAGACGGCCAGGATCTTCTGCTGGCCCGTCTTGTTGCCGAAGTCGACCTGGTGGGTCACGGTCGCGCCGGGCTGCGCGCCGCCGTCGTCGAACTCGGCGATCTTGTCACCACCCACGAAGTACTGCCAGGTGCTGGTCGAGTGGCGTGCGGTGATCTTCCACTCGAACTGCTGGGAGCGGTTCACCGGGGTGACCGACCAGCCCTTGGAGTCGTCGTCCAGCTCGGCGAAGCCGCTGTTGCCGCCGCTGCAGCTGGTGAGCCCCTTGGGGCCCTCGACGCTCTGCGGTTCGTACGTGATGGCGCCGCAGCTGACCGTGCCGGCGGCACACTGGGCCTGCCTGCTCGGCGGGTCGGAGATGTAGCCGTGGGCGCTGGCGGAGCTCGCCGGGAGGCTCAGGGCGAGGACCGGGGCGAGCAGGGCGCCGACGGCGAGTGCGGTCTTCCTTTTCGCGTGCATGCTTCTCCTTCACATGAGACCGCACCGCGCGGTGGCGGGCCGTGGGGGGCCCGGCTTCGACGGCGAGGCCTCGGGAGTGTGGGGCCAAGAGGCGCGAAGGGCTGCAAGTCCCTTGTCGGACAAGCCTGATGACAGGTGTCCGGAAAGGCCTTGCACTTGGACTAGACCATACCGACCGACGCGTTCACGTCAAGGGCGGTTCGCGGCGGGCGGCCCCCGCCGAACGCACCCGGGCGGCCGCACGCATCGAGCGCCGCACCCCGGGTGCCGCGATCACTCCTGGTCGTCGCCGTACCGGACCGTGACGCGCTCGAAGCCGAGTGATCCGAGCAGTCCTTTCAACATGGCGGCGGTGTTCTTCTCCGCGCGGGCGGTCAGTTCGCTCTCCTTGGCCGCCTCGGAGATGTGCTGGGCGGCGAGTTTGTTGACCGCCTGCTCGCTGCCGGGGTTGTCGGAGAAGAGGTCGCCCAGCCGGTCGAGGAGACCGCGCTGCTTGGACACCGCGTAGGAACGGTCGGGATCGAGCGCCGGTTTGCCCAGCACCGCGTGCGGCAGCCGGAGTTCGGCCGTGGTGCGGTCCTCGTCGACCACGACGCCGTCGCCGGTGACCTTGCCCAGGTCGACGGAGGCGCCGACGGTGCCCGCGCCGACGAACAGGGTGCGGGTGCCGCGCACCGCGTCGGGCAGGAACTTCGCGTCCTTCTCCAGATCGACGACGACCTGGAAGTTGCCCGAGGCGGCCTCGTACGCGCTCATGTCCTGGATGGACTTGAGCACGGCGGGGCCCGACCGGTCGTGGGTCTCCTCGCCGAAGAGGTCGTCGAGCCCCGGCAGCAGACTGATCCGGCTGCCGGCGAACAGCAGGACCAGTACGGCCGCGCCGATGCCGAGGACCTTCAGCCACCCTCGGGAGGGGCGGGCCTTCCGCTCGCCGTCGCCGTGCGGCGCGGGCTCTGGGGTTACGTCGCTGGACGTCATGTCCTGCGTGTGACCCGCGCCCGGCGCTTTCAGTCCCCCTCCGGCCGCCCGCCCTACGAACTCCCGCACAAAATGGGCCTGTTCCGGTACGGGCAGGCAGACGCCGACGTGCTCTCCCGGCGGCCGGAGCCGCTCAGCGCGGCGAGGCCGCCACCTGTACGCGGTCGCTCTCGCCGTCGGAGAGGAACGACGCCAGCTCCCGGCCCCGGTCGGCCACGGCGGCACGGTCGGCCCGGGTGAAGGTCCGCAGCGGATCCACCGTGACGACGTCTTCGGTGACGCTCCAGGTGGCGGCCACGCGGCCGTCGACCAGCACGACCCGCTCACCGGCGACCGAGAGGCCCCGGTGGGCGTCGTCGATGATGCGGCCGCGGTCCTGGTAGCCGAGGATCGCGTTGTCGAAGGCCGGCAGGAACCGTACCGGGGCGGGGGTGTCCGGATCCGGTCGCGGCGCGCCGGGCAGGTCGAGCAGCTCCCGCCCCCGCTCGTCGCGGAAGGCGACCAGCTCGTCGCGTACGGCGGCCACCGCGCCGGGCAGTCCGGCCAGGCCGGACCAGGCGCGCAGATCGGCCGTGGCGGCGGGACCGTGGGCGGCCAGATAGCGCCGGACCAGCGCCTGGCCGACCGGGTCGGAGCCGTCGGGAGCGGGCGGGTCGACCGGGCGGCCCAGCCAGGAGGAGAGCGCGACGTTACGCACCCCGCCCTTCGTGCGCCACAGCCCGCGCGGTGGCGCCTGGGCCATCGGGACAAGGGCGGCGACCACCAGCTCCCCCAGGGCCCGGGGCCCGGGGCCAGGGCGGCCCGGGGCGAGCGCCCGCACGATCTCGGCCGCGGTGCGGGGCTCCCCGTCGGCCATCAACTCACCTGCTTCTGAGGCGAGTTCGTCGAGATCGACCCCCTTCAGCTCGTCGCGGTAGACGCCGAGCACCCGTTGGCGCAGCATCGCGTCATGGCGGGATCGCCAGGCGAGGACGTCATCGGCGGCGACGAGATGGACCGTACGGCGCATGAGGTGGGTGCGCACCACGCTCCGACCGGACAGCAGATCCGAGAGCACCTTCGGCTCGAAGTCGGTCAGCCGGGACCAGAGCCCGACGAAGGGCTCCTGCGGCTCCTGCGCCTGGAGGCCGCAGAGGTGGGCCACCGCTTCCACGACCGGCAGGTCGGACCGGTCGAGCAGCAACTGCCGCGCGAGCATGGCGCGGTTCAGCGCCCGGTTGTCGAGGACGGTCATCGTGTCGCTCTCTCTCCCTCTCCGTCGTCCGCTGTCGGCTCCCCGTACATCCTCGCGTCCTCACGCGAGGATGTACGGCGCCCCGTCGGTCAGGTCGCCCGCCGCCCGTCGAGCGTCTCGCGCAGGATGTCCGCGTGGCCGGCGTGCTGTGCGGTCTCGGTGAGGACATGGGTCAGCACCCGCCGTACGCTCCACTCTCCCCCGGGTTCGCTCCAGGGCGCCTCGGGGAGCGGGTGCGCGGCCGAGAGGTCGGGGACCGTGAGGATGATCTTCTCGGTGCGGGCGGCGACCTGCTCGTAGGCGTGGAGGATCCCGGCCGTGGTCTCGCCGGGCAGCATCCGGAACTCCTTGTCCCGGTCGGTCATCCACTTCGGGAGCTCGCGTGCGGTACCGGCCGCCAGGTCGTCCCAGGTGACGCCGTCGGGCAGGGCGAAGGACATCGCCGACGGGCCCTCGGTCACAAAGCGCAGCCAGCTGTCCTCCATGGCCGTGACGTGCTTGACGAGGCCGCCCAGACACAGCGCGCTGACCGTCGGCCGCTCACCGGCCTGCTCGTCGCCGAGGCCTTCGGCCGAGCGGATCAGGGCGGCTCGCGCGGTGGCGAGAGCGGCGAGCAGGTCGGAGCGTTCGGCGTCGAGGGGCGCGGAGGCTGTGGTCATGATGATCGGGTCCTTCCGGTGTTTCCGTCGTGCGATCAGGTCGTGCGGTCACGTCGTGCGGTGCGGATCAACCCTCGCAAGGGAAGAGGCCAGGGTGTGACCTCTTCTCCGGTCATACTCGTGTCATGCCGAAGACTTCAGCGCGCCTGCTGGCGCTGCTCTCCCTGCTCCAGGCGCGCCGGGACTGGCCGGGCCGGCTGCTGGCCGAGCGGCTGGAGGTCAGTCCGCGCACGGTGCGGCGTGACGTCGACCGGCTGCGGGAACTGGGCTATCCCATCGCGGCCTTCAAGGGGCCCGAGGGCGGATACCGGCTGGACGCGGGCGCGCAGTTGCCGCCGTTGCTGTTCGACGACGATCAGGCCGTCGCGCTCGCCGTCGCCCTGCGGACCGCCGCCGGGACCGGAGCCGGGATCGGGGAGGCCGCGGCCCGCGCGCTCACCACCGTCCGGCAGGTCATGCCCGCCCGACTGCGCCATCGCGTGGACGCGCTCCAGGTCACCGCCGTCGAGCGCACGGGAGGACAAACGCAGCCGCAGGCCGATCCGCGGGTGCTCGTGACGCTCAGTGCGGCGGTGCACGCCCGCGAGGTGCTGCGCTTCGACCACTCCCCCGCGTACGTGCCGGCCACCGCCGACGCCGCGCCCGCGGTGCGAAGGGTGGAGCCGCACCGCCTGGTCACCTGGGGCGGGCGCTGGTATCTCGTCGCGTGGGACCTGGACCGCGAGGACTGGCGGACCTTCCGCGCGGACCGGATCACCCCGCGCACTCCCACGGGCCCCCGCTTCACGCCGCGCGAGGTGCCCGGGGGCGATGTGGCCGCCTTCGTCGCCGCCCGGTTCCAGGGCTCCGAATCCCCCGGGGAGTGGCCCTGCCGGGGCGAGGTGATCCTCGACGCGCCGGCCTCCGCGGTGGCCGGCCACGTCCGCAACGGCATCGTGGAGGAGTGCGGCCCGGACCGCTGCCGGGTGGTCCTGGGCGCCTGGTCGTGGCCCGGCCTGGCCGCCGAATTCGGCAGGTTCGACGTGGACATCGAGGTCGTCGGGCCGGACGGGCTCCGGGAAGCCTTCGCGCAGTTGGCCCGCCGCTACGCCCGCGCGGCGGGAACGAAGCCCGGAGACTAGCGCCCGACGAGGCGGGTGTCGGTGGTGTCGTCGCTCGTCGAGGTGGTCACGGACGTGGTGATGTGCCCCGCGAGACCCAGCACCAGGAACAGCACCACGAGCCACTTGGCGGCGCTGCTCAGGACCAGCGGGCGGGTGGCGGAGCGCGACCCCTCGCGGGCCACGGCGAGGTCGTCGTCGCCGAACAGGCCCTTGGGGTAGGCCGGGGTGAGCATCATGACGTACGCGGAGAACCGCATCCGGTAGCGCAGGGTGGCCGCCGTCGCCTCGAACAGCGGCCGGGGCATCCGGCCGAGGCACAGCGTGATCAGCCACCAGACGAAGGCCAGCGCCCACCACCCGTACACGGCGAGGCTCTGCACGATCGCCGCCGGGATCATCAGGAAGACGCGGAACAGCACCGCCAGCCGGTTGAGCGGGGTGGGCCGCACCTCGATCCGCACCGGGTAGTCGGCCGGCGGGGTCAGGGCGAAGGGCGGGTAGCGGTCGATGAGCAGCATGTCGCTCGCCGACACGCGCATGTCGTAGCCGAGGACGCCGGTCAGGAAGCGGAACACGGGGTCGGGCAGCCGCCCGAGCACCAGGGCCGCGAACCATCCCGCGATGACGGTGAAGAACGCCGCGATGTGCAGGACGAACAGCACGATGAAGTGCGGGATGAGCAGCAGGAGTCGCAGGAGGACGGTCAGCCGCCGTTGACGTGCCGGTTCGACGATGTCCAGAACGGGCCTGAACTCGTCCGCGTCCATGTCCTCGCGGCCCGGGCTCCACTGACCTTCGGCCATGTCGCTCCTCCTCGGCAGGGGATCCGTACGGCATCCGCGCGCAGGACGTGACCCCACCGTGCGTCCGGTCCCGGCCGCCCGCAAACGGCCCGGGCCCGAACGGGTGCCCGGCTCAGCGCCTGCGGAAGCGGTCGAGCAGGGAGCGGGCGGCCTTCGTCCGGGTGCCCTTCGCGCGGGCGGGCTTCGTCCCAGCGGCCTTCCTCGGCTTGCGCTGCGGCTCGACGGCCTCCGGCTCTCCCTGCCGTTCGGACGAGCCGGGAACGTCGGCGTACGTGTAGTAGCGGTGGCTGATCCGGCGGCCCAGCACGAAGTACCCCAGCAGCGCGCCCGCCGTGTTGAGGATGACGTCGTCGATGTCGAAGGCCCGGCCCGATACCAGCGCCCCCTGGATCAGTTCGACGACGGCCATGACGACGGCGGTCAGCAGCGTCATCCGGATCATGCGCAGGCGGCGCGGCACGAAGAACGGCAGGAGGAGTCCGAACGGCACGCCGAGCAGCAGGTTTCCGCCCGCCTGCTTGCACGCGGCGAGGAAGGTGTAGTCCTCGGCGTACTGGCGCAGCGAGCGGCCGGGGCGGAGATTCGAGGTCACGAGGTCCTCGGAGGCCGGCGAGGGCGTGAGCGTCACCTTGGCCAGCAGCACGGAGAACACCACCAGCCCCAGGAGCACCACCGTCAGGACCGCGCCGCGCACCAGCACACGTACCCATGTCCCCTGGCCTGTACGGGGATCCGCCTCTGCAGTCATGGCCGACGGATGCCCCCGACCGGCCGGAACACACGCCCCGGGCGGGGCGCGGAGCAAAAACTCACCCGGCCGTCCGCGAGCGCCTGCGACGATGTGCGCATGAACGCACCCAAGAAGAGGGACCTGCTGGACGAGGCCGACCGGTTGCGTACGGAGGGACGGCCCGAGGAGGCGCGCGAGCGGCTCCTCGCGCTGACCGCCCAGTACCCCGACGACGCGGAGGTGGCCTGCCGGACGGCGTGGATCCACGACGTGCTGGGGCTGGAGTCGGAGGCGGTGCCGTACTACGAGCGCGCCCTGGCGAATCCGGAGCTCGTCGTGGAGGACCGGCGCGGGGCGCTCCTGGGGCTGGGCAGTACGTACCGGATCCTCGGCCGGTACGGGCAGGCGGTGGAGACGCTGCGCCGGGGCGTCGAGGAGTTCCCGGACGACGGTGCGCTGCGGACGTTCCTGGCGATGGCCCTGTACAACACCGACGAGCGCCACGAGGCGATGCGGCTGCTGCTGGAGCTGACGGCCACGACCAGCCAGGACCCGTACGTACAGCAGTACCGGCGGGCGATCGAGCACTATGCGAAGGACCTCGACGAGACCGTGTGACCCCTGCGGGAGGACCGACGCGGCGCGCCGCGTCGCGGGCGGCGCGCCGGTCCGCGAGCGCCGGGTGCCGAGAATGCTCGGGTGTCCACCGCTCCCCCGGCTCCCCCGCCGTCACCGCCCTCCTCATCCTCTTCCTCCGTGCCCCGGGCCGGTGATGCGCCGTGGCGCGCCGAGGGGGCGCTGCTTCTCCTGTCCGCGGCCTCCGGGGCGGCGGACGCCTTCGTCTTCCTGTGCGTGGGGCAGGTCTTCGCCGGGGTGATGACCGGGAATCTGGTGCTGCTGGGGGCTTCGGCCGCCGGTACGGGCGAGGACGGTGCGGCGTGGAAGGTGGCCGTCGCGCTGGCGTCGTACGCCTGCGGGGTGGCGGCCGGTGCGCTGATGTCCGGGCGGCTCGGCCTTCGGTTCCCGGCGCTGCTGGGGGCGGAGGTCGTTCTGCTGGGGGCGGCGGCCGTGCTGTGGGGGCTGGAGCTGGTCACGTCGTACGGGGACCGGCTCGGGCTGCTGGCCCTGGTGGCGGTCGCGATGGGTGTCCAGGGGCGCGTACGGGTGACGCCGACGAACTACTTCACCGGGACGCTGACGTCGCTCGCGGGCCGTGCGGCGTTGCGGGAGCTGCGTCGCGGGGACGGCTGGGTGCTGGGGCGGCTGGCCGCGGTGGTGGCCGGGGCAGCGGTCGCGGCGCTGGCCGAGCGGTGGTGGAGCCCCGGGGCCGCGCTGGGCGCGGTGCTGATGGCCGCCGGTGCGCTGGCCCTGGAGACGGTCCCGCGCCGGGGCGGCCGGCCGCGGTCGGACAAGGGGAAGCCCCGGCCGGATCGGGGGAATCCAGCCGGGGCGGCTTGAGTGCGGGCGCGAAGGGCGGTCGCCTCTCGGCGGAGGGGTCCATGGGCTTCGGCGGTGCGATCTTCCCGATCTTCCCGATATTTCCCATGGGCCACAGGTGAGCCCGGGGACACTGTCCCCCTCACTCCCACGTATAGATGAACGATAAACCATCCAGGACCGTTCCCGGGAATCCGCCCCCGCGGATGTGATCCACGGCACGGAATCCCCGGCTTCTCCCCTGGTCAGGTCGCGTTCGGCCAGCTTCCGAACGCCTCGCCGGTGCCGTAGCGGCGCCGGAACTGCTCCACGCGGCCCGCCGTGTCGAGCACCTGCCGGCCACCGGTGTAGAACGGGTGGCTCGCCGACGAGGTCTCGACGTCGATGACGGGATAGGTGTTGCCGTCCTCCCATTGCACGCGCTCGCCGGAGTCGGCGGTCGAGCGGGTCAGGAAGGCGACGTCGGCCGCGCGGTCGCGGAAGACCACAGGACGGGACTCGGGGTGGATACGGGACTTCATCGATGCGTTCCTTCCTCACCGCGGGCAGCGGTGGCATACAGGGTCACGAGCCTCTTCCGGGGGTCAGCGGACCTCGCGGAACAGCACGTGGCGGCCGGCGGCGGAGTCGAACTTGCGGAGCTCCAGCCGGTCGGGGGTGTTGCGGCGGTTCTTCCGCGTCACATAACTCCGGCCCGTTCCGACGGTGGACCGGAGGGTGACGACGGGCCTGGTCTCGCTGCGCGCCATGGGCGCCTCCCGATACTTCTGCCGACCCCGCTCCCCTATCGGGAATGGGATTCGTTTTCGTTCTGGTGAGGTAACGCGAGCCACCCCCATGGCATTCCCGCCCCACCACACCCCCCGAACCGCGTGGTCAACTCGCCCCAAACGTAAGCCTGTTCGGATACTCACCGCCCCGGAGAGCCGCCGGCATATGCCAGACGCAAGAACGCATCGAGTGTTGCCAAATCCCTTACGGCCCGCCGCGGCCTGTGCGACAGTCGGTAGCGGTCCACCCTTCAGAACCGGCTAGGCCGCGCCTGTATCGGAGTACGAGATGCCGTCCCCCCTCTTCGCGGACCGCCCCGCACCACAGCTTCCCGCGCATGACGCCGTCGACGACCTGATCCATCGGACGCGCCGGCTGCGGGGGGACGTGGACGCCGTGCGGCGGGACGCCGTCGTGTTCGACGAGGACGACCCCCAGCTGCGCTGGCAGCGCGCCCTGTGCGAGCTGGCCGTGCACCACCTGGACAACCTCGACGAGCAGCTCGGCCAGCTCAGGGCGGGCCTGCCGGGCCCCCGCGCCGAGGACCCCGCCCCCCGGAGCGACGCGGCACCGGAGGGTCCGAGGGCCGGTTCCCTGCTGAACCGGGTGGGCAGCGCCGAGTGGAACCTCCTCACCGACGAGTCCAGCTGGTCCGACGAGCTGTACGAGATCTTCGGCAGGCCGCCCGGGTCGACCCCCCTCTCCCTGGACGACCTGCCGTCCGTACTGCTTCCCGAGGACCAGCCGCAGCTGACCGCCATGGTGACGGGCTGCCTCGTCGACGGCCGGCCGATGGACGGCGAGTTCCGCATCGTGCGCCCCGACGGCGGCACGCGCACCCTGCATATGACGGGCGAGCCGGTGCTCGACGCCGAGGGCTGCACCGCCTCGATGTGGGCGGTCCTCCGGGACGTCAGCGAGCTGCGCCGCAGCGAGCAGGCCGTGAGCAGGAGCCGTGCGTCGGTGCGGCGCGAGGAGCACATCGAGCGCACCGAGCACCGGATGGCCGTGGAGCTCCAGGAGACCGTCCTGCCGCCGTGGCGCGGATCACTGCGCCTCCCGCAGCAGGGCCCCGGCGCCCTGGACATCGCCGCGCACTACCTCCCTTCCGAGTCGAGCGGGCTGATCGGCGGCGACTGGTACGACGCGATGGAGCTCCCGGACGGGCGCACCCTCCTCACCGTCGGTGACCTCACCGGGCACGGCATTCCCGCCACCTCGGCGATGGCGATGATGCTGGGCGCACTGCGCGGCATGGCCGTCGCCGGCATCGAGCCGGGCGCGCTCCTCGGACACCTCAACCAGGTCCTCGAGACGTCGATACAGCCCGCGCTGGGCAGCGCCCTGTGCTGCCGCTTCGACCCCGCCACCTCCCTTCTGTCCTGGGCGCAGGCCGGACACCCCGCACCGCTGCTCTTCCGCGGCGGTTCGGGACGGCTCCTGCCGCCGCCGGACGGCATGCTGCTCGGCGCCGCGTCCCACGCCGTCTTCGAGCAGGACGAGGTACGGCTGTTCCCCGGCGACGTGCTCGTTCTGCACACCGACGGCCTGACCCGACGCGGCGACCGGGGTGCGGGCCCGGAGGCACTGCTCGCCCTCGCCCCCCGGTTCGCGGAGGCCCGAACGGCACAGGAGTGCGTCCGGAGCGTCGTCGAGGAGTTCGGCGGGACCGAACGGCCCGACGACGCGTGCGTGCTGGTCGCCCGTATCGGGGCGTGAGAAAGCGGACGTATCAGGGTGTGAGGGAGCGCGGAGCGGCGCGGCCGGGCCGGGTCAGATCTGCGTGCCCCTGGCCTTCTTCTGGCCCGGCGGCATCGAGAGCTCGATCTCCTCGCGCAGATCCTGGATCCCGGCGTATCCGGCGAACTGACCGGTGAGCCGGTACATTTCGCGGAGCCGGTCCCAGGTGCGGTGCGAGGAGGTCTCCCCCATCGACACCAGCGCGAGCCGGGCGTACCGGTCGGCCTGTTCGGGGTCGTTGGCGATGAAGCAGGCCGAGGCCAGCGAGATGTAGTCGAAGATCTTCGACCGCTGACGCCCGTTGATCCGCAGCTCCAGCGCCTGCTTGGCGTGGCGCTGGGCGATGATCGCGGCCCCCGGGTCGTGCTCGGCCAGCGTGCGGAAGGCGAGCGCCTGCATGCCGTGCATATCGGCCTCGTCGAACATCTGCATCCAACTCGGCGGCGGCACATCGCTCTTGTCCGAGACGAAGAGCTCCTCGGCCTCGCCGAGGGTGCGCCGCATGGCCTGGCCCCGGCCCATGGACGCCTGTGCCCAGGCCTCGATGGTGCGCAGCATGGCCTGCGTACGGGGCAGGGTCTCGTCGCCCGAGCCGGACTTGGCGAGCTTCATCAGATCGAGTGCGTCGTCGGGCCGGCCCAGGTGCACCATCTGGCGTGCCGCCCGGGAGAGCGCTTCTCCGGCGCGTGGCCGGTCGCCGCCCTCGCGGGCCGCGTGGGCGGCGATGACGAAGTACTTCTGGGCGGTGGGTTCGAGGCCGACGTCGTGGGACATCCAGCCCGCCAGGACGGCGAGGTTGGCGGCGACGCCCCACAGGCGGCGCTGGAGATGGTCGGGGTGACGGTAGGCGAGCATGCCGCCCACCTCGTTGAGCTGGCCCACGACCGCTTTGCGCTGCAGTCCGCCGCCCCGGGACGCGTCCCAGGCGCGGAACACCTCGACCGAGTGCTCCAGGGCCTCGATCTCCTCGGAGCCGACCGGAGCGGCCTCGTACCGGTCGAAACCGGCGGGATCGGCGTGCAGGGGATCGTTGGTACGTGGAACATCGGCCGCCAGAGCGGGGTCGCTGTGCAGCCAGTCGTGCATGGGGCCGGCGATGGTTGAGCCGGCGGCGAGCGCGGCGCCCGCACCCACCAAGCCGCGTCGGTTGAGCATGAGGTCCATTCCCGTGAATTCGGTGAGGACCGCTGCCGTCCGTTCGGGCGCCCACGGCAGTTGATCGGGATTGTGTTCCGTCCCGGAGTCACGCCGTTTCCCCACACGCCCGCGTCGGCCGAACCCGAGGTCCTCGATGGTCACGACACGGCCGAGCCGCTCGGTGAACAGAGCCGCCAGCACTTCGGGCACGGGATCACGGGGGGATTCCCCCATGTCGATCCAGCGCCTGACCCGCGAGGTGTCGGTGGCCAGCTGCGGGTGGCCCATGGCCGCCGCCTGCCGGTTCACCATTCTCGCGAGTTCGCCCTTGGACCAGCCGGCCAGGCCGAACAGATCAGAAAGGCGGGTGTTGGGTTCTCCGGTCACTTCAAGCCCCCAGGTTCTCGGCTGACTTGACACTAACCCCCTGTCAGATGCGCTGTGACTATTCGCCAGGGTTCGCCAGGGTCCGCCAGATGGTCTGCCACCCGCGCTCCGGTGTCAGGTAGGAAAGCGCCACCCCGCCCGGCAGCCCTAGGTACTCCCCAGGGTGCCGAACGGCCGTCGGCCGGGTTGGCGCACGCAACTTGTCGGCGCACGAAGGGATCTGTCTCGCCCATGTACACAGCATCGTCCTCCGTGTCCGCCCCGCCCCGTCCGCTCCGCCCGATGGGCGCGGGCGGCGGGCCCTATCTCGCTCCTCACGCCGGCGCACCGGCGCAGGGTCCGGGCCGGGCCCGACGGGCCCCGGGGCCGGGCGCCGGACCGCTCAGCGGAAGAATCGACCTGTCCGGGCCGCAGGGCGCGCAGGTGCGGATGGCCATCGCCTCCGTGCAGCGCATCTGCCCCGAGTTCAACCCGGTCCAGGTGCTGCGACGCAGCGGCCGTTCGGTCCTGATCGTCGGAACGACCGGGCGGGCCACCGCCGTGGCGAAGTGTTTACTGGACCATTCGCCGGCGTGGACCGAGCGGTTCCGGCACGAAATAGCGGCGTACCGCGCGTTCGTCCGGCACCGCCCCCCGGTTCGGGCGCCCCGGCTGATCGCGGCGGACCCGGAGAACTGCACGCTGGTGATCGAGCGGATGCCCGGCCGGGTCGCCGCCCTCACCCGGCATCCGGCGGAGGCGCCGCCGCGGGCCGACATCCGGGCCGCGCTGGGCGCGATCGCCCGGGTGAACGCCTGGCGGCCGCCGCCCGGACTGTTCGAGGCGCCGCTCGACTACGCCTCGCGGATCGCGCGCTATCACGAGCTCGGTCTGTTCACCGACCGTGACCTGGGTGACCTGCAGAAGCTGCTGCACGGCCTGGCGCACGCGGGTGGCCGACAGGGCATGGGGCAGTTCTGCCACGGGGACGCACTGCTCTCCAACATCCTGCTGTCGCCGACCGGTCCGGTGCTCGTCGACTGGGAGCACGCCGGCTGGTATCTCCCGGGGTACGACCTGGCGACGCTGTGGGCGGTGCTGGGCGACGCGCCGGTGGCGCGACGCCAGATCAGCCAGCTGGCCCAGGCCAGGGGCCCGGCCGCACGGGACGCGTTCCTGGTGAACCTGATGCTGGTGCTGACCCGCGAGATCCGCAATTACGAGACGGCGGTGCAGCGCACCATGCGGGAGGCTCCCCCGGTGGGTGCGGGGCAGGACCGGCCCGGTGCGCTCTCCTCGGGCGAGGAGCAGCGGCTGCTGCTGCGGCGGCTGCACGACGACTGCGCCATGGCGCGGCGGGCGGTGCGGGCGGCGGTCGGCACCCGCTGAGCTCGGCACCCGCTGAGCAGGGACGAAGACGAGCGGAGACGAAGACGCGGGCGAACGGCCGCCCCGCCTGCCGAGAACCACAGTGACCGGACCACTGTCCAGACCGCTGTGAAGACCACTGTGAAGAAGAAGCGCGTTGCGGGACCGGTGCCGACACACCGGTCCCGCAGCGCGCTGTTCTGCGTTCCGGGGCCCCTGCGGCGGGTCCGGAACCGCCCCTGTGGGCCCTGCCTCCCCGTGACGGGGTGGTGACCCTGTGCTGCCCCGGGGTCCCCGGCGGGTGAGGCCCGCCACGAGACCCACGTCACCTACGGCCTCCGGTAGTAGGCGTGAGCCCTCCCGTCCGGCGTAACGAGCCGCCCATATGGCTCATAAATTGGCATCTCACGATGAAGAGTAGTAAAGGCGGTCATTGCTTCCCATGTCGGACAGCGCTAACCATGGATCCCGGCAAGCACCGAGTACGAGCCGCGTCGATCGCCCACCGGCGACCGCGACCCGGACCACCCGGTACCTGCCGACGCGGCGCGAAGGCCGCGAAGCCCGTCCCCCATAGGAAGAGCTCACGCATGCCCCGCATCTCCACCCTGCGCATCACCCGCTCGCACAAGATCGCCACCGCCGTGCTCGTCGCGGCCGGTTCGGTCTCCGCCATAGCCGCCACCGGCGGCCCGAGCGAAGCGCAGACCACGGCTGCCCGGTCCTCCATCTCCGTGGAGCCGGTCGCCGCCGCGGGCATCCCGACGGCGAAGGACGCGGCGGCCAAGAAGGCCGCTCAGGAGACCGCCGCCAAGGAAGCCGCAGCGAAGAAGGCCGCCGCCGACCGCAAGGCGAGCGCGGCGAAGGACGCCGCCGAGGAGCGGTCCGAGAAGCAGGCCGCCAACCGCTCCACCGAGCGCAAGGCCGTCACGCCGAAGA
Source organism: Streptomyces sp. NPDC091289 (assembly GCF_044757365.1). Classification (NCBI taxonomy): domain Bacteria; kingdom Bacillati; phylum Actinomycetota; class Actinomycetes; order Kitasatosporales; family Streptomycetaceae; genus Streptomyces; species Streptomyces sp. NPDC091289. The sequence continues at coordinate 18,356 of NZ_JBIVUT010000030.1, forward strand.
AGTTCGCGAACAACCTCGACGGCTGGATCCGCGAGTCGCTCGACATCATGAAGAAGAAGAACATCCCCGGCTCCTACGAGGGGCTGCACCGCAACATCATGCGCGAGTCCAGCGGCAACCCGAACGCCGTCAACGACTGGGACATCAACGCGCGGAACGGCATTCCCTCCAAGGGTCTCCTCCAGGTGATCCAGCCCACCTTCGACGCCTACCACGTCAAGGGCACCCCGAAGAAGCTCACCGACCCGGTCGCCAACATCACCGCCGCCGCGAACTACGCCGCGGACCGGTACGGCTCGATCGACAACGTCGACTCCGCCTACTGAGCGACCGACTTCCGAGCACGCACAGGCCAAGCCGCGATTATGTGACTAATCGCCGTCGTGCGTGCTCCGTATGGCCGAAGGGTAGTGCTGCGCGGACACCACCGGTCCGCGCGTTTCCCCGCGCGGAGGCTTCCGAAAGGCCTGACGCACATGGCACAGCCCTTCTCACTGCCGGACTTCTATGTTCCGTATCCGGCGCGGCTCAACCCTCATGTGGAGGCGGCACGCACGCACACCCGGGCGTGGGCCCGCTCCATGGGGATGCTGGAGGGGTCCGGCATCTGGGAGGAGGAGGACCTGGAGGCGCACGACTACGCCCTCCTGTGCGCCTACACCCACCCCGACTGCTCGGCCGAGGCGCTCTCTCTGGTCACCGACTGGTACGTGTGGGTCTTCTTCTTCGACGACCACTTCCTGGAGCTGTTCAAGCGCACCCCCGACCGGGAGGGCGGCAAGCGGTATCTGGACCGGCTGCCCGCCTTCATGCCGATGGAGCGGGGCGCCCCGACGCCGGAACCGGAGAACCCGGTCGAGGCGGGGCTCGCCGATCTGTGGGCCCGTACGGTCCCGGCGATGACGGACGCCTGGCGGATCCGGTTCGCGGAGGCGACGGAGAACCTCCTCAACGAGTCCCTGTGGGAGCTCGCCAACATCCACGAGGGCCGCATCGCGAACCCCGTCGAGTACATCGAGATGCGCCGCAAGGTGGGCGGCGCGCCCTGGTCCGCCGGTCTGGTGGAGTACGCGGCCAACGCCGAGGTGCCCGCCTCCGTCGCCGACGCCCGCCCGCTGCGGGTGCTGCGGGACGCCTTCTCCGACGGGGTGCACCTGCGCAACGACCTCTTCTCCTACCAGCGTGAGGTGGAGGACGAGGGGGAGAACAGCAACGGCGTGCTGGTGCTGGAGAAGTTCCTCGGCTGCTCCACGCAGGAGGCCGCCGAGGCCGTCAACGACCTGCTGACCTCACGGCTGCAGCAGTTCGAGAACACCGCCCTGACCGAACTCGGCCCGCTCTGCGCCGAGAAGGGCCTGGACCCGACGCAGACCGCCGCTGTGCTGGCGTACGTCAAGGGGCTCCAGGACTGGCAGTCCGGTGGCCACGAATGGCACATGCGCTCCAGCCGCTACATGAACGGCGGCGGCGCGGGCGAGGCCGTGGCCGGCTTCGGCATGTCCGCCGCCTCCATCAGGTTCACGCTCCGCTCGGAGACCGCGCGGGCCCGCAGCCACAGCCATGTGCCGTATCAGCACGTGGGCCCCTCCCTGCTGCCGGACTTCGACCTGCCGTTCGGGACGACGCTGAGTCCCCATCTGGAGGGGGCACGCGTCCGGCTCGTCGACTGGGCGCGGCGGATGGGCATCCTGGAGGCCCAGCCGGGCGTGCCGGGTTCGCACATCTGGGACGAGCGGCGGATCATCGCGATCGACCTGCCGCTGTGCGCGGCGGGCCTGCATCCGGACGCGACCCCGGACGAGCTGGACCTGTCCTCGGGCTGGCTGGCCTGGGGGACGTACGGGGACGACTGGTTCCCGGTGGTGCACGGGCGGGCCCGGGACCTGGCGGGGGCGCGCCTGGCCAACGAGCGGCTGTCGCTGTTCATGCCGCTGGACGGCGAGGGGACGCCGGAGCCGGTGAACGCCCTGGAGCGGAGTCTGGCCGACCTCTGGCGCAGGACGGCCGCTCCGATGGACGTGAGCGGGCGGCGCACCTTCCGGACCGCGATCGAGTCGATGACCGAGAGCTGGCTGTGGGAGCTGGCGAACCAGGCACAGAACCGTATCCCCGATCCGGTGGACTATGTGGAGATGCGGCGGGCGACGTTCGGTTCGGACCTGACGATGAGCCTGTGCCGGCTCGGGCACGGCAGGAAGGTTCCGGACGAGGTCTACCGCAGCGGTCCGATGCGTTCCCTGGAGAACGCGGCGGCGGACTACGCGTGCCTGCTGAACGACCTCTTCTCGTACCAGAAGGAGATCGAGTACGAGGGGGAGGTGCACAACGGTGTCCTGGTCGTGCAGAACTTCTTCGGCGTGGACTATCCGACGGGCGTGGCGATCGTGCACGACCTGATGAACTCGCGGCTGCGGCAGTTCCTGCATGTCGCCGAGGTCGAATTCCCGGTGCTGTACGACGACTTCGGCCTGGACGCCGAGGCGCGGGAGGTCCTGGCGGGCTATGTGCAGGAGCTCAAGCACTGGATCGCGGGGATCCTGATCTGGCACCGGGGCTGCCGCCGCTACCGCGAGGAGGACCTGCGGAACGGCAACGACACCCCCTGGCATCTGAGCGGGCCCACAGGACTGGGCACGTCGGCGGCGCAGGTGACCCGGCTGATGGCCCAACTGGCGGGCAGCCCGGTCTAGGCCCGCAGGCGGCACCCGACCGGGAAACGGTCCGTCGTGGGATTCCCACGGCGGACCGTGGCCGAATTTCATCAGTATCTGACGCCCCTGACCGAAAGCCACCCCTCCGCGCGCCGATATGTCTCCCCGTGAAATGCATGAAGAGAAACATGAAGCGGGCGTGAACACATTCACGGCGGCGGCCGCGGTTCTTCCCCCGGTTCCATCGTCGGCGCTGCTCACACGGGTAGCGGTCCGGCCGGCCCGCATCGTTCGCCGACCCCTACCTATTCGAGTAGTGGTTTCGCCGATGGCCGGATGCCTATCGTTCCGGACGAATCGACCTGAGCGATGTGCGCCGGATCGCCGGCAAAGGGGAGAACCCATGAGTACGCACCACGAGATTTCCCTGACCTCCTATCAGAAAGACATCTGGGCCGCTGAATCCAGGGCCCCGGGCGACCCTCAGTTCAACGTGGTCCAGCACGAGCGACTGACCGGTCCCGTGGACACGGACGCGCTGCGCGACGCGCTGACCCGGACGCTGCTGGGCCACGAGGCGTTCCGGCTCCGGTTCGGCGAGCGGGACGGGGTTCCGTTCCAGTGGTCCGGCGATCCCGGGGAGTGGCCCGGTGTATGGGAACCGGACGAGGATCTCTCGGCCCGGGAGGACCCCGCCGCGGCCGTCGCCGCCCGGCTGGAGGACTTCCTGGCCGAGCCGTTCACCGTCCAGAACTCCCCGCTCGTCTCCGCGCTGCTGGTCAGGGAGAGCTCCGACACGGTCCACCTGGCGCTGAAGGCCCACCATCTCGTCGTCGACGGCTGGGCCCTGAACACCGTGAGCGGCCAGATGTGGGAGGCGTATGCCCGGGACGACGCGGCGGAAGCCGGACGGACCCCGCTCCCCCACAGCGTGGTGGTGGAGTCCGATGCCGCCTACCGGGCCTCGTCCGACCACGGACGCGACCTCGCCTTCCACCGGGACGCCCATCGGGACACGGTCCCCGTGCTCTTCCCGCGCTCGGCGGCCGCCGAGGCTCCCGGCGGCCCGGGGCGGGCGCGCCACGGCTTCTCCATCGACGCCGCGCTGGTGGACCGAATACGGGAGGGCGGCGGGTCGCCCTTCGGCGTCGTCGCCGCCGCTTTCGCCACCTACTTCGCGCGGGTGCACCGCAGTGAGCAGATCGTGCTCGGTGTGCCCTTCCGCAACCGGCGGGACGAGCGGACGCGCTCCGTCGTCGGGCAGTTCGCGAACAGCCTGCCACTGCGGGTGGACGTCCACCCGGACGCGTCCCTGCCCGACCTCGCCGAGCAGGTCAGGACGAGAACGGCCGAGCTGCGCGGCCATGAGCGCCTCGCGCTGGGTGACGTGCTGCGCACGGTCGGGGAGCTGCCGGGCGGTGTCCGCTCGCTCTTCGACATCACCCTGTCGTACGTGCGTTTCCCGGCCGTGGAGGTGCCGGCGGGGATCACCCGGGTGGCGTCGATCATGGCCCCCGTGCACCGGCAGGACGCGCTGGCGGTGACGGTCCACGCCGACGAGGGCGACGGCTCGCTGCGGGTGGCCCTCGACCACGCCCTGGACGTCTTCGACGAGGACTTCCCCGTCACCGGCGTGGCCGAGGGGATCCGCCGGCTGCTGGCGGGCGCGGTGGAGGCCCCCGAGCGGCCCGCCCTCGCGCTTCCCCTGGTCGGCGATGTGGAGCGGGCCGAGCTCGTACGGGCCGCGCGCGGGCCCGACGTCCCCCACCGCACGGACCGCACCCTGCACGAGCTGTTCGAGGAGCGGGCGGCGGCGCACCCCGGACGCACGGCGGTCGTGGACGAGGCCACCGGGGAACGGATCGACTTCGCGACCCTGGACGCGCGGGCCAATCAGATCGCCCGCGCGTTACGGGCCCGGGGCGTGGGCCCCGACGACCGGGTGGCCGTGCTGATGCGGCGTGGGCCGGACCTGCCGGCCGCGCTCCTCGGCGTACTGAAGGCGGGCGGCGCGTACGTGCCCGTCGACCCCGGATACCCGCAGGAGCGGATCGCCTTCCTGCTGCGGGACAGCCGGGCGGGCGTCGTTCTGACCTCGGGCGAGACGCCGCCGACGGCCGTGGACCCGGCCGTACCGGTACTGAACGTGCGGGACCTGCTGCACGGTCCTTCGGGTCCGGTGGAGCCGGCCGCCGGCCCGCACCACCTCGCGTACGTCATCTACACCTCCGGATCGACCGGTCGGCCCAAGGGGGTCATGGTCGAGCACCGCTCGGTGGTCAACCGGCTGGCCTGGATGCAGCGCCGCTACCCGATCGGGGCGGACGACGTCCTGCTCCAGAAGACCCCGATCTCCTTCGACGTGTCGGTGTGGGAGCTGTTCTGGTGGGCGGCCGAGGGGGCGTCCGTGGCGCTGCTGCCGGTCGACGGCGAGAAGGACCCGCGGGACATCCTGCGGACCGTGCGGTCGCGCCGGGTCACCGCCCTGCACTTCGTGCCGTCCATGCTCGGCCCCTTCCTCGATCTGCTGGAGGAGGACCCGGCCCTGCGCGCCGACGCGGCCTCGCTGAGCCGGGTCTTCTGCAGCGGCGAGGCGCTGCCGCCGGCCCGGGTGGACCAGTTCCACCGGGTCTTCGGACCGTACGCCGCCGGCTCCGGTCCGCTGCTGGTCAATCTGTACGGGCCGACCGAGGCCACCGTGGACGTCTCCTATCAGGACCTCCCCGGCGACCCGGCCGGGGCGCCGCAGGGCCGGGTGCCGATCGGCCGCCCCGTCGACAACACCCGGCTCCACGTCCTCGATCCGGCCGGGGCCCCGCAGCCGGCCGGGCTGGCGGGCGAGCTGTGCGTCGGCGGGGTGCAGGTGGCCCGCGGCTATCTCGGCCGTGAGGAGCTGACCGCCGAGAAGTTCGTCGCCGATCCCTTCTCCGGCGAGGGGCGGCTCTACCGCACGGGTGACCTGGCGCGGCTGCTGGCCGACGGGACGCTGGAGTACCTGGGCCGGATCGACGGACAGGTCAAGATCCGCGGCAACCGGGTGGAGCCGGGCGAGGTGCAGAGCGCGCTGGCCGCCGTGGACGGGGTCCGGGACGCGATCGTCGTGGACCGCGCGTCCGCGGACCGCTCCACCTATCTGGTCGGCTATTACGTCTCCGATCTCGCCCTGGACGACGCCGTGTTGCGGGCCGCCCTGGCCGTGACGCTACCCGGCTTCATGGTCCCCGCCCACTTCGTACGGATCGACGCCGTCCCGCTCACCCCGAACGGCAAGGCGGACCGGCGTGCGCTGCCCGAGCCGGCGGTGTCGGGCGCCTCGCCACGTACCGCGACCTCTCCACGCAACGACACCGAACGGCTGCTGGCCGGGGTGTGGGCCGAGCTGCTGGACGTGGCCGAGGTCGGCGTCCACGACAACTACTACGCGCTGGGCGGTGATTCGATCCAGATGCTGCGGCTGCGGGCCGCCGCCGAGAAGCGGGGGCTGCACTTCTCGCTCTCCGACCTGGTCCGCAACCCGACGGTCGCCGAGCTGGCCGCCGTGGTCACCGAGGGTCCGGCCGGGCAGGCGCAGAGCGGGTACGAGCCGTTCGCGCTGGTCTCCCGGGTCGATGTGGCCCGGCTGGAGGGAACGCCGGGCATCGAGGACGCGCAGCCGCTCTCCCGCCTCCAGCTCGGGCTGATCTACCACAGCCGCACCGAGGAGGCCTCCGCCGTCTACCGCGACGTCTTCCAGTACTCACTGACCCTCCCGTGGCGGGAGGAATCGTTCCGCTCGGCCTTCGACCGGCTGGTCGCCCGCCACCCGGCGCTGCGCTCCTCCTTCGACCTGGGGGCCTTCTCCGAGCCGTTGCAGCTGGTGCACGACACGGTGGAGCGCGGGCTCTCCGTCCGCGACCTGCGGGGGCTGCCGCAGGAGGCGGCGCGCGAGGAGATCGCGGCGTACGTCGCCGAACGGCGCTACCACCCGTACGTCTTCACCGATGCCCCGCTGTACCACTTCCGGGCCTTCGTGCTCGCGGACGACAGCGTGGAGTTGGTCCTCAACTTCCACCACGCGCTCCTGGACGGCGGCAGCGTGGCGAACACGGTCAGCGAGCTGCTCCAGGACCATCTGCACCTGACCGGGGCCGGAATCGATGCGGTGCCGGCCGCCGAACTGCCCTCGGCGGCCGGTCATGTGGCGGCCGAGCGCACGTCGTTGGAGTCCACGGAGAGCCGGGCGTACTGGTCGCGGCATCTGGAGGGATCCGCACTCCCCCAGTTCGACGGCTTCCGCCCGCACGAGGCCCCCGGCAGCGAGGAGCTCATCACGCGCCGGCTCGACCTGTCGGATGAACTGGCGTTTGCAGTGCGGGATTTCGCGCGGGAGCACGCGCTGCCCGTCAAGTCGGTGCTGTTCGCCGCCCACTGCCTGACCCTCGGTCTGTTCACCGGCGCCACCGATGTCACCACCGGCCTCGTCACCCATGGCCGACCCGACACGGACGGCGCCGAGCGCATCGTGGGGCTGTTCCTCAACACGCTGCCGGTGCGCCTGGACACCGACCGGGAGAGCCTGCTCGACGTGGCCCGGGAGGCGTTCCGGCAGGAGCAGCGGACCCACCCGCACCGGCGCTATCCGCTCAGCGCCATCCAGGAGGAGCTGGGCGCCACGGTGCTGGACACCGCGTTCAACTACATCCACTTCCGGCAGCTCGCCCCGGTCCTCGCCCTCCCCGGTGTGCGGATGGACGCCTTCCAGGCCTGGGAGGAGACCAACTTCAGCCTGCTGGTCAACGCGGTGGCCGACCCGGCGGACGGACATCTCTGGCTGCGGATGGACTACCGGGGCACCGTCTTCACCCCGGGGCAGGCCGCGCTGTACGCGGATCGGTTCCTGACGGTCCTGGACACGCTCGCCCACCACCCCCACCAGCCCCCGGGCACCGCGCTGCGGGCCGGAGTCCCCGGCCTGGCGCCCGCACCGGCCGAGGCCGCCACCGCGCCGGTGGAGGTGGTCACCGCCGTACGGGAGCGGGTGGAGAAGGCTCCGGACGCGGTCGCGCTGGTCTTCGGCGATGAGCGCTGGACGTACGCCGACCTCGGTCGGGCGTCCGACCGGGTGGCGCGCCGGCTGCTCGTGCTCGGGGCGGCGGCCGGTGACAGCGTCGGCATCGCCATGGACCGCTCCCCCGAGACCGTCGCCGTGATCCTGGGCGTGCTGAAGGCGGGGGCCGCCGCGCTGCCGCTGGACGCCGACTACCCGCAGGAACGGCTCGCGGCGATGCTGGAGCAGGCCCGTCCGCTGCGGGTGGTCGCCCGGCGGGCGCAGAGCGAACTGCTCCCCGAGGGCGTGCCCGTCCTGCTCGCGGAAGACGCCCTGGCCGGGCCGGACGACGGTGGGGAACCCGACGGCGTGCCGCTGCCCGCCATCGCGCCTCGGAGCACGGCCTACGTTCTCTTCACCTCCGGGTCCACGGGCCGGCCCAAGGGCGTGGCGATGCCGCACCGCTCGCTGGCCCAGCTGGTCGCCTGGCAGAACGACGTTCCCAGCGGGGCGGCCGGTGCGACGACCGTGCAGTACGCGCCGCTGAGCTTCGACGTCTCCTTCCAGGAGATCTTCTCCACGCTGTGCGGCGGCGGCACCCTGCTGCTGCTCTCCGGCGCCGAGCGGCGCGATCTGCCCGCGCTGCTGCGGCTGCTGGACCGGGAGCGGGTGGAGCGGCTGTATCTGCCCTACGTCGCCCTCCAGCAGCTCGCGGAGACGGCCGACGCTCTGGGGCTGGTCCCCCGCGCCCTGAGGACGCTGATCTCCTCCGGCGAGCAGTTGCGCGTCACGCCGGAGATCCGGCGGCTGTGCGCGGCGCTGCCCGGGGTACTGCTGGAGAACCAGTACGGCCCCACCGAGTCGCACGTGGTGACGCGTCACACGATGACGGGCGATCCCGCGTCGTGGCCGCCGCTGCCGCCGATCGGGAAGGCGGTGACCGGATCGCAGGTGCTGGTGCTGGACGCGGAGCTGCGGCCGGTCCCGGCGGGCGTCAAGGGGGAGATCCACCTCGGCGGCGTCTGCCTGGCCGACGGCTACCTCCACCAGCCGGAGCTCACCGCCGAGCGTTTCGTACCGCATCCGGACGGCACGCCGGGCCGCCGGCTCTACCGCACCGGCGACCTCGGGGTGGTGCTGCCGGACGGTTCGGTGGTCTGCCTCGGGCGGGCCGACGCCCAGGTGAAGGTGCGCGGCTTCCGGGTGGAGCCGGCCGAGGTGGAGCTCGCGGTGGCGCGGTTCGGCGCCGATCACCCCGGGCTCGCCGAGGTGGCGGTGGTCGCACGGCGGCGCGAGGGCAACGACTCCTTCCTCGCCGCGTTCCTGGTGGGCGACCGCGAGCACACCGATCTGGGCCAGCTCGGCAAGCAGCTGCGCACCGTGCTGCCGGACTACATGCTGCCCTCCCACTACGAGTGGCTGCCCGAGCTGCCGCTCACCCCGAGCGGCAAGCGCGACGACGCCGCCCTGCGCCGCATCGCCCTGACCGCCGGGCGGGCGGGCGACGACACACCCCCGCGCGACGCGTACGAGCACGCGCTGGCCGAACTCCTCGGCGAGCTGCTCCAGTTGCCGGTGCCCGGGGTCCACGACGACATCTTCGACCTGGGCGGCACCTCGCTGACGGCGATGCGGCTGGTGGTCCTCATCGAGCAGCGGTACGGAGTGACCGTCCCGCTCTCGGAGTTCATCGCGGCGCCCACGGTGGCCCAGCTCGCCGAGCGGCTGCGGTCGGGCGGGGTGAACGCGGCGTTCGACCCGCTGGTGCCGATCCGGTCCGGCGGCGACCGGCGGCCCGCGTTCTTCGTCCATCCGATGGGCGGCAACGTCCTGTGCTACGTCCGGTTCGCCAAGTATCTGCGCGACGACCAGCCGCTGTACGCGCTCCAGGCGGCCGGGGTCGACGCGGGGACCGAGCCGCTGCGCAGTGTGGAGGAGATCGCGGCCGGATACGTCGAGGCGATCCGGCGGGTGCAGCCCGAGGGCCCGTACGTCATCGGCGGCTGGTCCTTCGGCGGGTTCGTCGCCTTCGAGATGGCCCGTCAACTGCGCGCCAAGGGCGAGGAGGTGGCCCGTCTCGTGCTGCTGGACACCACCGCCCTCAACCCCGGACGGCGGCTGACCACCGACGACGACGCCCTGCTGGGCTGGTTCTTCTGGGAGCTGCTGTGGCTCCGGCGCGGCGGCGACTCCCCGCTGGAGGCCATTCCGTCCGGGCTCGGGTCGCTGGAGGAGAAGTTCGGCTTCATCGCCCGGCTCGCCGTCGAGGAGGGCGTACTGCCGGCGGGCAGCACGGGGGCGGTGGTGCGCCGGCTCTTCCATGTGTACGAGGCCAACTGGCGGGCCGCCTTCGCCTACCGGCCCGAACCGGTCGACCAGGACATGACGCTGGTGCACGCGTCCGAGCCGCTGCCCGAGGTCCTGGACTCGATGCACACGGCCATCGAGTCCCTGCACCGCGACCCGTCGAACGGCTGGCGGGAGCGGACCCGCGGTGAACTGACCGTCATCGACGTACCCGGCGACCACCTGACCATCATGGAGGAGCCCCATGTGGCCCACCTCGCCCAGGTCGTCACCGAACTGATCGGAGAGTGACATGACGCATGCGCGCCGCAAGGCGATCGTGATCGGTGCGGGCATCGGCGGTCTGACGGCCGCGGTGGCCCTGCGCCGGGCCGGACTGGACGTCGAGGTGTACGAGCGGGCGGCCGAGCTCGGCGCGGCCGGCTCGGGGCTCTCGGTGATGAGCAACGCGCTGGCCGCCCTGGACTCCGCCGGGATCGACCTCGGTCTGGAGAAGCGCGGCCAGGTCCTGGAGTCGTACCGGGTGAAGACGTCGAGGGGACGGCTGATCCGTGAGTTCCCCTTCCCCGAGATCATCGGGCGGCTCGGGGTGCCGAGCATCCTGATCACCCGTTCCGCGCTCCAGGCCGCCCTGTTGGAGGCGGCCGAGGGCATTCCCCTCGTGCTGGGGGCGCAGGCGGAGCGCTTCGATCCGGACCGGCCCGGGGGCGGAGTGAGCGTGCACTTCACCGACGGCACCCGGGCCGACGGCGACGTGCTCGTCGGCGCGGACGGCTTCAACTCGGCCGTACGACGCCGGCTGACCGGCCCGGGCGACGAGCCCTCCCAGGACAGCGGCTACATCTGCTGGCTGGCGCTCGTCCCGTTCGAGCACCCGAACTTCACCCCGGGCTCGGTGACCCACTTCTGGGGCAGCGGGCAGCGGTTCGGCCTGGTCGACATGGGCGACGGCACGCTGTACTGGTGGGGTACGAAGAACATGCCCACCGAGGAGTCGCACGACTGGAAGGGCGGCAAGGAGGATGTGCGGCGCGCCTTCGCCGGGTGGGCCGACGAGGTCCAGCAGGCCATCGCGCAGACCCCGCAGGAGTCGATCCTGGCCGTCCCCTCGCGTGACCGGGCCTTCCTGGAGCGCTGGGGCCGGGGACCGGTGACCCTGCTGGGCGACGCGGCCCACCCCATGCTGACCAGTCTGGGGCAGGGTTCCTGCATGGCGATCGAGGACGCCGTCGTCCTCGCCCGCCATCTCGCCGGGAGCGCCGACAGCACGGTGGCGCTGCGCCGGTACGAGGACGAACGTCGCGAGCGCACCCGGGGCATGGTCGCCGCCTCACGCTCCATCAGCACCTTCGAGCAGTCGGTGAATCCGGTCCGGCGCCCGGTCAGGGACGCCTACTTCAAGTTTCTGCCCACCGGGCGGCTCACCGCCGTCCTGGAAGGCGCACTCACCTTTCCCCGCACCGGACCCGTATCGGAGGACGTCCATGCCGGCCGGTAGGAAGCTCCCCATCACGCCGAACGGCCGCTCCGTTCTGGTCACCGGCGCCTCGTCGGGGCTGGGCGAGGCGTGTGCGCTGCGGCTGGAGCGGGCCGGGTTCGGCGTCTTCGCCGGCGTACGGAAGGAGGCGGACGGCGAGGCGCTGGCCGGGCGGTCAGGGCACGGCCGGATCACCCCGGTCCGCGTCGACGTCACGGACCGGGGCTCGATCACCTCAGCGGCACGGGAGATCGCCTCGCTCGGCGACGGCCGGCCGCTGTGGGGGCTGGTCAACAACGCGGGGATCTGTGTCTCGGGCCCGCTGGAGTGCGTGGACCCGGAGCGGCTGCGGCAGCAGCTCGACACCAATGTGGTGGGCCAGCTCGCGGTCACCCAGGCGTTCCTGCCGGATCTGCGGCGCAGCCGGGGCCGGATCGTCAATGTCACCTCGGGCCTGGGCAGCGTCGCGCTGCCCTATATGGGCGCCTACGCCGCCGCGCAGTTCGCGAAGGAGGCGCTGACCGATGTGCTGCGCCGGGAGCTGCGGTCCCAGCGCATCGGGGTGAGCGTGGTGCAGCCGGGCGCGATCATGACGCCGATCTGGAGCAAGGTGTCGACGGGCGGCGAGGCGGCTCTGGCCGGGGTGGAGAGTGAGGTCGCGGAGCTGTACCGGACGCCGTTCCTGCGGTTCCTGCGGCAGAACGAGGCGGGGGCCGCGGGCAGCGGGACCCGGCCCGAGGACTTCGCCGCGGCGGTGGTGAAGGCCCTCACGGCGGCGCGGCCCCGGTCCCGCTACCGGGTCGGGGACGACGCCCGCCGGGCCGGGTTGCTGGCCCGGGTGCTGCCGGATCCGGTGCTGGACCGCTATCTGCGGCCGCTCACCGCCTGACCGGTCCGCGCTGCCGTGGCCGCCGTCCGCGAGGGGCGGGCGGCGGCCCGGCGCCGGTGCGCGGCCGTCACGAGCGGACGCAACCCTGCCCGGCCGGGACGGCGCGGCCGGGCAGGACGCGCTGCTCGACCGCGCTGAGCAGGTCGATCCGCGAACGCACGCCGAAACTCCTGAACAGCCTGCGCAGGTGGTAGTTGACGGTGTGCGGCGAGACGTCGAGCCGGCGGGCGATCTGCTGGTTGGTCAGGCCCGCCTTGACCAGCCGGACCACGGCGGCCTGCCGGTCGTTCAGCAGGTCCCACGCCGTCGCCTCCGGAGAGTCGGCCGGGGCCGCGGTCCCGGCCGGACCGGGCGCGGGGGGCCCGGCGGCCCGTGCCGTGCGCAGCGCCTCCGCCTCCCGGCGCAGCGCCCGCTGGAGCGCGGCCGGCACGGCGTCGGCGAGGATCTCCCGCATCAGCTCGTTGCGGAACACCGTCCGCCCGCCGTCGCCCGCCACCGCGCCCATCGCACAGGCCTCCTCGCAGAGCGGGATCAGTGCGGAGGGGGCGGTGCGGAGCATCGGCGCGAGGATCTCGTAGTCCAGCTCCCGGCCCAGCACCGCGGCGACGCTGAGGAGTTGGCAGCAGGCCCGCGAGTAGCAGGCCATGGTCTCCTCGATCCGCCGGTGGAGCCGTTCGGGCAGCCGCGTGGACGTGGGGTGGGCCAGACCCGAGCCGGTCTCGACCGCGCCCTCCTCCTGGAGTCCGAGCAGCAGTTCGGCGGTGATCCGGGGGTGGCCTCCCGCCTTCTCGATCAGCCGCCGCAGCGAGGGCGACGGGGGCGCTCCGAGGGCCCCGGTGGCCAGGGCGGTGATGACGCCGGGGGCGAGCGGACCGAGCGTGAGCCGCTCCACGTATCCGCAGCGGGTGGAGAGCACGGCGGCCAGGCTCTCGCAGCTGCGCCCGGTCCGGTGGGCGACGACCCATACGGTGGGCACGCCGTGGGGCCCGCCCCCACGGGCGAGCAGGGCGTCCACCGCGTCGGCGCCCAGGTGGTCCGCCTCGTCGATCAGGACGAGGGCGGGCATGCGGCGCAGCCCCGGGCGGCCGATCCGGCCGGTGCGTCCGACGCCCGGCACCTTGCACCGGCCCAGGGAGGGCAGTTGGCCGCGTACGCATGTCTCGTCGGGGACGCGGAAGCCGAGCCGGGCGGCTTCCTGGGCGCAGGCCTGCAGCAGGCGGGTCTTGCCGGTCCCCGGTGGTCCTTCGACCACCAGGAGGGCGCTGCCGCCTCGCGACGCGTGGTCGAGCGCACGGCGGACGCGGGACAGTTCGTCGTCCCGGCCCCTGAACGGCAGGTCGAACGGGGCACGTAGCACGTGTGTCCTCTCTCTCGGATCGCTGGCTGGTTCCCGCCGCGGCGGCGCGTGCGCGGGCCGGTCACACACGGCGGCGGACCTCGACCGTGCGGAATCTGCGTGCCACGAACGCGCCGTCGCAGAAGGCGTGGTCGGACGCCGGGTTGGCTCCGGTGCCGTGCAGGTCGGAGTAGACGGCGCTCTGGGTCAGATACCAGTCGCCGGTCATGTTGAGGGACAGCATCACTCCGGCGTCCGCGCAGGCGCGGGTCACCGCGCGCTCCACGTCGTCGGATGCCGTCCAGGCTCCGACCGAGAGGGATCCGGCGGTGGTGGCGGTGCTGTGCAGCAGGGCGATGCCGTCGTCGGCCGAGTCGACGGCCACGGTGAAGAAGACGGGGCCGGGCCGGGCGTGTGCCAGTGCGGCCCGGTCCTGCGGCCGGGCCGCGTCCAGCGCGACGAGGGTCGGGGTGCGGACGGTGGCACGGGGGTGGCGGGGATGGTGCACGGTGCGGCCGGCCAGGACGACCGGGCCGAGGGCACCGGAGTCGGCCAGCTCCGCTGACGCCGCTTCCTCCGATCCGCAGAGTGCCCCGAGCAGATCGCAGGCGAAGGCGTCGTCGGTGAGCAGCCGGGTCACCGCGGCGGCGAGGTCGGCGACCACGTCGAGATGGCCCTTGCGCCCCCGGTCGGTCCGGATGCCGGCCCGTGGGATCAGGATGTTCTGGGGGCTGGTGCAGAGCTGGCCGCTGTAGAGGGCGAGGGAGAAGGCGAGATTGTCGAGCATGGCCGCGTAGTGCTCGGTGGACTCGATCAGCACGGTGTTGACGGCGGTGGTGGAGGTGAAGACCTGCGCGTGGCGAGCGTTGTCCCGCAGCCACCGCCCGAACGCGGTGGCGCCGGTGAAGTCGACGATCCGTATGTCCGTCCGGACGGCGAGCGTCCGGGCGAGCCCTTCGCCGGGGTGCTCGGCGGCCAGCGCGACGAGGTCGGGTGCGAAGCCCGCCGCGGTGAGGACGTCCCGGGCGACGGCCACGGTCAGGGCGAGCGGGAGTACGGCGGCGGGGTGGGGCTTGACGATGACCGGGTTGCCGGTGGCGAGCGAGGCGAAGAGACCGGCGTAACCGCTCCAGGCGGGAAAGATCCGATTGCCGATGAGCAGCGCGGTGCCGAGGCCGGCGGGTGTGAACGTCTTCTCCATGGCGCAGGGTTCGCCGGAGGGCAGAGGCTTGGTCCAGAGCGCCCGGGCGGGCAGCCGGGTCTGCTCGGTGTACGCGGCGGCCACGGCCTCCAGTCCGCGGTCCTGGGCGTGTACGGCTCCGGCGTGGAAGGCCATCACGGGCCCGTGGCCGCTGGTGTGCATGGCGGCCTGGGCGAACTCGGCGGACCGGGCGTTGATCCGGGCGAGGATCTCCAGGCAGACCGCCGCCCGGACGAGCGCTCCGGCCCGCCGCCAGTCGTCGGCCGCGGCCTCCGCGCCGGCGAGCAGCGCCTCGGGATCGCTGTGCGGGTAGCTGATGCCCAGGGCGAAGCCGTACGGGGAGACCTCGCCGCCCTCGGCGGGTAAAGGGCCCACGGTGCCGTCCCGGCCCGGCTGTTCCAGCGGGAAGGGCTTGTCCAGCAGGGCGCGGAAGGCCCGTTCGCCCTCGGCCTCGGCGTCCTTGCCGTAGGCGCCCGGGTCCTCGGGGTAGGGCGACCAGTGGGTGCGGGTGCGCAGGGTCTCCATCGCACGCTCCAGGGTGGGCCGGTGCGTTTCCACCAGCCGCTGCCTGGCCGCCGCACCGGGCGCGGCGGGCGCGATGGATTCGGGGAGAAGGGATTCCGGCACGGGGACGGAGTTCACACGTGCTCCTTGGATCGGAGGGGCCGATGAGGCGGACTCGGGGCGCCCCGGATGCGGGCATGCCGAAGCGGCCGGGGGCGCGGAACGGCCCGGAAAGGCGAAAGGTGGGCGGTGGACGGGGAAGGGCGCGGCGGTCGATCGGTCAGAGCAGGACGTGCCGCAGCACTGCCTCGAACTCCGCCGCCGTGGGCGGTGTGTCGGTCAGCAGTCCCTGGAGGAGCAGTCCGTCGACGACGCCCTTGAAGATCTGCACCCGGACCGGATCGTCGGTGTAGCACAGGGCGTATCCGGCGATGGCGTCCAGCCAGCGCCCGGTGGAGGTGCGCAGCTCCGGCCGACGGGCGGCGAGCAGATAGAGCTCGTACTCGGCGAGCAGCCGGCCGGGGCCGGCCATCACGTTCGCGAGCAGCTCGGCGAGGGCGGTGAGACCCTCGGGGCTGCCGTCGGCACTCTCGGCCAGGCGGCGCATCCGTTCGGCGTCCTGGTCCATACAGACGGTGAGGGCGGCGGTGAGCAGGTCGTCGATGCTCTTGAAGTAATAGGCGGCGGCGGTGGCGGGCTGGTTCGCCTCGCGTGCCACCGCCCGGTGGCTGACACCCGCGACGCCCTCGCGGGCGACCACCTGGAGGGTGGCCTCGATGAGTTCCTGCCGCCGGAGCTCGCCCTTGAGCAGGCGGCCGTCGGTCTGTGATGTGGTCATCGTGCCCTCCGGGCGTCGTGGTCGAGCGGGACGGGAGCGGCGTGCCGTTCCTCGCGGCTGCGGGGCGTCTACAGGACCGACTTGGCGTGCCCCTCGTCTGCGGGCGCCTCGGCGCGCACCCGCAGACTCCGGTTGAGCGGGCCCTGGGCGGTCAGCGCCAGCAGCACCGTCGCGCCGCCCGCGGCGATGGCCACGGCGAAGCCGCCGGAGGGGCCGAAGCGGTCGACCATACCGCCCGACACCGAGGCGCCGAGCGCGACACCGACGCTGAGACCGGTGATCGCCCAGGTCATCCCCTCGGTGAGCGCGGCCGGCGGCACCGTCTTCTCCACCAGTCCCATCACCACGATCATGGTAGGCGCGAAGAAGAGGCCGGAGAAGAAGACGGCTGCGGAGAGCGTGGCGATGTTCCCGACGAGCAGCAGGGGAAGCGTGGTCAGGGCGGTGCCGGCCGTGCTCAGGAGGAGCAGTCGCGGCAGCGGGACGGTGAGCCGGAGAGCGCCGAAGACCAGCCCGGCGCCGGCCGAGCCGATCGCGTAGACGGAGAGGACGATGCCCGCGCTGGCCGGTGATCCCTGGTCTTCGGCGAAGGCGACGCTCACCACGTCGACGGTGCCGACGATCGTGCCGCCCGCGACGAGGGTGAGGGCCAGCAGGACGAGTGGTCCGCCGCGCAGCGCCGAGACGCTCGGGGCGTCGTCGGCGGCCGGCCGGAGCACCGGCGGTTCGGTGCGCTTCTGCGGCACGAACATGAGGACGCCGAGGGCGAGCAGCACCGCCGCCACCAGGGGCCCGGCCTCCGGGAAGAGCGCGGTGCTCAGCGCGACCGAGAGCGCGGGGCCCACCACGAAGGTGAGTTCGTCGACGACCGATTCCAGCGAGTAGGCGGTGTGCAGGCGGTCCGAGCCCCGGTAGACGTGGGTCCACCGGGCGCGGACCATCGCGGCCATGTTGGGCATGGTGCCGGCCACCACCGCGCTGACGAAGAGCGTCCAGACGGGGGCGTCGTAGCGGGCGCAGAGGAGCAGCACGCCCATGGCGATGACGCTGAGGCCGGTGGCGGGCAGCAGGACCTTGCTCTGCCCCCGGCGGTCGACCACGCGGGAGATCTGGGGGCCGCAGAGGGCCATGGACAGCGTGAAGGTGGCGGAGACGGCCCCTGCCAGGCCGTACTGCCCGCGCATCTGGGACAGCATCGTGATGATCCCGATGCCGGCCATCGACAGCGGCATGCGGGCGACGAAGCCCGCGGCGGAGAAGGCTACGGAGCCCGGCGCCTTGAAGAGAGCGCCGTAGGGGTTGGCCATGGGGACGGACCTCCGAACTGGGGGGAAACGGTGAACCTGAACGACCGTTACACATTGAACGGTCGTTACATTTTTTCACCGTAGTCGCTCCCCCGCCATCGGTGTCAACGCGCATTTCCGGACGTCGTACAGGGCGAGAATCGGCCCGCCGGGGCGCTCCGGGCATGAAAAATAGGCCGCCCGGCATATGCGGGCGGCCTATGGAGATACGTTTCAGCCTTGCTGGAACAGCTCCGCGGGCAGGGGCTTGAGCAGGGTGTACAGGTCGTCGGTGATCGGCCGGTCCCAGCTGGCGATGGTCACGAGGACGCCGTCGCTGCGGTCGAACTGGACGCAGGCGATACGGCTCTCGGAGAGCTTGACGCGGCGGACGATCAGCAGATTGTCGCCCTGCATGACGGGGACGTCCTCGGAGCTGACGACCTCGATCGGCTCGTCGTTCTCCAGGGCGAGGAGCAGCTGGGCCACCTCGAAGGGGACCTGACCCTCCTCGGTCTCGCGGGCGGGCGAGCCTTCCGGGAGATTGCCGATGATCATCGCCGGGCCCCGGCCGCCGTACAGGTCGTAGCGGAGGAAGACGCCCTGGCAGCTGCCGTCGGGGGCGGGGAGCAGACCGGCGCCGAGGTTGCCGGGCCAGTCCCCGGGGTCCATGGCCAGGACGTCGAAGTCCGGGCCCGCGGGTGTTGCGGCGCTACGGCGGCGGAGGAAGGACATGCCTGCCATGTTACGTGTCCCGGCTCACGTTGCGGAGCCGGGCCCGGGCCCCGTGGGACCGGGCCCGCCGCGCTCCCTCAGCCGGGCGGGGGCTCCGCTCCCACGAGCCACATGGCGAAGAACTGCGCCCCTCCGCCGTAGGCGTGGCCGAGTGCCCGGGTGGCCCCCTCGATCTGGTGCTCGCCGGCTCTCCCCCGCACCTGGAGGGCCGCCTCGGCGAAGCGGATCATGCCGGAGGCGCCGATGGGGTTGGTGGACAGCACGCCGCCCGAGGGGTTGACGGGGAGGTCTCCGTCGAGTTCGGTGACGCCCGCCTCGGTGAGCTTCCAGCCCTCGCCCTCCTCCGCGAAGCCGAGGTTCTCCAGCCACATCGGCTCGTACCAGGAGAACGGCACGTACATCTCGACGGCGTCGATCTCCCGGCGCGGGTCGGTGATCCGGGCCTGCCGGTAGACGTCGGCGGCGCAGTCCTTGCCGGCCTGCGGGGAGACGAAGTCCTTGCCCGCGAACAGGGTCGGTTCGCTGCGCATCGCCCCGCCGTGCACCCAGGCGGGCGGGTGGGGCGAGCGTGCCGCGCCGTCCCGGTCGGTGAGGATCATGGCGCAGGCCCCGTCGGAGGAGGGGCAGGTCTCGGAGTAGCGGATCGGGTCCCAGAGCATGGGGGCGGCCCGGACCTTCTCCAGGGTGATGTCGTGGTCGTGGAGGTGCGCGTAGGGGTTCTTCAGCGCGTTGCGGCGGTCCTTGTACGCGACGAGCGAGCCGACCTCGTCGGGCGCTCCGGTGCGCCGCATGTACGCGCGCACGTGCGGGGCGAAGAAGCCGCCCGCCCCGGCCAGCAGCGGCTGCTGGAAGGGGACGGGCAGGGAGAGTCCCCACATGGCGTTGGACTCGGACTGCTTCTCGAAGGCGAGGGTGAGGACGGTGCGGTGCACGCGGGCGGCGACGAGGTTGGCGGCGACCAGGGCGGTGGAGCCGCCGACCGAGCCCGCCGTGTGGACGCGGAGCATGGGTTTGCCGACAGCTCCCAGCGCGTCGGCGAGGTAGAGCTCCGGCATCATGACGCCCTCGAAGAAGTCGGGCGCCTTGCCGATCACGACGGCGTCGATGTCGCTCCAGGTCAGCCCGGCGTCCTCCAGGGCCCGGACGGCGGCTTCCCGGACCAGTCCGGCGATGGACACGTCGTGCCGGGCGGCGACGTGTTTGGTCTGGCCGATGCCGACGACGGCGACGGGCTCCTTAGCCATGAGCGCTCTCCCCTTCCAGGACGGCGACCAGGTTCTGTTGCAGACAGGGGCCGGAGGTGGCGTGCGCGAGGGCCCGGTCGGACTCGCCGCGGTGGATGCGGGCGGCGGCCTCGCCGAGCCGGATCAGTCCGGCGGCCATCACGGGGTTGGCGGCGAGTGCCCCGCCGGAGGGGTTGACGCGGACGTCGTCGCCGAGCCCGAGGGCCTTGCGCAGGACGACCTCCTGCGAGGTGAACGGGGCGTGCAACTCGGCGGTGTCGACGGGGCGTTCGAAGGCTCCGGCACGTTCTGCGGCGAGCCGCGCGGAGGGCGAGTCGGTCAGGTCGCGGACGCCGAGGCCGTGCGCCTCGATGCGGTGGTCGATGCCCCGGATCCAGGCGGGCCGTTCGCACAGGGCGCGGGCGGTGTCCCCGGCGGCGAGGATCACGGCTGCGGCGCCGTCGCCGATGGGCGGGCAGTCGCCGGTGCGCAGCGGCTGGACGAGGTAGTCGCCGGCGGGGACGTCGCCGGTGAGCTGGGCGTGCGGATTGTCGGCGGCGGCGGTGCGGTTGCGGGCGGCGACCTCGGCGAGGGCGGGTTCGTCGGTGGCGCCCGCGTCGATGAGGGCCTGCGCCTGGAGGGCGGCGAGGGCGACGGAGTCCGGCCAGAGCGGGGCGAGGTAGTAGGGGTCGAGCTGGCGGGTCAGGACGTCGCGGACCCGGCCGGGCGAGGACTTGCCGTAGGAGTAGACGAGCGCGGTGTCCGCCTCGCCGGTCTGGATCTTCACCCAGGCCTCGTACAGCGCCCAGGCCCCGTCCATCTCGACGTGGGACTCGGAGATGGGCGGGTGGGCGCCGACGCCGTCGAGCGCCATGGTGAAGGAGAAGGCCCGCCCGGCGAGGTAGTCGGCGGAGCCGGAGCAGGTGAACCCGATCTGGTTCGCCTTGAGGCCGGTCGCGCCGAGGACCTCGTGGAGGACGGGCATCAGGAGGTCGACCTCGGAGAGTTCGTCGGTGCGCCGCCGGTGCGTGGTCTGGGCGAAGGCGACGATGGCCACGTCCCGCATCTACACCAGCTCCTTGTACGTGTCGTAGTCGGCGTCGGGCTCCCCGGTGGGCCGGTAGTGGTCGGGGTGACGTGCGCCTTCGGCCCAGACGGGCTCGACGCGCAGACCCATGCGCACCTGGTCGTACGGGATTCCGGCGATGCGTCCGTGCAGCGCGAGATCGGCCCCGTCCAGGGCGATGTGGGCGTATACGTAAGGGACTTCGATGTCGAGGTTCTTCGCTTTGATGTTGACGATGCAGAACGTGGTGACCGTGCCGCGCGGGCCGACCTCGACCTGTTCGGCGGTGGCGACCCCGCAGGTGGGGCAGGCTCCGCGCGGCGGGACGTAGACCTTGCGGCAGGCGGGGCAGCGTTCGCCGACGGTCCGGTGTCCTTCGAGGGCGGCGAGGTAGGCGCTCTGGGCGCGGCCCGGGGTGTGGACGTAGTCGAGGCGGGCCGGGGTGACGATGCCGGTGACGGGGTCGGCGAACTCCCCGCTGTGCGGCGCGGGTTCGTCGGGGACGGGCTCGCCTTCGTACGGCTCGAAGCAGGCGATGTCGGTGATGGTGCCGGACCGCTCGGCGGCCCAGCGGATCCGGACGCGCATCCCGGTGCGCACGGCGTCGGGGCCCGGTGCGTCGAGGGCGTGCAGGAGCGCGGTGCCGGCCCCGTCGAGGCGGACGAGGACCCAGGCGAAGGGGGTGTCGAGCGGCTGGTCGCGGCGGGGGGCCGGGTTCCAGGCCCAGGTGGTGACGGTGCCGGTGGGGGCGACCTCGACGAGGTCGCGGATCTCGTTCGCGGTGACGGGGTCGTATTCGACGGGCGGCACGAGCACCGTGCCGTCCTCCGTGCGGACGCCGAGGACGGTGCGTTCGCGCAGTCCGGTGAGGAAGGCGCTCTGGACGGGCCCGAGCGAGCGGGTGAAGGGGAATGCGACCACCAGCGGGGCGCTGAGGACGTCGGTCATGGCTCTCTCCTGGGGTCAGGCGCGCCGGTAGACGGGCGGGCGCTTCTCGGCGAAGGCGCGCGCGCCCTCCTTGGCGTCCTCGGTGGCGAACACGGGCCAGCCGCGCTTGAGTTCGGCGGCCAGGGCCTCGCTCTCGGTCAGCTCGCCGCCCTCGTAGACCGAGGCCTTGACGGCCTCGACGGCGAGCGGCCCGCAGGCGTTGACCCGCTCGGCGACGGCGAGGGCCTCCTCCAGTGCGGTTCCGTCGGGCACGACCCTGCCGATAAGCCCGATGGCGGCGGCCTCGTCGGCGGTGTACGCCCGGCCGGTGAGAAGCATTTCGAGGGCGTGGGTGCGGGGGATCTGGCGGGGCAGCCGGACGGTGGAGCCGCCGATCGGGAAGAGGCCCCGGCGGACCTCGAAGAGCCCGAAGGTGGCGCCCGCCCCGGCGATGCGGATGTCGGTGCCCTGGAGGATCTCGGTGCCGCCCGCGACACAGGGGCCCTCCACGGCGGCGATCACCGGTTTGCGCGGCCGGTGGTGGCGCAGCATCGCCTTCCAGTGGAGGTCCGGGTCGGCGGTCATCCGCTCCCGGTACTCCTCGCCCTCCATTCCGCCGCCCGCCAGCGCCTTGAGGTCCATGCCGGCGCAGAACGCGCCGCCCGCGCCGGTCAGGACGACGGAGCGGACCGTGTCGTCCGCGTCGGCCGCGAGCCAGCCGTCGTACAGGCCGACGAGCATCGGCAGCGAGAGCGCGTTCCTGGCCTGTGGTCTGTTCAACGTGAGCACCAGCGTGGCGTCTTCGCGCCGCACGGTGAGGTGTTCCGTACTACCGCCCATGACCGACTCCTGTCTCCAGACCTGGAACAGGTTGCAGGAGGAGGGGTCGCAGTTCAATAGTTTTCTGACAGCTCGTCAGATTGTTTCGACGCCACCCCTTCCCACTTGTGCCGCCCGGCGCTCTAATGACGGCCGAGTCGCCAGTCACCCGGGGTCAGGAGGAACGGTGGAGTACAACCTTGCCGACCTGTTCGAATCGGTCGTCGACGCGGTGCCCGACCGCGAGGCGCTCCTGTACGTCGACCATCCCGGTACGGGCGCGGAGCGGCGGCTCACCTACGCGGAGCTGGACGCCGCCGCCAACCGGATCGCCCACCACCTGATCGACGCGGGCATCCGGCCGGGCGAGCATCTGGGGCTGCACCTCTACAACGGGGTCGAATACCTCCAGACGGTCCTGGGAGCCCTCAAGGCCCGGATCGTGCCCGTCAACGTCAACTACCGGTATGTCGAGGAGGAGTTGGTCTACCTCTACCGGGACGCGGACCTGGCGGCGCTGGTCTTCGACGGCGAGTTCGACGAGCGGGTCGCGGCGGCCGCCCCGCAGGCCCCCGGCCTGCACCATCTGGTCCGGGTGGGGCCTGCCCCGGCGGCCGTTCCGGGCCCGGCGGCCGTCCCCTTCACCGAGGCCGAGGCGTCCGGCTCCGCCGCCCGGGGCTTCGCTCCCCGCTCCGCCGACGACCAGTTCATCATCTACACCGGCGGTACGACCGGCATGCCGAAGGGGGTGATGTGGCGTCAGGAGGACCTGTTCTTCTCGGGACTGGGCGGCGGAGCGCCGACGGGCGATCCGGTGAAGTCTCCGCAGGAGCTGGCGGAGCGGGTCGCGGCCGGCGGCGACGGGATCACCTTCTTCCCCACCCCGCCGCTGATGCACGGCACCTCCACGCTGACCGCGTTCATCGGCTTCAACTTCGGCCAACGTGTCGTCGTGCACCGCAAGTTCGTGCCCGACGAGGTGCTGCGGACGATCGAGAAGGAGAAGGTCACCAGTGTGTCGCTGGTCGGCGACGCGATGCTGCGCCCGCTGATCGACTGCCTGAACGGCCCCCTGCGCGGGACGGACTGCTCGTCGCTGTTCTCCGTCTCCAGCTCCGGGGCGATCATGTCGGACTCGGTGCGGGCGGAGTTCCAGGCGCTGGTGCCGACGGTGATGCTGCTGAACAACTTCGGCTCCTCCGAGTCCGGCTTCAACGGCACGGCCACCGCCGACTCGGGACCGGAGAAGGGCTTCCGGGTGCAGGTCAACGCCCGTACGGCCGTGGTCGATCCGGTGACGTACGAGCCGGTGGCCCCCGGCGAGCCGGGCCGCATCGCCCAGCGCGGGCATGTCCCTCTCGGCTACTACAACGACCCGGCCAAGACCGCCGACACCTTCTTCCGCAGGGGCGAGGAGCGGTGGGTACTGCTGGGCGACATGGCCACCGTGGACGCGGACGGCATCGTCACCGTGCTCGGCCGGGGCTCCCAGTGCATCAACACCGGGGGCGAGAAGGTGCATCCGGAGGAGGTCGAGCAGGCGCTCAAGTCCCATCCGGACGTGTACGACGCGCTCGTCGCGGGCGTCCCCGACGAGCGCTGGGGCAACCGAGTGGCCGCCGTGGTGCAACTGCGCGAGGGAGCGGAGGCGTTGACCCTGGAGGCGGTGCAGACGCACTGCCGGACGCGGCTCGCCGGTTACAAGATCCCCCGCGCGCTGGTGCTCGCCGACCGGATCCAGCGCTCGCCGAGCGGCAAGGCGGACTACCGGTGGGCGAAAGCGGTGGCGGCGGGGGCCGTTCAGCGGTGAGGGACCGCCCGTTCGGGCCCGGGCGCTGATCGTCAACGCCCCGTCGCCGATCGTCAACGACAGGGCGGGGAGCGGTCCGCAGACTGGTGGACGTCGGGGTGCCCGGCGCCACGGGGGTGCGCCGAGCGCCCCGCCCCGCGTTCCTCAGCGCGCCGGCTCCGCTCCCTCCCGGAGCCTGACGTGCCGGTAGTCGCTGGGGGACATGCCGTGGGCGGCCCGGAACACCCGGCTGAAGTGGGCGGGCGCGCCGAAGCCGCACCGGGCGGCGATCGTGTGCAGCGGTGTGTGGGCCAGGGCGGGGTCGGCGAGATCCCGGCGGGCCCGTTCGAGGCGTCGGTCGCGGATGAGGGCGGCCACCGTGGTGTCCTCCTGCCGGAACAGCCGGTGC
Organism: Streptomyces sp. NPDC091289; assembly: GCF_044757365.1. Taxonomy (NCBI): domain Bacteria; kingdom Bacillati; phylum Actinomycetota; class Actinomycetes; order Kitasatosporales; family Streptomycetaceae; genus Streptomyces; species Streptomyces sp. NPDC091289. The sequence continues at coordinate 42,839 of NZ_JBIVUT010000030.1, forward strand.
AGATGCCGGGTGGAGATGTGGTGCGCGGCGGCGACGGCCGCCGGGGTGAGCCCGGGGTCGTGGAGGTTGCCGCCGATGAAGGAGCGGATGGTCAGGACGAGATTGCGGGTCCGGGTCTCCGGCGACAGGGCCGTATCCCGGTCGAGCCCGCTGGCGAGCAGTCCGGCCGCCAGATCGAGCAGGATCCGGTGCAGCCGGGGCCCGTCGGCGGGACCGTAGGAGTCCGACTGGTCCACCAGATGCGTGACGAACTGGCTGAACAGCGCGCCGAAGCCGTGTCGGCCGGAGAGGCGCCGGCCGAGCACGTCGTCCAGTGAGGTGCTCATCGGCAGGGGCAGCAACGACCGGGGGAAGTCCACGCCCACCCCCACGATCGGCTCGTCGTCGGTCCCGACGTCGCAGGGTCTGGACACGTCGAGGACATAGAGGTCGTACGGTCCGACGGCGCTGTGCGGCCCGCCGTGCTCGACGAGCACGGTCCCGCTGCCGGGCCGGACCAGCGTCATGTGGAGCAGCCCCGGGTCGGACTGCCGGATCAGCCGGGGTGTGCGCCGGTAGCGGGACGCGTGCAGACGGGTGGGCCACAGCCAGGTGTCCTCGATGCGCAGGAGCCGGTGATCGGCCCAGAAGTCGTCGGCGTACGGGCTGGTGATCTCCATGGGCGCGACGACGTCGGTCATGCACTGCTGCCAGCCGGCGAACCGGTCGCTCGGAGCAAGGGCATCGGTCCGGAATTCCGCCTCGGTCAGCACGCGCCGCCTCTCCCTTTCGGTCCGCGCGGCCTCGTCCCGTACCGCTGCTCTCTCCATGATCTTTCATCGTTGCCGGTTCAACAACGCCCGTCGCCAGTTGACTTGGCCACCATGACCGGGTCAGGCGAGACCGAACGCCCTGATCGCCGCGAGGAATTCCTCCGGCCGGTCCGTGTGGATCAGATGCCCGGCGTCGATGGTGACCAGCTGGGCGTCGGCCATGGCCCCCGCCATCAGGGCGAGTTGGCCCTGGTCGATGTGGCTGGCCGGGCCGCCGCCGATGACGAGCGTGGGCGCGGTGATCTCCGGGAACCGCTCCCGGACGGCCGGGTCGGGGTCGTTCAGCTGGGCGTCGATGTCGGGGACGACGGGCCAGTCGAAGTCGAGGTCGCCCTCCGGGCGGACGGAGCGCGGCCGGGGCGGGTCGAGCGGGAGGAGGGGCGGCGCGTCCTCGATGACCAGCCGCCCGATCAGGCCCGGTTCCCGCTGGGCCAGGAGGTAGGCGGCCACGCCGCCCATGGAGTGCCCGACGACGGTCGCGCCGGCCAGGTTGCGGGCCTCCAGGAAGGCGTGCAGGTCGTCGCGGAACATCTCGAAGGAGTAGCGGCCGGGCCAGTCGCTCAGCCCGTGGCCCCGGAAGTCCGGGGCGTACACCCGGTGGTCGGCGGCCAGGTCCTCCGCGATCCGGGTCCAGGTCGCGCCGGAGCCCGCCCGACCGTGCAGCAGGACGACGGGCGGGGCCGTCTCCTCCCCCCACACCCGGTACGCGAGCCGGACGCCGCCCGCCTGCACGTTCAGGACCTCCGGGTCGAGGAAGGCCGCGACCGCCCGGGCGAAGGCGCCGGGGTCGTCCAGCCACGGGAAGTGCCCCGCGCCGCGCTGGACGACGAACTCGGCGCCCGGGAAGAGGGCGGCGAGCTCGGTGGCCCGGTCCGGGCTCGGGTGACCGTCGTACTCCCCGGCGAGCACGAGCACCGGCACGGTCACCTCGCGCAGGGCGGCGGCGGTAGCGGCGGGGTCGAACGCGCCGTCCCCGGCGTAGTGGCCGCGCGCCTCGGCGTTGGTCTGTCCGGCGGAGGCTTCGGCATGGGCGCGGGCCGCCTCGTCCCAGCGGCCGTAGGTGAGCGGCCGGACGGCGGGCCACAGCTCGGCGAACGGCCCGCCGGCGAGCAGCGCCTCCTGGGCGGCCCGCGCCTCGGGGTACCAGGGCTCCTCCCGCCGCAGCTCGGCGGCCTCGCGCAGGTCCTGGTCACTCACCTCGATGCCCACGGCCCGGGTGCTGGGCGTGATCAGGGTCAGGGTGCGCAGTCGTTCCGGGTGGCGGGCGGCGTACAGCAGGGCGAGGTCCGTGCCCGCGGAGTGGGTCAGCACGTCGATCCGGTCGAGGCCCAGGTGTTCGCGCAGCGCCTCCACGTCGTCGACGAGGCGGTCGCAGCGGTACGTCGACGGGTCGTCGGGCACGCCGGAGTCGCCGGTGCCGCGCAGGTCCGGCAGGACGAGCTGCCGCCGGGCGGCGAGCCCTCCGAGGTCCCCGAGATACGCGCTCGCCCGCATCGGCCCGCCGGGCAGACAGATCAACGGCGCCCCCTCCCCCACCAGGTGATAGGCGAGCGTGGTCGTGTCGTACGCGGAGAAGATCGGCATACGCCCCATCAAAACAGGAACACGCGAACGGGCGCACCGGACTTCGCGGGGAGCTGATCCGGAGCGATGCGTGCGCCCCTCTTGCCAGCGCCCCCGACCTCCTGCATTACTGCTCCCAGGAAGATCGACCGAATGATCGGTCGCCCGGTTCGGGAGAGGAAGGGTCCTTATGACGGCCATGCTGGACGCGGCGGAACGGCTCGGCCGGGGCGAACTGGAGACCCTGCAACTGGAGCGGCTCCGGACCACGCTGCGGCACGCGTACGACAACGTCCCCTTCTACCGCGCCGCCTTCGACCGCGCGGGGCTGCTGCCCGACGACTGCCGTACGCTCGCCGATCTGGCCCGGTTCCCGTTCACCGCGAAGACGGATCTGCGGGACAACTACCCCTTCGGGATGTTCGCCGTACCGGAGCACGAGGTGCGCAGGATCCACGCCTCCAGCGGCACGACGGGCCGTCCGACGGTCGTCGGGTACACCGAGCGGGACCTGGACACCTGGGCGGACGTGGTGGCCCGTTCGATCCGGGCGGCGGGCGGCCGGCCCGGCCACAAGGTCCATGTGGCGTACGGGTACGGGCTGTTCACCGGCGGGCTCGGGGCGCACTACGGGGCGGAGCGGCTCGGCTGCACGGTGATTCCGGCCTCCGGGGGCATGACCGCGCGCCAGGTGCAGCTGATCCAGGACTTCCGGCCCGAGATCATCATGATCACGCCGTCGTACATGCTGACGCTGCTGGACGAGTTCGAGCGGCAGGGCGTCGATCCGCGCTCCACGTCCCTGAAGGTCGGGATCTTCGGCGCGGAGCCGTGGACCGAGGGGATGCGCCGGGAGATCGAGGACCGGTTCGCCATCGACGCGGTCGACATATACGGGCTCTCCGAGGTGATGGGCCCGGGGGTCGCGCAGGAGTGCGTGGAGACGAAGGACGGGCTGCACATCTGGGAGGACCACTTCTATCCGGAGGTCGTGGACCCGTTCACCGGTGAGGTGCTGCCCGACGGCGAGGAGGGGGAGCTGGTCTTCACCTCGCTGACCAAGGAGGCGATGCCGGTGATCCGCTACCGCACCCGGGACCTGACGCGGCTGCTGCCGGGGACGGCGCGGACGTTCCGCCGGATGGAGAAGGTCACCGGCCGCAGCGACGACATGGTGATCCTGCGCGGGGTCAACCTCTTCCCCACCCAGATCGAGGAGATCGTGCTGCGTACGCCCGCCGTCGCCCCGCACTTCCAACTGCGGCTGACCCGGCAGGGGCGGCTCGACGCGCTCACCGTCCGGGCGGAGGCACGGGCGGACGCCACGGCGGCCGACCGGGAGAAGGCGGCGCTGGCCATCGCGGCGGCGGTGAAGGACGGCGTCGGGGTGTCGGTGGGGGTCGAGATCGTGGATCCGGAGTCGCTGGAACGCTCGGTGGGCAAGATCCGGCGGATCGTGGACCTGCGGGAGTCCGGCACGGGGTGAACAGCGCCGGTGACCGGCCTGTTCACACCCCCGCAACACCCGTTCCCACTATGCGGACAGCTGCGTGAATATCTCGACAGAGGGGGCCGGGCACTGCGAGTCTCCCGCTATGCATCTCGCCAACCGGTCCCTGGTCACCGCCCTGTGCTCCGCCGTAACCCTCTGCGCCGTCCTCACGGGCTGCGCCCCGCAAGCGGGCAAGCAGGAGGAGGCGTCGGGCCAGGCCGGTGCGACGACGTCCTGCGCACCCGGAGAGCTCGCCACCCAGGTCACCGGGAAGCTGACCGTCGGCACCGACAAGCCCGCGTACGCCCCGTGGTTCTCCGACGACGAGCCGTCCAACGGGAAGGGCTTCGAGTCGGCGGTGGCCTACGCCGTGGCGAAGGAGCTCGGCTACGACCGCGACGCGGTGGTATGGCAGCACACCCCGTTCAACAGCGCGTTCGCGCCCGGTGCGAAGAAGTTCGACTTCGACATCAACCAGGTCTCCATCAGCGAGGAGCGGAAGAAGGCCGTCGCCTTCTCCTCCGGCTACTACGACGTGCGCCAGGCCGTCGTCGCCCTGAAGTCGTCCAAGGCCGCGAAGGCGACGAGCGTGGCCGACCTCAAGGACGTGAAGCTGGGCGCGCAGGTGGGCACCACCAGCCTGGACTTCATCACCGATCTGGTGAAGCCGGGCGAGAAGCCCGCCGTCTACCAGCGCAACGACTTCGCCAAGTCGGCGTTGAAGACCGGCCAGGTGGACGCCATCGTGGTGGACCTGCCGACCGCCTTCTACATCACCGGGGCCGAGGTGCCCGAGGCGAAGGTGGTGGGCCAGTTCGCCGACTCCCCCGGTGACCCGGAGCAGTTCGGCCTGGTCCTCGACAAGGAGTCCGCGCTGACCTCCTGCGTGAGCGGTGCGGTGGACGCCCTGCGGAAGGACGGCACGCTGGCCGCCCTGGAGAAGGAGTGGCTCTCCGACGCCGTCGACGCGCCGGTGCTCAAGTGACGCTGCACAAGACGCCGGCCGCCGTCGAGGACGGCTACGTCCCCTCCGAGCGCCGGCTCGCCCGCGAGCGGTACCGGCGGGGCCGCACCCGGCGGGCCACCGCGATCGCCGCGACCAGCACGCTGGTGACGGGCGCGCTGCTGTTCCTGCTGATCACAGGCTCGCCGGGCTGGACCCGTACCAAGGAGACGTTCTTCAGCGCCCATTACGCGCGCGTCGCCTTCCCCCAGGTCATGGAGGGCCTGTGGCTGAACCTCCGGCTGCTGGCCGTGTGCGGTGCGGCCGTCCTGGTGCTCGGCCTGCTGCTGGCGGTGGCGCGCACCCTGCGCGGTCCGGTGTTCTTCCCCGTACGGGCGCTGGCGACCGCGTACACGGACTTCTTCCGGGGGCTGCCGCTCATCATCTGCCTGCTGATGGTGGTCTTCGGGGTGCCCGCCCTGCGGCTGGAGGGGGTGACCACCGATCCGGTGCTGCTGGGCGGCGGCGCGCTGGTGCTGACGTACTCGGCGTACGTCGCGGAGGTCTTCCGGGCGGGCATCGAGTCCGTGCATCCCTCGCAGCGGGCGGCGGCGCGTTCGCTGGGGCTGAGCAGCGGGCAGGCGCTGCGCTTCGTCGTACTGCCGCAGGCGGTGCGGCGGGTGGTGCCGCCGCTGCTGAACGATCTGGTGTCGCTCCAGAAGGACACCGGCCTCGTCTCGATCGCCGGGGCGGTGGACGCCGTGTACGCGGCGCAGATCATCGCGAGCAAGGACTTCAACTACACCCCGTACGTCGTCGCGGGTCTGGTCTTCGTGGCGCTGACCATCCCGATGACCCGGCTCACCGACTGGGTGACGGCCCGGATGGACCGGCGGCGGGCCCAGGGAGGACTCGTATGAGCAACGCTCCGGTGCTGCGGATGGAAGCGGTCCGCAAGTCGTTCGGTATGTCGCTGGTGCTGCGGGACGTGGACCTGGAGGTCGCCCCGCACACGGTGACCGCGCTGATCGGGGCCTCCGGCTCCGGAAAGTCGACGCTGCTGCGCTGTGCCAACCTCCTGGAGGAGATCGACGACGGGGCGATCTGGCTGGAGGGCGAGGAGATCACGGACCCCCGGGCCGACGCGGACGCGGTGCGCCGCCGGATCGGCGTGGTGTTCCAGGCGTACAACCTCTTCCCGCATCTGACCGTCCTGCAGAACATCACGCTGGCCCCGCGCCGGGTCCACGGGCTGTCCCGGTCCCGGGCCGAGGCGGAGGCCCGCGAGCTGCTGGAGCGGCTGGGTCTCGGGGCGAAGGCGGACGAGTATCCGGACCGGCTCAGCGGCGGACAGCAGCAGCGGGCGGCGATCGTCCGGGCACTGGCGGTACGCCCCCGGCTGCTGCTCCTCGACGAGATCACCGCCGCCCTGGACCCGGAGCTGGTGGGCGAAGTGCTGGGCCTCGTACGGGAGGTGAAGGAGGACGGCATGACGATGGTGATCGCCACGCACGAGATGGCGTTCGCGCGCGAGGTCGCCGACCAGGTGTGCTTCCTGGACGCCGGGGTGGTGCTGGAGCGCGGCACGCCCGAGGAGGTGTTCGGCGCGCCCCGCGAGGAGCGCACCCAGCGCTTCCTGCGGCGGATCGTGGAGGCGGGGCGCTTGTAATCGTCCTCAGGCCAGCTCGTCCCGCAGTCGCCGCTTGAGGATCTTCCCGCTGGCGTTGCGCGGCAGTGAGTCCACGAACACCACGCGCTTGGGCGCCTTGAAGGCGGTGAGCCTCTCGCGGGCGTGAGCGATGAGTTCGCTCTCGTCCACGCTCGCCTCGCCCCGCAGGACGACCACGGCGGTGACGGCCTCGATCCAGCGGTCGTCGGGGAGGCCGATGACGGCGGTCTCGGCGACGGCGGGATGGGTGTAGAGGGCGTCCTCGACCTGGCGGGAGGCGACGAGGACGCCGCCGGAGTTGATGACGTCCTTGACCCGGTCGACGACGGTGAGGAAGCCCTCGGCGTCGCGGACCGCGAGGTCGCCGGAGTGGAACCATCCGTCGCGGAAGGCCGCCGCCGTCTCCTCGGGCTTGTCCCAGTAGCCGGAGCACAGTTGGGGCGATCGGTAGACGACCTCGCCGGGGGCGCCGTCGGGGGTGTCCTCGCCCTTCTCGTCGACGACGCGGGCCTCCACGAAGAGGACCGGACGGCCGCAGGACTCCATCCGGCCCTCGTGCTCGTCGGGGCCCAGCACGGTGGCCAGCGGGCCGATCTCGCTCTGGCCGAAGCAGTTGAAGAAGGCCAGGTGCGGGAGGCGTGCGCGCAGCCGTTCCAGGACGGGCACGGGCATGATCGAGGCCCCGTAGAACGCCTTGCGCAGGCCGCCGAGGTCGCGGGTGGCGAACTCCGGGTGGTTGGCGAGGCCGATCCAGACGGTGGGCGGGGCGAACAGGCTGTCGGCCAGGCCCGCTTCGACGAGGTCGAAGATCCGGGCGGCGTCGGGCGCGTCCAGGATGGTGTTCTCCGCGCCCACCGCCAGATAGGGCAGCAGGAACACATGCATCTGGGCCGAGTGGTAGAGCGGCAGGGAGTGCAGGGGCCGGTCGGCGGCGGCGAGGCCGAGCGCGGTGATCGCGCTGACGTACTCGTGGACCAGGGCCCCGTGCGTCATCATCGCGCCCTTGGGCAGCGCGGTGGTCCCGGAGGTGTACAGCAGCTGCACCAGGTCGTCGGAGGCGGGCGGGCGCTGCGGGGTGAAGGACCGTTCCGTCTCCAGGGCGTCGAGCAGCGAACCGGGGGCGTCGCGCAGCGCGCGCACCGGGAGTCCGGCGGGGAGCCGCCCGGCGAGGTCCGGGTCGGTCAGGACGAGGGAGGAGCCGGACTGGTCGAGGAGGTAGGTCAGGTCGTCGCCGGTGAGGTTCTGGTTGACCGGTACGTGGACGAACCCGGCCCGGGCGCAGGCGAGGAAGCCGATGAGATAGGCGTCGGAGTTGTGCGCGTAGGCGGCCACCCGGTCACCGGGGGCCAGGCCGTGTTCCTCGGTGAGGACGGCGGCGGCCGTGGAGACGGCGGCGTCCAGGGAGCGGTAGGTCCAGGCCCGGTCGGCGTACCGTACGGCGGTCCGGGCGGGGGCGCGCCGGGCGCTGCGGGTGAGGACGCCGTCGACTGTGCTGCTGCGTACACCTGTCATGGCGTGATCCTGTGCGGCCCGGGCCCCGGGGGTCAAGAGGCTGGATACCGACCAGACGGTTGACAGTTCGCGGGGCTGCCTGGCTGAGTGGCGCGTGGCTGTCCGGACGGTCCGGAGCGGCCGCCGTGCCACCCGTATCGCTGGGAGGAACACCGTGACGTTACGCAACCGTCTGAGACTGCTCGGGGTCGCCGGTCTCGCCCTGTTCACCGTGTCGGCCTCGCTGCCGCCGGCCACCGCGTCCGGGTCCGGGCAGGAGCGGCGCCCGTCCGGCGGCGGGCTCTCCGCCGTCATCCGGTACACGGAGTACGGCATTCCGCACATCGTGGCCAAGGACTACGCACAGCTCGGCTTTGGCACCGGCTGGGCGCAGGCCGCCGACCAGGTGTGCACGCTGGCGGACGGCTTCCTCACGGTGCGCGGCGAACGGTCGAGGTTCTTCGGCCCGGACGCCGCAACGGACTTCTCACTCTCCTCGGCGGCGACGAACCTCTCCAGCGACCTGTACTTCCGGGGCGTCCGGGACAGCGGCACGGTGGAGAAGCTGCTGAAGGTCCCCGCGCCGGCCGGGCCGAGCCGGGACGCCAAGGAGACGATGCGGGGGTTCGCCGCCGGGTACAACGCGTGGATCAAGCAGAACCGGACCACCGACCCGGCCTGCCGGGGCGCGTCCTGGGTGCGCCCGGTGACGGCACTGGACGTGGCGGCGCGCGGCTACGCGCTGGCCGTGCTCGGCGGCCAGGGGCGCGGGATCGACGGCATCACGGCCGCGCGGCCGCCGGCCGCCGCTCCCCCGGCGCCCGGGGTCACGCCCGAGGAGGCGGCGAAGGCTGCCGAGCGGCTGCTGTCGGCGCAGAACGCGGACATGGGTTCCAACGCGGTGGCGTTCGACGGCTCCACCACGGCGAACGGGCGCGGGCTGCTGCTCGGCAACCCGCACTACCCGTGGCAGGGCGGCCGCCGCTTCTGGCAGTCGCAGCAGACGATTCCCGGTGAGCTGAACGTGTCGGGCGCGTCCCTGCTGGGCTCGACGACGATCTCGATCGGGCACAACGCCGATGTGGCGTGGAGCCATACGGTCGCCACGGGCGTCACGCTGAATCTGCATCAGCTGACGCTGGATCCGGCCGACCCGACCACGTATCTGGTGGACGGGAAGCGGGAGCGGATGACGCAGCGGACGGTGAGCGTCCCGGTGAAGGGCGGGGCCGAGGTGACCCGGACCCAGTGGTGGACGCGCTACGGCCCGGTCGTCGACTCCATGGGCGCGGCGCTGCCACTGCCCTGGACGGCGAGCACGGCGTACGCGCTCAACGACCCGAACGCGACGAACCTGCGGATGGCGGACACCGGTCTGGGCTTCAGCAAGGCCCGTTCCACGGCGGACGTCGAGCGTTCGCTGCACCGGAACCAGGGCATGCCGTGGGTAAACACGATCGCGGCGGACCGGGCGGGGCACTCGTTCTTCGCCCAGTCGCAGGTACTGCCGAGGATCACGGACGAGCTGGCCGAACGCTGCTCGACCCCGCTGGGTCAGGCCACGTATCCGGCTTCCGGACTGGCGGTGCTGGACGGTTCGCGGACGGACTGCGCGCTGGGCAGCGACTCGGACGCGGTGCAGCCGGGCATCTTCGGTCCGAGCCGGATGCCCACGCTGAAGAACCGGCCGTACGTGGAGAACTCCAACGACAGCGCGTGGCTGACCAACGCCGACCGGCCGCTGACCGGGTACGAGCGGGTCTTCGGCACGGTCGCGACGCCCCGGTCGATGCGGACCAGGGGCGCGATCGAGGATGTCGCGGCGATGGCGGACCAGGGCCGTCTCCGGGTCGCGGATCTCCAGCGGCAGCAGTTCGCCAACCGGGCGCCGGCCGGTGACCTGGCCGCGTCCGAGGCGGCGAAGTGGTGCGCGGCGCTGCCGGGCGGCACGGCTGTGGGCACGGACGGCACGCCGGTCGATGTGTCGGCGGCCTGCCGGGTGCTGCGGCGCTGGGACCGGAGCGTGGACAGCGCCAGCCGGGGCGCGCTGCTCTTCGACCGGTTCTGGCGGAGGGCGTCGTCGGTGCCCGCCGCCGAGCTGTGGCGGACCCCGTTCGACCCGGCCGACCCGGTGCGCACCCCGCGCGGTCTGAACACCGCCGCGCCCGGCGTGGGCACGGCCCTGGCCGACGCGGTGGCGGAGCTGCGGGCGGCGGGCATCGCACTCGACGCGCCGCTGGGAAAGCACCAGTTCGTCGTACGGAACGGCAAGCGGCTCCCGATCGGCGGCGGGACGGAGTCGCTGGGCATCTGGAACAAGACCGAGCCGGTGTGGAACGCGGCGGCGGGCGGCTATACGGAGGTGTCGTCGGGCTCCAGCTACATCCAGGCGGTCGGCTGGGACGACAGCCGCTGCCCGGTGGCCCGGACACTGCTGACGTACTCCCAGTCGGAGAACCCGAAGTCACCGCACTTCAGCGACCAGACCCGGCTGTACGCGGGTGAGCGCTGGGTGACGTCCCGGTTCTGCGAGAAGGACATCGCCCGCTCGCCGGCCCTGCGGGTGGTGCGGGTGCACGAGCGGCGGTAGCGCGGTGGGCAGGTGGGTGCGCCCATCCGCGGTGAGTAGGGCGTCCGCCTCGGCGGGCGCCCCGCTCACCCGGCGCGTCGTGATCTGCGGGGAGTTACGGAAGCTTCCCGCAGACGCCGTCGCTCGCCCGCCACGTCAGCTTGTCGCGGGTCTTCGGGCCGTACATGCCGTCGTCATCGAGCTTCAGAGCACGCTGCACGATCTCCAGTTGCGTTTCGGTGATCTCCCCGAAGTGGCCGTCGACCTCCACGCTGCTCCGCCCGTGGCAGTAACGCAGCGAGCGCTGGATCGCCTTCACGTGCGAACCGGAGGCTCCCCGGCCGGTGATGCAGCTGAAGCTCGTGTTGTAGGCGGGGATCTGGGCCAGGCTGTGGTCGCCGCCGCTGACGAAGTTGCCCAGTGTGGTGTTGCACCAATTCGCCGCCGCGGCCGGAGTCGCCGTGCCGACCACACCCAGTCCGGACAACAGCAGCATTCCCGCTACCGCGCCCGCCTTGGCCCGTGTGGTGGTGTTCCTCTTCATACGTGGGTCTCCTCGTTGGCTGTCCACGGGCTCGGTCCGGAGTGCTCGGCGTTCACGCGCGAGCGCGGGGCGGTGCTCAGATCGACCCACAGCCTTGGAAGCTGCCGTCCAGCTTCTTGTGACGCGGCCACTTCAGCGCGTCGCGGGTGTTGGGGCCGTAGATGCCGTCCTGCTTGGTACCGGCCTTGCCCTGCGCGGCCCACAGAGCCGAGTAGGTCTTCGGGCCGAAGATCCCGTCGACGTCCTTCTCCGCTTCCAGCCCCACGTTGTAGCAGTCCTTCAACGCCTGCTGCAGCGCCTTGACGTGGTTGCCGGTGGCGCCCTGGGCCATGGTGCAGCCGGTGCTGGTGCCGTTGGCCGGAACGAAGATGTGGTTGTAAGTGCCCTTCATGATCGACTTGCCGGTGTTGCAGTAGCCGGCAGCCGCCGCCGGAGCGGCCGTAGCGACCATTCCCGCTCCGGCGACCAGCATGAACCCAGCCGTGACGCCCGCCTTGGCGCGCAGCGTGTGAACCCGCTTCATAAGTTGCTCCCCCTTGACCTCGGTCCGCGTGGGCCGGAGGGCACAGGCGATGGGCCCTCCGGCCCACGACAAGTCTCAGGGACAGGCGCGCACGCGCATACCTAGAACGTTTCAGGTTGCGCCGCGCCCGGGATCACCCCTGAGCGGCTCCGTCCTCCGCCCGCACGCAGGCCAACTGCGCGTCGCTCAGTGGCGGGTCGAACCCTTCCGGGAACAGCAGCATGCGCGGCTGCGGCCACATGTTCTCCGGTCCGTGCTCCTGACAGTCCAGGGCGACGAGGTGCGGCCCGTCCCCGCAGGACTCGTGTCGGTAGGGGCGGTCATGCGTCTGGCAGAAGTACCCGAACACGGAGCAGTGGTCATCGCTGACCGGTTCGTGGAAGCCGGGGTCGCTGACGATCACGGTCACCGGCTCCTGCCGGTTGAGCCGAGGGATGGGCCGGGGATCACACCACAGCAGTCGAGGAGGGAGCACATCCTCATCCTGCACCGAGGCCGAGCGGCAAAGGCAGCACCCCTCTGCCCCACAGGACCCCGGTGCGCCTTTGGCTGACGCGGCCCGCCTCAAAGGGATCGCTCGAAGCCCTCCCAGTACGGTTCGCGCAGCCGTCGTTTGTAGAGCTTGCCGTTGGGGTCGCGGGGCATGGCGGTGATGAAGTCGAGGGAGCGGGGGCGCTTGTATCCGGCGAGCCGCTCCTCGCAGTGGGCGAGGATCGCGGCGGCGAGCTCGTCCGACGGCTCGTGGCCCTCGGCCGGTTCGACGACGGCCTTGACCTCCTCGCCCCGGTCGGCGTGCGGGATGCCGAAGGCGGCGGCGTCCGCGACGGCGGGGTGGGTGAGCAGGGCGGACTCGATCTCGGCGGGGTAGATGTTGACGCCGCCGGCGATGATCATGTCGATCTTGCGGTCGCGGAGGAAGAGGTAACCGTCCTCGTCCAGCACACCCAGGTCGCCGACGGTGAAGAAGTCGCCGATGCGGTTCTTCCGGGTCTTGGTCTCGTCCTTGTGGTAGCTGAAGCCGCCGGTGCTCATCTTCATGTAGACGGTGCCCAGTTCGCCCGCCGCGAGCCGGTTGCCGTCGTCGTCGAAGACGGCCAGTTCGCTGATCGGCCAGGCCTTGCCGACAGTGCCGGGCTTCTTCAGCCAGTCCTCGGCGGTGGCGAACGCTCCGCCTCCCTCGCTGGCCGCGTAGTACTCCTCGACGCAGCTCCCCCACCAGTCGATCATGGCGCGTTTGACGTGGTCGGGGCAGGGGGCAGCGCCGTGGATGGCGTGCCGCATGGAGGTGACGTCGTAGCGGGCCCTGACCTCGTCGGGGAGTGCGAGCAGGCGGTGGAACTGCGTCGGGACCATGTGGGTGTGGGTGCAGCGGTGGGCGTCGATGAGGCGCAGCATCTCCTCCGGGGCCCAGCCGTCCATCAGGACGAGCGGATGGCCGATGTGGAGTGCGGCGCCCGCGAATTGGAGCACGGCGGTGTGGTACAGCGGCGAGCAGACCAGGTGGACGTTGTCGTCGAACGGCCGGATGCCGAAGATGCCGAGGAAGCCGCCGAGGTAGGTCTCCTCGGGTCGCTTTCCGGGCAGCGGGCGCCGGATGCCTCGCGGGCGTCCGGTGGTGCCCGAGGTGTAGTTCATGACCCAGCCGAGGGTCCGGCCGTCCGGTGGGGTGCCGGGGTGGCCTTCGAGGAGTTCGGCGTAGGGGCGGCAGCCGGTGACCGTGCCGACGCCGTAGCGGTGGGTGGCGGGCAGGTCCGCCTCGTCGGCGGCGGCCGTCGCGGTGGCCGCGAAGCGTTCGTGGGCGATCAGGACGCGGGCGCCCGAGTCGGCGACGATCCAGGCGATCTCGGGGCCGACGAGGTGGTGGTTGACCGGGACGAGGTAGAAGCCGGCCTGCGAGGCGGCGAGGTAGGCGGTGAGGAGTTCGACGCCGTTGGGGAGTACGACGGCGAACGCGTCGCCCTCGCGCAGTCCCGCCGCGCGCAGTCCGTGGACCATGCGGTTGACGTCGGCGTGCAGGCGGTCCGCGCTCCACTCCTCGCCGTCGGGGGCGATCAGGACGGTGCGGTCGGGGTCGGCGGCGGCCTGGGCCCAGAAGCCGTTGGGCGGCTGGTTCACGTGGCGCTCCTTCCGGCGATGCGGTTCATGCGGGTGACGGCCCGTTCGAAGCCGCGGGTGAGGTCGTCGACGACGGCCTGGACGCTGCGTTCGCTGGTCATCCGGCCGACGATCTGCCCGACGGGCGTGCCGAGCAGTTCCCCGACCTCGTACTTCTGGATCCGCGAGACGGCCTCGGCGACCAGCAGCCCCTGGAGCGGCATGGGCAGGGGCCCGGGTCCGGCCCCGTCCTCCCAGGCGTCGGTCCATGCGGTACGGAGCTGGCGTGCGGGCTTCCCGGTGAGGGCGCGGGAGCGGACGGTGTCGCCGGAGCCGGCGGCGAGCAGCTTGGCGGTCAGGGCCTCGGAGTGCAGGTCGGCCTCCTCGGTGGTGAGCCAGAGGGAGCCGAGCCAGACGCCCTGCGCGCCGAGGGCGAGTCCGGCGGCGACCTGTTCGCCGCTGCCGATGCCTCCGGCGGCTAGCACGGGCAGCGGGGCGACGGCCTCGACGACTTCGGGGACCAACACCATGGAGCCGATCTCGCCGGTGTGACCGCCCGCCTCGTACCCCTGGGCGACGACGACGTCGATGCCCGCCTCCGCGTGCCGCCGGGCGTGCCGGGCGCTTCCGGCCAGGGCGGCGACGAGGACCCCGTGGTCGTGGGCCCGTTCGATGACGTCGGCGGGCGGGGAGCCGAGGGCGTTGGCGAGCAGCTTGATCGGGTAGTCGAAGGCCACGTCGAGCTGCCCCCGGGCGACCTCCTCCATCCAGCCGGTGATGCGCCAGCCGGACGCCTCTCCTTCGGCGAGTTCGGGCACGCCGTAACGGGCCAGGAGCTCTTGGACGAATCCGCGGTGTTCGTCCGGGATCATCGCCTCGACGTCCGCCTCGGTGACGCCCTCGACCTTCTTGGCCGGCATCACCACGTCCAGGCCGTAGGGCTTGCCGTCGGCGTGCTTGTGCAGGCGGTCCAGGTCACGCGCGAGGTCCTCGGGGGCGGTGTAGCGGACCGCACCGAGCACGCCGAAGCCGCCGGCTCTGGTGATGGCCGCTGCGACCTCGGGAAACGGCGTGAAGCCGAAGATGGCGTGCTCGATTCCCAGTTGCCGGCTCAGTTCCGTCTCCATGGGCGGCAGGATGCCGCAGCCGGGCGACCGAGGGAAGAGGTTTTCTGATGCAGTGTCAGATTCTTTGCGGGCCGGGACGCGCACGGGAGCGCGGGGGTGACAGTAATCTCTGCGGCGGCAGGAACTTTCACTGCTCGGCGAGATTTCGGAAGTTACTTTCGCGCGGGCGCCGGAACACGGCCACCACGGCCCGGTGACCGGACGTCAGGCGCGGGAAGGAGTTGCGGATGACCGGGGACACGCAGGGGAACGGACGGGCGGCGAGCGCCCGGGGCGGTCATGACGGCCGGGGCACGCGGGGAGGCGGGGAACAGGCAGCGATCCGTGACTCCGCGACCGGCGCGGGCACGGCCGGCGCGGGCACGGCCGGGGGTCAGGCCCCAGCGACCGGCTCCCGCTCGACCGGGAGCGGCATCGCCCGGCGGCGGCTGGGCGGCGGGATACTGGCGCTGGGTGGTGCGCTCGCGCTGACGCCGATCCCGCTCGCGGGCGCGGCCGCCCGGAGCGGACCGGGCGCGGGGGTGACGGACAGAGCGGCGAACACGGGAGCGGGCATGGAGTCAGGGACGCACCGGCCCACGCTGCGGCGCGGGAGCGCCGCACGCGCCGGGCTGCTCCAGGGGCCGCTGGACCAGCTCGTACGGGACGCCGAGGCCTACCTCGCCGACTCCCCCGAGCACCCCTGGTACGCGGGCGCGGTGCTGCTCGCCGGGCGGGGCGGCACGGTGGCGCTGCACCGGCCGATCGGCAAGGCCGTGCGCTATTCCGCGTACGACGAGAAGACCGACACCGGAGTGGAGTTCCCGGCGGAGCAGCAGATCGCGATGGCCGAGGACACCGTCTTCGACCTGGCCTCGATCTCCAAGCTGTTCACCTCGCTCCTGGCGGTCCAGCAGATCGAGCGCGGCGAACTGGAGCTGGAGGCGACGGTCGCCTCGTACCTCCCGGACTTCGCGGGCGGCGGCAAGCAGGACATCACGGTCCGTCACCTGCTCACGCACACCTCGGGTTTCCGGGCGTGGATCCCGCTGTACGAGGAGCCGGCCCGGGAGGGCAAGCTCCGGATGCTGTGGGAGGAGGTTCCCGCGAGCACCCCGGGCAGCGCCTATCTCTACTCCGACCTCAATCTGATCTCGCTGCAACTGATCCTGGAGAAGATCACCGGCCGCCCGCTGGACACCCTGCTCCGCGAGGAGATCACCGACCCGCTCGGGATGCGCCGCACCCGCTACAACCCGCCCGCCTCCTGGAAGCCGAAGATCGCCGCCACCGAGGACGCCCGGCTGCCCTGGTCCGGGCTCGATCGCGGTCTTGTCTGGGGCGAGGTGCACGACGAGAACGCGTTCAGCCTGGACGGGGTGGCGGGTCACGCCGGGGTGTTCTCCTGCGCCTGGGACCTCGCGGTGCTCGCCCGGACGCTCCTCAACGGCGGGGTGTACGGCCGCTCCCGCATTCTGTCCGAGGACTCCGTCGACCTGCTGTTCACCGACTTCAACACCGCGTTCCCGGGCGACGAGCACGGCCTCGGCTTCGAGCTCTACCAGCACTGGTACATGGGGGCGATGGCGACTCCGCGCAGTGCGGGGCACACCGGATTCACCGGGACCAGCCTGGTGCTCGACCCGTCGACCGACACCTTCCTCATCGTGCTGGGCAACTCCGTCCATCCCGTACGGAGTTGGCGCTCGGGCAGCGCGCCCCGGGTGGCGGCCGCCAACCAGCTGGCACGGGCCGTTCCGGTCCGGCCCGAACGGGGGCGCACCGCCTGGTTCTCCGGGATGGCGAGCGCGTCCACCGCCACCCTCGCCCTGCCCGCCCTGCGGCTGAACTCCGCGCGGGCGCGCCTGGAGTGCGCCCTGTGGTGGGACACCGAACCGGCCGCCGACGGCTTGTTCCTGGAGGCGTCGGCGGACGGCCAGGAGTGGCAGCCGGTGCCGTTCACCACGCTCGCGCCGGGCCCCGGCCACCACCGCCCGGACCCGCGGCCGCACCCGACGGGCTCGGCGACCGGCTGGTCGGGGCGCGCCTGGCACCGGCTGGAGGCGGACCTGACGGCCTGGCGCGGCCGGGACGTCCGCCTGCGCTGGCGATACACCACCGATCAGCTGTACGTGGGACGCGGCGCGTACGTGGACGGCCTGCGGGTCCGCGACGGCGTCCGCATGGCCTTCGACGCGGAACGGCCCCGGGACGCCGGCCGGATCGACGCGACGGGCTGGGTGCCGTCGGCGGACTGACCGGCACGGGCGGTGTGAGCGGCACGGGCGATGCGGGCCGCGCAGGCGGTGCGGGCCGTCGGGGTCAGTCCCTGGCGGCCCGGACCGTCGGGCCGGGCCTGGTCACCGCCCCAGCGCCGCCATCGCCGCGTTGTGGCCGGGGACTCCGCTGACCCCGCCGCCGCGCACCGCGCCCGCCCCGCAGAGCAGCACGTTGGCGTGCGCGGTCTCCACGCCCCAGCGCCCGGTGCCCTCGTCCGCGTACGGGAAGGAGAGGTCGCGGTGGAAGATATGGCCGCCGGGCAGCCGCAGATCGCGCTCCAGGTCGAGCGGGGTCTTGGCCTCGATACAGGGCTCGCCCCTCTCGTCGAGGGCCAGGCAGTCGGTGACCGGCTCCTCCAGGTGGGCGTCCAGTTCGGCCAGGGTCGCCTTCAGCAGGGCCGCGCGGGCGGCGTCGTTGTCGGCGGCGAACAGCCGGGCCGGGGCGTGCAGCCCGAAGAGGGTGAGGGTCTGGTAGCCGCGCGCCGCGAGGTCGGGGCCGAGGATCGAGGGGTCGGTCAGCGAGTGGCAGTAGATCTCGGACGGCGGGGCCGCGGGCAGTCGGCCCGCCGCCGCGTCCCGGTAGGCGTCGGCGAGCTGCCCGTACCCCTCGGCGATATGGAAGGTTCCGGCGAACGCCTGCCGGGGGTCGACGGACCGGTCACGGAGCTTCGGCAGCCGGGTGAGCAGCATGTTCACCTTGAGCTGGGCGCCCTCCGCGGGCGGGGGCGGGGTGTCTCCGAGGAGGGCGGCGAGCGCCTGCGGGGAGGCGTTGACGAGCACCCGGCGGGCGGCGACGACGTGTTCGCCGTCCGGGGTGCGGACGGTGACCTCGGCGGCCTCGCCGTCGGTCTCGATCCGGGTCGCCTCGTGCCGTACGCGGATCTCGGCGCCCGCCGCACGGGCGGCGGCGGCCAGCGCGTCGGTGAGCGCGCCCATGCCGCCGACGGGGACGTCCCAGTCGCCGGTGCCGCCGCCGATCACGTGGTACAGGAAGCACCGGTTCTGGAGGAGCGAGGTGTCGTGGGCGTCGGCGAAGGTGCCGATCAGGGCGTCGGTGAGGACGACTCCGCGCACCAGGTCGTCGGCGAAGTTCTCCTCGACGGCCACTCCGAGCGGTTCCTCGAACAGCATCCGCCAGGCGTCGGGGTCGTCGATCCGCTCGCGCAGCGCGTCCCGGGCGGGCAGTGGTTCGGTGAGCGTCGGGAAGACGCGCTCGGCGACCCGCTGGGTCATCCCGTAGAACCGCTGCCAGGCCGCGTACTCGCGCTCGCCGCCGGTGAGTGCGGCGAAGGACTCCCGGGTGCGGTCGCCCGCGACGAGCAGCCCGGTGGGGCGCCCGTCGCGTACGGCGGGGGTGTAGGAGGAGACGGTCCGCTTGCGTACGGCGAAGTCGAGGCCGAGGTCCCGGACGATCTTGTCCGGCAGCAGGGACACCAGATACGAGTAGCGCGAGAGCCGGGCGTCGACCCCGGCGAAGGGGCGGGTCGAGATCGCCGCTCCCCCGGTGGTGCCGAGACGTTCCAGGACGAGGACGGACTGTCCGGCGCGCGCGAGGTAGGCGGCGGCGACCAGGCCGTTGTGACCGCCGCCGACGATCACGGCGTCGTAGCGGTCCCGGGCGGCGGGCTGATGACCTGCGGATGTCCGGGGTGCGGGTGACTGGGGTGCGGGCATGCACCTTCGTAACACGCCGCTGTCCGTCCCGGCCAGAGGCGGCGGGAGGGACGTGCGGGAGGGGCGTGCGGGAAGGGGGCAGGCACGCGGGCCGGGCAGGATCGGCGCACGGGCGACGCGGGCGCGCAAGCGCCGGTTCGCGGGCGCTTGGGCGGATCGGCGCGGCGACACGCCCCTGTTCACACCCGGTGGGTCGACGAACCGGGCCCCCTCGCCGGGCGTCGGCCTTCTCGCCGGGCGTCGCCGCCGGGCCACGTTCCGCGCGGTGGGCGGCCGGAGCGCGTCCGGCGAATCCGCGGGGATCAGCGGGGATCAGCGGGGATCAGCGGGGATCAGCGGCCGGCGTCCGCCGACCGTCCGAGCCGCTCCAGGCAGTGCGCCTCGTCGTCGCGGGCCGCCAGCGTCTGGGGGTGGTCGGGTCCCAGCACCCGGGCGCGCGCTTCGGCGACCTGCCGGTACGCCACCAGGGCCTCGGCCCACCGGCCGAGCCAGCCGAGCCCCGCGGCGACTTCCCGGCGACTGATCACCGTGTCCGGGTGATCGGGTCCCAGGGTGCGTTCCCGCAGCGCGCAGACGTCGCGCGCCTCTGCGAGCGCCTCCTCCCAGCGGCCCGTCCGCCCCAGGTTGACGCCGAGGCCGTGCCGGGCGCGCAGTGTTTCGGGGTCGGCCGCTCCCGCGGTGCGGGTGCGGTCGGCGACCAGGGATCGGTACAGCTCCAGGGCCTCCGCGTCACGGCCTAGCCGGCCGAGGCTGATGCCGGCCTCGTAGCGGGCGGCGAAGGTGTCGGGGTGGTCGGCCCCGAGCGTGCTCGCGCGGGCCCGGGCGACGTCCTGGTAGGTCTCCAGCGCCTCGGCCCAGCGGCCCAGCCTGCCCAGGGTGTACGCCACCTCGTAGCGGGTCGCGAGGGTGTCGGGGTGGGTCGGGCCGAGCAGCCGGGCGCGGGCGTCGGCGACGTCCCGGGCCAGTCGCCAGGCCTCCTCGGGCCGCCCGAGCCGGCTGAGGTTGAACGCGAGGTTGTGGCGGCAGCGCAGGGTGTCGGGGTGGTCGGGGCCCATGACGCGTTCGCGGACGGCGAGGACCGCCTCGTACACCTGGTGGGCCTCGGCGTGCCGGCCGAGGCGGCCCAGGGCGTGGGCGGTCGCCTGGCGGGCGGCGAGCGTCTGCGGATGGTCGGCGCCCAGGGCCCGTTCGCGGCCCTCGGCGACCCGGGTGAACTCGCGCAGCCCTTCCTCGGCCCGGCCCGTACGGCTGAGGGTGAGGCCGATCTCGTAGCGGCTGGCGAGGGTGTCGGGGTGGTCCGGGCCGAGCAGGCGGCCGCGCTGGGCGGCGACCTCGCGGTGCACCTGAGCCGCCTCCTCCCAGCGGCCCAGGCGGCCGAGGTCGATGCCCGCGCTGTGGCGGCCCTCCAGCGTGGCGAGGAGGTCCGGGGCGGGGGGCGGCCCGGCCGACACGGAGACGAAGGTGTGGGAGTGCGGAGCGGCGGCGGTGGCGGTCGCGGTGGTCCATTGCCCCGTCAGCCCGGCGGCCGGGTCGGGCCGTTCGGCGACGGGGCCGCTCGCGCCGGCCGCCCGGTGCCCGGCGGTCATGGACCGGGTCCAGGCGGGCAGGGCCCTCTCCAGCGGCGCCGGCCCGGAGAGCGCGAGCGGTCCCGGGCCGAGCGCGGGCTGTTCCCCGGTGCGGCCGAGGACGATGCGGCGGCGCAGATCACCCGCGTCCACGGGCCGCTCCTCGGGGGCCTTGGCGAGCAGGTCGAGGACGACGCGGTCGAAGAAGCCGGGTAGCTCGGCACGGTGGGTGCGCAGCGGTTCCGGCGGGGTGTCGCGGTGCCCGACGAGCACCGCCCAGGCGTCCTCCTGGTCGAACGGCGGTACACCGGTGGCGATTTCGTACAGCACACAGCCCAGTGAATAGAGGTCGCTGCGGTGGTCGACCTCCTTGCCGCTGATCTGCTCGGGCGACATGTAGTGCGGGGTGCCCATGGCGAGGCCGGTGGTGGTGAGCCGGGAGGTCATGCCGATGTCGTGGCCGAGGCGCGCGATGCCGAAGTCGCAGATCTTCACCGTGCCGTCGGTCAGCCGCATGATGTTGGCGGGCTTGAGGTCGCGGTGGACGATGCCCTGCCGGTGGGTGTAGCCGAGGGCGTCGGCGACCTGTTCGGCGATGTCGACGACATGGTCGACGGGCAGCGGATGCTGCTGGTTCTCCGCCAGGAGCTGGCTCAGGTTCTGCCCGTCGAGCAGCTCCATGACGAGGTACAGCACGCCCTCGTACTCGCCGAAGTCGTGGACGACGGTGACGCCCCGGTGCTGGAGCGATGCGGCCACCCGGGCCTCGCGCCGGAAGCGTTCGCGCAGGATCCGGGTGAACGCCCGGTCGTGCTGGGGGCCCATGGGTTTGAGGCATTTGACGGCGACCTGACGGCCCAGCGACTCGTCGCGGGCGCGCCACACCTCGCCCATGCCGCCGCGCCCGATCAGTTCGAGCAGCCGGTACCGGCTCTGGATCAGCCTGGTGTCCGCCATCTGCCGCTTCCCGCCCCCGTTGTTCCCCGCTACTGGTGCTGCGCCCTCCCCGGCCCGTCCAGTATGGCTGCAGGTCCGCGGAGTTTGTACGCGGCGGGGCGGCTGTCGGGCCCGAGGCGTGCCATCGCCCCGAGAATGTGACCGGGCGGCAGCTGCCAGCGCACCCGGTCCGGGATCGCGCGCAGGACGGCGCCGGTGGCGCGCAGTCGCCGGTCGACGGTGTCCCGCGGCGGGGCCGGCCTGCCGTACAGGGCGTGGGCGTACGGCGGCAGCGACTGGTAGGCGAGTGCCGCCACGCGCCGCCACACCAGGGCGCGCGCCGGAACGAGCCAGGGGCGCACGGGCGGGCTGCGGAGGAAGTCGTCGACGTCGGCCGCCTCGGCTCCGGCGGCGAGTTCGGGCCGTACGCGGTCGAAGTAGGCGGCGAGTGCGGCGGTGGTGGCGGGCACCCGGTCCGGGTCGAGGCCGACGAGGCGGGCGCCGGTGCGGTGTTCGTCGATGTACCGGTCGGCCTGGGCGTCGGTGAGGGGGAAGCCGGAGCGGCGCTGGACCTGGAGGTAGGAGTCGGCCTCGGCGCAGTGCACCCAGAGCAGCAGCTCCGGTTCGCCGACTCCGTACGTCTCCCCGGTCTCCGGGTCGGTGGCCTTGAGCATGCGGTGGATCCGGCGGACCCGGGCGCCTGCCTGTTCGGCGGCGTCGGTGGTGCCGTAGGTGATGGTGCCGACGAAGGACGCCGTACGCATGAGCCGGCCCCAGGCGTCCCGGCGGAAGTCGCTGTTCTGGGTGACTCCGCGCACGGCGCGCGGGTGGAGTGCCTGGAGGTAGAGGGCGCGGATGCCCGCGATCCACATCATCGGGTCGCCGTGCATCTGCCAGGTGACCGACCGGGGCCCGAAGAGCCCCGGATCGGGGCGTACGGGAGAGGCGTCGTTCATCCGCGGGTACCTCCGGCTCTGCGGTGCACGGGGGCGGTGCCGGTACGCGTACAAGATCGGGAACAATGGTACGCCGGGGAAGGGCGCTTCCGGCAGGGTGGGGCGGACGACGATCGGGGGGACGATGCCCAGGTGGGGGCTGCTCGTGGAGCAGAATCTCGGGCTCGGGGGTCAGCGCCGGGTGTGGTCGGCCGACGTGCTGGGCCATGTGGACGGCACGCGCGAGGAGGCGTTGGAGGTCCTGCGGGCGCGCGCCGAGACCTTCGCGCCGGCCCATCCCTTCCATCCCCGGCGTCGGCGGCTCTACCAGGCGCACGACGGCTTCCTGCTGGTCCTGGACGGGGTCGTGCACAGCTTCCACTGCCGGTTCACGGTCGCCGAGCAGCTCATGGACAGTGCGGCCCCGGAGCCATCGCCCGAGCCGGACCCCGCCCCGCCGGCGGAACCGGAACCACCCGCGCCGGCCCCGGTACGCCGGAGGCCGCCGCCGCCGCCACCGCCCGAACCGCCGAAGGCGTGGGACGCCGATGTGCCGGAGGTTCCTTCGTGGTTGGGCCGCGAGGACCTGTCCTGACACCTGGTCCGGCCGTGCCCGAGCGTGCTCCTCCGCTTCCCGCGCGCCGGATCACGCGATGTGGGCGGGGAGCGACACCCCGGTCAGCCGTTCCGACACGGCCCAGAGCCGGGCGTTGGCGGCCGGGTCGAGGGCCCGGCGGGTGACACGGGCGGGGGCGGTGGGGCCGACGAGCCCGAAGCGTCCGCCCGGTCCGAAGTAGCTGCCGGGGGTGACGCCGGCGGCGGTGGCCGCGTACAGCAGGGGCTCCGCGCCCTGCTCGGGGAGCTGGGACGGCAGCATGCTCATCGAGTTGAGCATCGAGCGCTTGGGCTTGTCCCGGCCCAGACTCGCGCCCGCCGCCTGGAGATTGGTGCGGGTGTACCCGGGGTGGGCGCCGGTGCTCAGCAGGTCCCAGCCGCGCTCGGCGGCCACGTCCGCCAGGTGCCGGGTCATCATCAGGTCGGCGAGCTTGGACTGCGCGTAGGACTGGTTGGCGCTGTAGCGGCGGCGCTCCCACTGGAGGTCGTCGAAGCGGATCCGGCCGTAGGTGGCGGTGCCGCTGCTCATCGTGGCGACCCGGGGCGCGGGGGCCGCCAGCAGCAGCGGGAGCAGCCGGACGGTGAGCGCGAACGGGCCGAGGTAGTTGCTGCCGAACTGCAGCTCGAAGCCGTCGACGGTGGTCATCCGGGTCGGCGGGGCCATCACTCCGGCGTTGTTGAGCAGCAGGTCGACCGGGACGCCGTCGGCGGTCAGCCCGTCGGCGAACGCCTCGACGGAGGCCAGGTCCGCGAGGTCGACGCGGCGGACCTCGATCCGCGCCCCGGGGTGCTCGGCGAGGATCTCGGCGCGGGCCCGCTCGCCCTTGGCGGGGGTGCGGACCGCCATCACGACGTGCGCTCCGGCCCCGGCGAGGCGGCGGGCGGCTTCCTTGCCGGTGCCGCTGTTGGCTCCGGTGACGACGGCGGTCTTCCCGCTCTGATCCGGAACGGCGTACATGGCGAACTCCTTCACGACAGGCTGACCCCGGACCGTAAAGAACCGGCGGTCTCTTGATGAAAACGCTAGCAGACCACCGGTCCGATAACAACAGACCGAGGGTCTGTAAGGTGTCCGTATGACAGAGACGCCCTTCCAGCGCGCCCGCAGCGAGGAACAGCGCGCGGTGCGCCGCCGAGCGATCCTCGACACCGCGGCGGCGATGCTCACGGAGCTGCCCGTGGCGCAGGTGAGCCTGAACGAGCTGAGCCGGCGGGTGGGGCTGGCGAAGTCGAACGTGCTCCGCTACTTCGAGTCCCGCGAGGCCGTGCTGCTGGAGCTGCTGGGCAGCGCCCAGCGCGACTGGCTGGCCGGCCTGGACGCGGAATTCGCGGCGACGGTGGACGCCGGGGCCCCGGCCGCCGAGCGCACGGACCGGGTGGCCGCGACCCTGGCCGCATCACTGGCCGCCCGCCCGGTGCTCTGCGATCTGATCAGCGCCCAGGCGGCGGTCCTGGAACGCAACGTGTCCCCCGAGGTGGCCGCGACCTACAAGCGCGCCGCCCTGGCGAACGTCGCCGAGCTGGCCCGCCTCGTACGCGAGCCCATGCCGGAGCTGGACGAGCACCGGGCGGGGCGGTTCGCCGCCGGAACCCTCCTGGTGACCGGCGCGATCTGGACGCACGCCCAGCCCTCGGCCGCGATGCTGGCGGCCTACGAGGCCGATCCTTCACTGGCGGTGATGCGGCTCGACTTCACCGCGACACTCGAGGAGACGCTCGCCGTCCTGCTCACCGGGGTGCTCGCCCGCCCCTGAACGGGACACCCGCAGTACCCACACTGCCCGGCGCGCGTGAACGAACTTGTTCGTCACGAACATGTTCGTTACGGTGATGGCATGACACCTTCTCCCCCTCCCGCACCACGGAGCCGTCGGGAGCGTCCGGCCAAGCCCGCCCTCAGCCACGCGGCGATCGTCACGGCGGCCGTACGGATCATGCGGTCCGAGGGGCTGCGGCGCGTCACCGTGCGACGTCTGGCGAAGGAGCTCGACACCGGTCCGGCCTCGCTGTACGTCTACTTCTCCGGCACCGCCGACCTGCACGCGGCGATCCTGGAGGAGTTCCTCGGCGCGGTCGACCTGCGCCCCGTGACCGGTCCCGGCGACTGGCGCGACCGGCTCGCCTCGGTGCTCATCTCGTACACGGGCGTCCTGTTCGAGCATCCGAGCCTCGCGCACTCCGCGTTGGTGGTGCGCCCGTCCGGCGCCCACTACCTCGCGGTGGTCGAGGGGGTCCTCTCCCTTCTCCACGAGGGAGGCGTCCCCGACGGGCAGGCGGCGTGGGGGGTCGACCTGCTGCTCCAGGTGGCCACCGCGACCGCCGCCGAACACTCCGCACGCGACGAGAACGCCGCGGCGGGCGAGGAGTGGAGCGCCCTGGTCGAGGCCCTGCGCGGAGCACCGGCCGACACCCATCCCCGGATCGCGGCCCTCGGCGACGACCTGATGTCCGGCACCCCGCGGCAACGCCTGCGCTGGCTGTTCCGCGCGGTCGTCAACGGCGCACTCACCACCCCGCGCGACCCCGCCTGACCCGGTTCTCCCACCGGACGGCGGTCGCCCCCGCGAAAGGACCGACACCATGGCAACCACCACCTCCCACCACCCGATCACCGTCGTCGGCGGCGGACTCGGCGGTCTCACACTCGCCCGCGTCCTGCACGTTCACGGCCTCGAGGCCACCGTCCTCGACCTGGAGGCGTCCCCGCGGGCGCGGACCCAGGGCGGCATGCTCGACATCCACGAGGAGACCGGCCAGGCGGCCCTGCGCGAAGCCCGTCTGTACGAGGAGTTCACGGACCGGGTCCACCCCGGCGGCCAGGCGATGCGCGTCCTCGACCGGCACGGCGTCGTCCGGCGCGAGGAGCCCGACGACGGCAGCGGCGGCCGCCCCGAGATCGACCGCGGAGACCTGCGGGAGCTGCTGCTCTCCTCGCTCCCGGGCGGGGCCGTGCGCTGGAACGCCAAGGCGGTGTCCTGCCGTCCGCTGGGCGGGGGCGGGCACGAGGTCGAGCTGGCCGACGGCTCGGTGTTCACCACGGACCTGCTCGTCGGCGCCGACGGTGCCTGGTCGCGCGTCCGCCCCCTGGTGTCCCCCGCGATCCCCGCGTACACGGGCATCTCGTTCGTCGAACTCGACCTGAACGACGCGGACGTACGCCATCCCGAGGCGGCCGAGCTGATCGGCGGCGGCATGTTCTTCGCGCTCGGCGAGGAGAAGGGCTTCCTCGCCCACCGCGAGACGGACGGCAGCCTGCACATCTATGCAGCCCTGCGCGCGGACGAAAGCTGGCTGGGGACCGTCGACTTCACCGACGCCGACGCGGCGAAGGCGATCCTGGTGAAGCACTTCGACGGCTGGGCACCCGCCCTGCGCGACCTCGTCTCCGCGGCGGACGGCCCGCTCGTGCCCCGCCACATCCACGCCCTGCCGGTTGGACACCGCTGGCCCCGCACTCCGGGCGTCACGCTCCTCGGCGACGCGGCCCACCTGATGTCGCCCTTCGCCGGCGAGGGCGCCAACCTGGCCCTGATCGACGGCGCGGGCCTCGGACGCTGCCTGGCCGCGCACCCGGGCGACACCGAGGCGGCGCTGACGGCGTACGAGGAGATCCTGTTCCCCCGCGCGGAGGACACGGCCCGGGAGTCCGCCGAGGGGCTGGAGGTCATCTTCGACCCCCGCGCCCCGCAGCCGCTGGTCGACATGTTCGCGCGGTTCGACGGCGAGCGGCACTGACCACGACGAGCCCTTCGCGGGGCCGGCCGGGCCTCGGGGGCATGGATCGAAACCGGCTTCGTTGTTGCTGCGGCGCGGACGCACGGGGAGACTCGGGGATCTGCTCGGAGTCGACGGGGGAACGTTCATGGGCATGCCGATGGGATACGTGGCGACGACGGCGATCTTCGCCTGGTGCACCTTCTTCGCCGTGGTCGCGCCGCGCCGGCCCCGGCCGCTGGCGAGTATGAGCTTCTGGTTCGGCCTGGGCCTCAACGAGGTGCCGTTCGTGGGGCTCTACGTCCTGGTGGGCTCCACGGTGCTGGCCGCCGCCCAGGGCGATCTGCGGTCACCGGGCGCCAAGGCGACGGCCGCCGTCGCCGCTGTCACGGCCGCCGGGCTGGTGGTCTCCGCCTGGCGGGGCGTGCGGACGGACCAGGCCGTCGGGCGGGCGCTCCGGCAAGGCCTGGGGGCCGACTGGCGGGACCATGTGAACGTATCGCTGCGCCGCCACCGGCCCTGGGCCCGCATCCTGCTGCTACCGGCCCTCATGTGGCGGCATGACGTGGAGCGGATCCCCAACATCCGCTACGGGCCCGCCGGGCGGCGGAATCTCCTGGACGTCTACCGCCACCGCGACGCGCCCCGGGGCGGGCCGGTCCTGATCTACTTCCACGGCGGCCACTTCACCGGCGGGGCGAAGAACCGCGAGGCACGGCCCCTGCTGTACCGGCTCGCGAGCCAGGGATGGGTGTGCGTCAGCGCCAACTACCGGCTGCGGCCCGAGACCACTTTCCCCGGCCACCAGATCGACGCCAAGAAGGTCATCGCCTGGGCCCGCGAGCACGCCGCCGCCCACGGCGCCGATCCGTCGAAGCTGTTCGTGGCGGGCAGTTCCGCCGGATCCAACCTGGCGGGCCTGTGCGCGTTCACGCAGAACGCCCCGGAGTTCCAGCCCGGATTCGAGTCCGCCGACACCTCGGTCACCGGCGCGATCTGCCTGTACGGCTACTACGGCCACTATTTCGGTGACTCGCCCGACGACGCGCCGTCCCCGAACCAGCCGCAGGGGTACCTCCGCCCCGGTGCGCCGCCGATGTTCGTCGTCCACGGCACCAAGGACGCGCTGGCGACCGTCGAGGCCGCCCGCAACTTCGCCGGCCGGCTGCGCCAGGTCTCGGACGACATCGTGGTCTACGCCGAACTTCCCGGTGCGCAGCACGCGTTCGACCTCTTCCACTCCCCTCGCTCCGAGGCGGTCGTGGACGGCGTCGAAGCCTTCGCCGCCCGGGTGCTGGCCGCACCACGGACGAGAAGGTGACATCAGGAATCAGGGGACCCTCAACTGCACGCGGCTGCTGAAAACCCTCACAGGTCGTCGGCCACATCGAGCAGGACGCCCTCGTAGGCGAGCCACTGGGCGAACGCGTGCAGCCCGTGGCCCATGCCCGTCGCGGGCGTCCAGCCGGGAACCCGAGGGGCGTCGGCCGGGACGCGCCACCGCGATGGGCCGTCCGGCGCCGCCCGTACCGGTACGGGGCGCACGGAGTCGTGAACGGCTTGGGCCAACTCCAGGGCCGTGCAGGGCTTCTCGGGTGAGACCACCAGGTTCCGCCGGGACGGTCGGGTGCGCAGGACGGCCTCGATCGCGTCGGCCAGGTCGTGGACGTAGACGGGGTGGACTGCGGCGTCGGGGTCGCCCTCGACGGTGACGGGGCGGCTGCGCAGCGCGTCCCACACCATGCGGCCGATCGCGGTGCGGGGTGAGCAGCCGGGGCCGTAGACCTCGCCGGCGTCCAACGTGTACGTGGTGGGGGCGTTCCGCGGACGGATGGTCACCTTCGCTTCGGCGGAGTGGAGGCGCGTCAGGTCGATCACGGCGTCGGATCGCACGCCTCGGTCGGCCAGCCTGCGTACGAGATGTTCGCCGAGCGGGGTCGCCGCCCCGCGCCAGACCGGGCCTCCTTGCAGTCGAGCGCGTGGGCGGCGCTCGGAAGCGGCCTCGCGCCCGGCCAGGAGCGCCCGCCGCGCCACCTCGGCCAGCGGTTCACGGCGCTCCGCGATGTGCTCCTCCGTGCTGGTGTTGCTGATGCCGCCCGGACCGATCGTCGCGAGCGCCTCCGCGTACGCCTCCGATGTCGCGGGCGGCTCGGGCAGTCCGGCGCGGGCCGCCTCGAACCCCATGGCGAGGGCCGTGAGCCAGGTGCCCCGGACGTCCGGCCCGACCGGGCCGCGGCTCGGCGGGCGCAGAAGAGCGGCCGGTAGTCCCGCCCCTTGGAGGTACTGCTCCGCGTCCAGGTGCAGCCAGCGTTCGGGTCCCGGGCCCGGGACCCGGACCGCGCAGCGTGCGGCACCGTACTTGAAGAACGGGAGTACCGTCAGGCCGTCGAGGGACTGCCCTTCTTCCCCGGCGCGGTCGCCCGGCAGGAAGCAGACCGAGCGGCGCGGGCCGCGGAAGGCGTTGCCGGAGATCGAGCCGCGGTCCTCGTGCTCCGTGAGGTTGGGTACAGCGACGTAGCGTGGTACTCCCTCGGCCCGCAGATAGCGGTGCATCAGGATGTCGTCGGGCCAGCCGCCGAGTCGTTCCCTGCCGTACGCGACGAACCCTTCGGCGACCGGGCGCGGCAGTACGATGGCCACGCACGGGAAGTACTCGTTGACGGCGCCGACCCAGCGGGCGCCTGCCAGCGTGCCGAACCGCACGGCCGCCCCGTTGCGGGAGTCCCAGAGCGCGAACAGGGCGAGCGCCGCGTCGGGATGCTCCTCGATCGCGGCCCGGACCCGCTCGAAGAAGGATTCGGACAACCTCATGTCGTCCTGTACCACCAGTTGATGCGTGGCCCCCTCCTCGATCGCCGACCATGCGGTGAGCGCGGTGCGCAGGACCGAGGGGGTGCCGGTGGGGTCGGGGTCCATGACGACCCTCAGTAACCCGAAAGGGGCGTTCAGGGCCAGCTCCTCGGCTGCCTCACGGCGCCTGGGATGGGTCATGACCACCGCGCTGAGTCGTTGACGTGCCATATGTCCTCCCTCGGTCCGGATCCGCCGGTCCCCGTCGGGCATCCGTCCGGAGCCCCTGCCCGGCGGCCGGATCCGGACAGTACGGAGGGTGTCGGCAGCCCGCAAGAGTGCCGAAATGGCCCTCTGGCAGACGGGTGACGTGCCCGTGGATGCTTGCCTGGCGCGCCACGGTCCCCGACCGGTCGGCAGGCCACTCCCTCGATGCCCGAAAGGGGCTTTCATGCCCGCGTCACCCCGCTCGACCGCAACCACCGCCGATGCCACGGAGGAGACCGTCCGGTCCCGGCTCGACAAGCTCCGCGATGCCCGCGTCGTCGTGACCGGTGGAGGTGGCCTCGTCGGCAGCAGGCTGACCGCACTGCTGCACGGAGCGGGCGCGTCCGTCACGGTCCTGGACCGAATGGACGCCTACCCCGAGGCCGGGCACGAGACCTTCGGGGTGGCACGCGGTGGTGCCCGGCTCGTCGTCGGCGACGTGCGCGACGCCGATACCGTGGGCCGGCTGTTACGTGAGGCCGACTTCGTGGTCCACGCGGCCGCCTACGCGGATGTGGCGGCCTGCACCCGACGCCCCGACATCGCCTTCCGGGCCAATGTGGAGGGGACGCAGGTCGTCCTGGAACAGGTGGCACGGCACCCGGTCCGCCGACTGGTGATGGTCTCCTCGGCTTCCGTGTACGGGGATGGCGTGCCCTCCGCCGGCGGGCCGCAGGTGTTTCACGAGGACCAGCCGCTCCACCCGGTGTCCGTGTACGCGAACTCGAAGCTCTGGGCCGAGCACCAGACCCGGCTGATGCTCGGTGCCTCCAGCGGCTCCGAATACGCGGTGGTGCGCTACTTCTCCGTGTACGGCGAGCCCCAGATCCCGAAGCCGGGCAGCCACTCCTGGATGGTGCCCTGGCTCTCCCTCCAGGCGCGCCTGGGCCGTCCGATGAGGCTCAACGGAGGGGGGGACCAGGTCCGCGACCTGGTCCACGTCGACGACGTCGCCGAGGCCACCGCGCTGGCCCTGATCGAGGAACGGATGGCCGAACAGACCGTCAACGTGGGTACCGGCCGGCCCACATCGGTCCGCGAGGTCGCCGACCTGATCGCCCCGTACTTCCCCGGCGCACGGCAGATCACCACCCCGCGGCCCGATGGAGACCCGCTCGGCGGCTACGCGTCGACCGAACGATCCCGCGAACTGCTGCGCTGGCAGGCGGCCATCGAGGTCCGGGAGGGTGTGGACCGCTACGTGCGATGGCTGCTCGCCACGCCCGAGGCCATGCCGAGCTGGCTGGCCGGCCCGGCCGGTGCGGAGTGACACGCTGCGCACCGACGGGCCCGCGGCGAGCGGGACGCGCGGGACGACGAAGAGGACGCGTACGGGAATGAGTTACATCGGTTCATACATCTGGTCGTTGCGCCAGAAGGTCGGCTCCAGGACGCTGCTGGTGCCTGGCGCCCAGGTGCTGCTCCTCGACGCCGAAGGCCGGGGGCTGTTCCAGCAGCGGGTGGACAACGGGGTCTGGGAGCTTCCGGCCGGCGCGTGCGAGGAGGGCGGCGACTTCGCCGACGCCGCCGTGCGAGAGGTCGCGGAGGAGACGGGTCTGCGGGTGGAGAGGGAGGACCTGGTGGCGTTCGGGTCGCTCTCCGATCCACGCGTGCACACCCTGACCTACCCGAACGGCGATGTGACCCACTGCTTCGCCCTCTGCTTCGTCACCCGACGCTGGTCGGGAGCGCTCGCACCCGGGGCCGACGAGGTGCGGCAGGCCCGGTTCCAGCCGCTCGACGCCCCGCTCCAGCCACTGCACCCGCCGACAGCGGTGGTGCTCTCCATGTACGAGAGGTTCCGCACAGAGGGGAGGTTCCAGGCCCGGTGAATGCCATGCACGCGATACGAGCGACGGTGCCGTGCCGGGCCTGCCTGTCCGGCGAGGACCTGGACTGGCTCGGCGGAGGCCGCTCGGTCTGCGTCGCGCTCGGCCTGATGACGACGGTGGAGGCGGGGCCCGGTCCCGCGCCGGACGACGGGGCGACGGACGGCTGGCCGCGGGAGGTGTGGGCGTTCCTGCGCGAGCGGCTGCCCGGGCTCCCTCCGAAGCCGCCGGCCGTCACCGTACGCAGCGAGGCTCCGGCGGCGAGCGGCCTGTCGTCCTCCACGGCCCAGATAGTGGCGCTGTTCCGGGCGTTCACCGACCGGTCGTTCACCGGTCGGCACATCGGTGACCGCACGATCGCCCAGTGGGCGTACGAGTTCGAGTTCGCCGTGTTCCACGGCGGCGGCATGGACCATCTCGCCGTCGTCGAGGGCGGCGCCCTCCTCCTCGACGGCCGCGAGCGCGGGCTGCCGGCCGTGCGCGAGCGGCTGGAGTTCCCGGCCGAGTGGCGGGTTGTCGTCGTGGACTCCGGCACCCGCAAGGACACCCGGCACCATATTCGGGACGTACGGGCGCAGCTCGCGGCCGGCGATCCCGCGCTCGCCGTCTACCGGAAGGTGGCCGACGAGGCGTCGCAGCGCGTATGGGGCGCGCTGCGAGGCCGGGACCTGGAGGCGCTCGGGGCCGCGATGGTCCGCGCCCACGAGGCCATGCGGGACCACCAGGGGATGTCGACGCCACTGTTGGAGGAGGTGCGCACGGTCTCGCAGCGCGCCGCCGGCCTGCCGCTGAAGCTCAGCGGCGCCGGTGGCGGCGGTGCGCTGGTGGGCGTGTGCACGGCCGGCGCGGTACGGGAGACGGTGGCGCGGCTCGCCCGGGCGCTGCGTGTCTCCCACCCGCAGGCCCGGGTTGTGCCCGCGCCGGCGGCCCCGAGCACGGTCGTGGAACCGGTCCCGGCCGAGCTAGGCCCGGGAGTGTCCGGCGGATCGGGGCCGCACGCCTAGAGGGTGTTGTCACACTGCCGCCTGCCGGGCGGCAGTGTGACAACACGCCCTAGAGGAACGGGTCGTAGTCCTCCGCGAGCGGGAGCTCGCCGGCTCCCCGGTCGATGCGTTCCAGTTCCAGGTTGGAGCGATGGCGCGCGCAGTGGAACCGGCAGTCCCGGCTCGGGTCGATCATCCCCCGGTCCGAGTCCCGCCAGATGTCGGCGAGGTTGTCGGTCACGGCGTCGCCGATCCTGGCGAGCGGATTGCCCCGGTGGTAGGCGCAGACGTACACCCCGGAGGGGGTGACGAGGGTGCGGAGTTCGGAGACCCGGCAGCGGTCGTACTCCTTGGGCTGGACAGGTCCCACGTGGCCGCGCAGGGCGGTGAGGGTGGAGGAGTTGACGAGCTGGAAGGTCTCGCTCTCCAGGTGGGCGGCCTCGGCCAGCTGCCGGTCGACGGATTCCACCACCGCATCGGGGACCTGAACGATGTGGTGGTCGTCGTCGAACATGGCCTTGGTCTCGAAGTAGTCGCAGCCGATGTCGTGGGCGAGTTCGGCGGCGCGCAGCACCTCGTGGTGGTTGGTGACGGTCCGCCCGTCGGCTTCCTGTCGAGACATCACCAGGAAGGAGTAGCCCAGCGACCCGGTCTTCTCGGAGGCGAGCAGCCGCATGTTCTCGACCACCTTGTCGAAGACACTGCGGCCCTTGCGGTCGGGCCGGAACAGACCGTAGGTCTCGGCGGTGCCGGCGTCCATGGAGACGCGGACCCAGGAGGCGTACCGGGCCAGCTCGGTGAGGTTCTGCCGGATCATGGTGCCGTTGGTGACGACTCCGATGGACAGGCCCGCTTCGCCGAGTATGCGCAGGACGCGACGTGTGCCGCGATGGGCCAGGGGCTCCCCGCCGCCGATGAGGACCACGCCCCGTACGGACATGGTGACGAGTTCCTCGGCGAGCGCGGCGAGCCGTTCGGGGGTGAACCGGCCCTGGTTGAGGAGCTTTCCGCTGATGCACTCCGGGCAGGCCAGGTCGCAGAACGTGGTCGGGTCGAGGTCCACGACGAGCGGGGCGCCGGAAGGTTTGCCGGAGGCGGCCTCAAGGACCCGGGGCCAGTCCGTGGGCTGGTACAGCTTGGATACGAGGTCGAGGCGGTCGTGCGTCACAGGGTTCTCCTCTGTGGGTGAACAGGGTTGTGCCGCCAGGTCGTTCCGGTCCGGGGCAGACATGTTCTTCAGCCCTTGACCGCTCCGGCGGCGAGTCCTGCGGCGATCTTGCGATGGACGGCCAGAAAGAACACGACGACGGGCAGGGCGGTGAGCGTGGCACCCGCCATCAGCCCGCCGTAGTCGGTGCCGAAGCTGGTCTGGAAGGAGACCAGCCAGATGCTGAGGGTCTGCTTCTCCGGGGTGGAGAGCAGCACGTAGACGAGGACGTACTCGTTCCACGCCTGGACCATCGCGAAGACGGAGGTGGCGACGAGCCCGGGGGCGAGCAGCGGCAGGACGACGCGGACGAACGCGTTGATCCGGCCGCAGCCGTCGACCATCGCGGCCTCTTCGAGCTCCACCGGGATCGTGGCGATGAAGCCGTGCAGCATCCACACGGTGAACGGCAGGGTGAAGACGAGGTAGACGAGGATCACGCCGCCGAGGCTGTCGGTGAGCCCGGCCTCGTTGAGAAGCAGGTAGACGGGGATCACCAGGGCGGCGAGAGGGATCATCTGCACGGTGAGGATCACGACGACGAACGCCTTGCGGCCGGCGAAGCGGAAGCGGGCGAGGGCGAACGCGGCGAGGGTGCCCACCACCAGGGAGACGATGACGGTGCCGAGGCCGATGACGGCGCTGGAGCGGACGTTGGCCCAGAAGGTCTCGGTACTCATCGCACGGGTGAAGTTGGCGAAGGTGGGGTTGCTCGGCCAGAACTCCGGCGGAAGGCTGAGGATCTCGCTCGCCGGCCGGAACGCGGTGAGGAGCATCCAGTAGACGGGGAAGCCGACGACAGCGGCCACGAGGAGCGTGAGGAGATCGTAGCGGCGCCGGTGCCGGGGGTTCTTCCTGTGCCTGCGTCCCTGGCTCATTCGGTCTCTCCCAGTTTCAGCATCTGCCGCAGGTAGACCACGGCACCCGCGAGCATCAGGACGACGGTGACCAGGGCGATGGCGGCACCGGTGCTGTAGCGGTTGACCGCGAACGACTCGATGAAGGCGTGCACGCCGAGCAGGTAGTACTCGCGCTCGGGCTGGCCGCCGCGCATCAGCCAGATCTGGTTGAAGACGCCGAAGTCCCAGATCGCCATGAGGGTGGTGACCATCACGAACAGCGGTTTGACCACGGGGAAGGTGACGTGGCGGAAGACCTGGGACGGGCTCGCCCCGTCGATGACGGCGGACTCCTCCAGCTCCGGGGGAACCTGGGCGAGCGCCGCGTGCAGACTGATCGCGGCGAACGGCAGCGCGCCCCAGACCACCACCCCGGTGATCACCGCGAACCCCTGCCACGGGTCGGTGAACCAGTTGTGCCGGGCGAGGTCGATCCCGGGCAGGGACGAGAGAAGCCAGTTCACGACGCCGTAGTCGGCGTCGAAGAGCCAGCGGAACACGGCCGCCGCGACCATCACCGGCATGGCCCACACGGCGACGAGCACCCCGGCGAGGACTGCCCGGGCCCACGGCGCGGCCCGCCGCATCAGCAGGGCGACGAGGAGGGCGCACACCATCGTGAGGGTCACGCAGACGACGGTGAACAGGGCCGTGCGGCCCGTCACGATCCAGAAGAATCTGTCGCCGAGGATCGTGCGGAACTGATCGAGGCCGGCCCAGGGCGGGGCCTCGCCGCTGAACAGCTCCTTACGCGTCATGTCCTGGAAGGCCAGGGTGACCATGTCGACCAGCGGGTAGCCGAGAACGACGAGGAGCGCGATCAGGGCGGGGGCGATCAGAAGGTAGGGCAGGACGGGGCGCCGTGAGCGCCGGACCCGATCAGCGCTCATTGATCACGGCGTCGATCCTGCTGTCGGCCTCACGGGCGGCGTCCTGGACGGACGACTTTCCGGTGGCGATGCGTTCCAGCATCTCGGGCAGGATGTTGGACTTCTCCACCGAGGTCCAGCCGGGAGCGAGAGGCGTGACCCAGCCGCGGGCGGCGGCTTGGGCGGCCGGGCCGTTGATGCCTCCCGCGGCGACGTCACCGAGCTGGTCGGTGTTGTTGGGGAGGGTGTTGGCGGCGACGAGCTGCTGCTGCGACTTCCGGTCGGTGAAGAGGCGGATCCAGTCGGCGGCCAGGTCCTGGTTCCGTGACTTGGCGGGTACGGCCAGGGTGGAGCCGCCGAGGAACGGCGGAAGCAGCTCTCCGGACGGGCCGGGGAAGGCGAAGGTCGCGAACTTGCCCTTGAGCCGCGGATCGCCGCCGGAGCGGGCGTCGGCGGCGGCCTCCGCCTCCCAGGTGTTGCCGTAGAAGACGCCGACCTTGCCCTGTCCGACGACCGCCGGCTGATCGCCGTTGTCCTTCGCCCGGTCGCCGACGTAGTAGTCGTCCAGGAGCTTCTTCCAGGCGGTGAGCCCCGCGACGGACTTCGGTGAGGAGAGGTCGCCGTGCCAGTGGCCGTCCTTCTCGACCGCCATCTCACCGCCGGCGTCCTTGACGAAGCCCATGGCGGCGTACCAGTAGCGGCCGGGCATGTAGAGCGCGGAGAAGCCGGAGTCCTTGGCGCCGTACTCCTTTTTGAGCCGGTCGAGGGCGGCGATCAGCTCGGGGTACGTGCGCGGGGCGGCGGTCAGGCCGACGTTCCGGAAGTAGTCGGTGCGGTAGACGCCGACGCGCGCTCCCACGTAGTACGGCACGCAGTACGTCCTGCCGTCGAGCCGGCAGGCGTCGGCGAGCGCCGGCAGCCACTGCTCGGACCGGTCGAAGGTCTTCGGGTCCACTGCGGCGAAGGTGTCGTTGACGATGTAGTTGGTGGTCTCGCTGTTCCCCATCTCCACCACGTCGGGCACATTGCGGCCCGCGAGGACGGCGTCGAGCTTCTGGTTCTTCGTCGTCCACTGCTGGTACTGGACATCGACCTTCACACCGGGGTGCTTCTTCGTGAACCGCGTGTTGGCGGAGGCGACCAGCTCCGGCCAGCTCTCGCGCGCGTCCACCATCAGCCACACCGTCAGCTTGCTGTTGCCCTCCGCCCGTTCACCCGATGTGTCCGGTCCACCCGAGCCGCATCCCACCGCCGTGAGAAGCAGCAGGGCTCCCAGGGCCACGGATCGGCGAGATCGGGTCAGTGCCATGAATTCCTCCGGACGTGGTGCGTCAAGGCGTACCGGGCTTCGGCGACGGTCTTCTCACTACCCCGCGGACCACGCCACTCAGCGGCGACTCGGAGTTTCGGCCGGAAGGCGACGGTGGGCGCCCACCCGAAGAATGCGGTGCGCACCCGCTGCGCTGCGCGGATGCCGTTCGCAGCCGAATCGGCGGCGGACGGACTCAGGCCACGCTGACGCGAACACCACGGTGGGTAGCGAAGGGACTCTTGACGGTGACGGCTCCATACCCGCAGTTTGGGCCCCTGCGGCACTCCACGACCCCGATCGAAGGGCTTGTACGTGACCGAGCAGAGGACGACCACCCCCGCCGAATCCGAACGCCCCGTGCGGGTCAGCTCCTGGAACGGCTGGGACCCGCTGCGCCATGTGATCGTCGGCCGTGCGGAGGGCACGGTGGTGCAGGCCCCCGAGCACGCGGTGCGCCGCGCCTACCCGGACGACGGCTTTCCCCTGGGGACGTACGGGCCCATGCCGGCGGACATGGTCGCCGAGGCCGAGCAGCAACTCGACGACTTCTCCGACATGCTGCGGCGGCGCGGCATCCGGGTGGATCGCCCCACCCCGATCGACTTCTCCCGTGAGGTGTCCACGCCGGAGTGGACGCACGAGTCGATGTTCGGCTGCATGCCACCCCGGGACCTGCTGCTCACGGTCGGCAACGAAGTCCTCGAAGCGACCATGTCGTACCGCAGCCGCTGGTTCGAGTACCTCTGCTACCGGCCGGTGCTCCAGGAGCTCTTCGATCACGACCGGCGGATGCGCTGGGAGGCGGCGCCCAAGCCGCGGCTCACGGACGCCTCGTACAACACCGGGTTCTGGGACACGTACAACGACCTTCCGACGGCGGAGCAACTGGCCCGGGTCCGCGACTACGACCTGGTGCTCACCGAGGCCGAGCCGCTCTTCGACGCCGCCGACGTGGCGCGTTTCGGCAAGGACCTCTTCGTGCAGCTGTCGTTCGTCACCAACAGGAGCGGTTACGACTGGCTGCGCCGCCACTTCCCCGACCACCGGGTGCACGCGGTGACCTCGACCAACACCCACCCGCTGCACATCGACGCGACCTGGGTGCCGCTGCGTCCCGGGCTGGTGCTGCACTGCGGTGAGCGGCTCGCGGACGCCGAGCTGATGGAGTTCTTCAAGCTCAACGACTGGGAGATCGTCGAGGCGGTCCAGCCGGCCAGCTGGGACCATCCGCCGAAGCTGTCGTTCTGCAGCCCCTGGCTCGCCGGGAACATGCTGAACCTCGACGAGAACACGCTGTGCGTCGAGGAGAACGAGGTGCGTCTCGCCGAGCAACTGTCCTCGTACGGCTTCGAGATCGTGCAGGTGCCCTTCCGGGCGGTCGGGCCGTTCGGCGGCGGGCTGCACTGTGCGACCGTCGACATCGAACGGGACGGCGCCCTGCAGGACTACTTCCCCCGCCGGTACGGCCGGTTCTAGAGGCTCCCGTGACGATGCTGCCGGACGGGATCGAAGCGGTCGTCTTCGACTTCTACGGGACGCTCGTACGGATGGTCCGGCCGCTGCCGCCCGACCACCGCGGCATCTTCGTACGCCGCGGCCTCGAAGCCCAGGGGGAACTCTGGGGAGACCAGTGGTCGGTGGGGCTCGCGGAGGGTACGGAGCACTCGGCGCAATCAGTGGACGAGGCCACGTACGTGACGTGGGAGCGGGACCGGTTGAGGCGCCGTGCGCGGGCCTGTGGTGTGCCGGAGTCGGAGCTCGGCGGCCTGGTCACCGAGCTCGACCGGGCGATGAAGGCGGTCAGGCTCGACCTCTACGCGGACGTGCCCGGGGTGCTCGCCGCGCTCCGGGCGCGGGGCCTGCTCGTCGGGGTGTGCTCCAACTGGTTCTGGAACCTGGAGGAGTGCGTCGCGGCGGTCGGGCTCGCCGGGGCCGTGGACGTGGTGGTGGGCTCCGCGCGCACGGGCGCGCGCAAGCCGCATCCGCTGATCTACCGGGCGCTGCTCGACCGGTGCGCGCTGCCGGCGGAGCGGGTGCTGTTCGTCGGGGACATGTGGGCGCCCGACGTGCTCGGTCCGCTGGCGGCGGGAATGCGGGCGGTGCATCTGCGCCGCCCCGACCGGGCGGTCGAGGGTGCCGCGCCGCCCCTGCCGGAGCGGGCGGCGCGGATCTCCGGCCTGCGGGAGCTCATCGCTGCGGATGAGCCCGGCGACCTCGATGGCGCAGTCGGTCGAGGAGGTTTCGGGTGACGCGGACGACGGCCGGATCCTGTTCGTGTCCGCAGACCACGGGCCAGTCCGTGGTGCCCGCGGTGAAGACGGTGCCGCCGGCGGTGTAGATGCCCATGGTGGCGGCGCGCGGGCTGGAGATGCTCTTCTCCCGCACAACGGCGTTCCAGTGTCCCCACTTGAAGTGGTGGAAATCCTCGTGCACCGGTTCGAGGACGTGAATTCCGAGAATGAGAAAGGATTCCGGAGTTCCGTCCTCCCCGGTGGCGCGGGCTGTTCCGTCCGCGTCGTAGGAGAACGCGGCACCGTCGCATTCATATCCGATGAGGGGTGTTCCGGCCCCCAGTCGGTCCGCTTCTCCGCCGCCGGATCCGTCGCGCAGGCCGGCGCC
Source organism: Streptomyces sp. NPDC091289 (assembly GCF_044757365.1). Lineage (NCBI taxonomy): Bacteria > Bacillati > Actinomycetota > Actinomycetes > Kitasatosporales > Streptomycetaceae > Streptomyces > Streptomyces sp. NPDC091289. Next base: position 82,138 of record NZ_JBIVUT010000030.1, read on the forward strand.
TTCGTAGATCCAGTGGTCGGCATGCTGCACGGTGTATCCGACCCGGGGCCGGTCTCCGGGCCATTCGGTGGCGGCCCACATTCCGCCGTTGCGGAAACTTACGCCGGTGAGCGCGTTCTCCGGAATTCCGACGCCATCGGGCGCCGGCGCCCACCATTGATCGGTTGCGGGAAGGTGGGGGTACTCCTCACCGACGTGATGGTCGGTGTCGGACACGAATGCCGTGTTGTCGTCCGTCGGATGCACCCGCCACCAGCAGGTGTTGGCGCTGAGAAAGGCGATGTTTCCGCCGTCGCGGACGAACCGTTCCGCCTGGTCACGCATCGCGGCGCTCCAGTACTCGTCGTGCCCGACGCTGAGGAGGAGGTCGTACGAGGAGAGAAGTTCGGGGTCCTCGTGCAGATCCAGGTCGGTGCAGTACTCGACGGGATACCCGTGGCGGTCGAGCCAGGCGATGAAGGGGGCGTCCCAGTACGCGAGATCGATGACGCCGCCGGGGCGGTGGAGGCTGACCTTGTGGCCCCGGGGCGCATCGGTGGCGCCGGTGCGGTGGACGGGGTGGTCGTAGAGGCTGACGGCGCGCTCCAGGCCGGGCCGGTCGGAGCGGTTGTAGGCGTGCCGCGTGAAGGTGGACTTCTTGTAGAGGACGCGGGAGTGGCCGCCGGCGACGCGGGGGCGCACGATGAAGAACTCCCGTCCGTGCCCTTCCAGGTGCTCCGTGTCGAGCGGAGGCGGATTCCCGGCGCGCCCCGGTCCGCATTCGACGAATTCGACCAGATGGACTCCCGGCCGCCAGCCCTCCGGTACGGCATGGGAGAGCGGCGGCCAGTTCCAGTCGTCGGAGGGCGAGGCGCGGCCGGTCAGTCCATCGGGGTGGTCGGGCGGGGCGTGCTCGGCACCCGGGTACTCCCCGGTTTCTCCCACGAGTACGAGTTCTCTGCCGAGCCGGTAGAAACGGAGACGGAATCGGGGGGCATCGGTCGAGACATGGACCGTTAATTCATCGCCGACAGTGACGCTTTCACGTCCGAGATAGCCTTCTATCATGGCGCTCATGCTAGGCAGCCGTCCGACGGGCGACAACAGCGCCTCCAACCAGCCATTCATGCTCGGTTTTCGGACGCGGCAGGTGGGTTCGGAATTCCTGTCCCGACTTCCGGGTAGTGCGGCATCCGACATGGACACCGGACCGTCCGCCGATCGGTGAGGGGCTCGCATGAGCGGTGAATTCCGCGGTGAATTCCGCGTACGGGAACTGGTATTGGGGATCGAGGGGCTCGCGCTGCTGCGCCATGCGGTCGACGGGGACGAGGCGTTCCTCAAGGAACGCGTGGCGGAGATACGCCGTTTCGCCCACGCGGACTTCACCGACCTCACGGACTCGGGGGTGGAGAAGCTGCCGGACGGAGGGGCCCTGGTCAGCGAGCTCGACGCGGCGGCGGGCTACGCGTCCTGGTCAGCGGTGTACGACTCGCTGCCCAGCTCCTACATCGAGGTGGAGGAGCCGGCCGTCCACGCGATCCTCGACGGGCTCACGCCGGGAGTGGCACTCGACGCCGCCTGCGGCACCGGCAGGCAGACCCGCGCCCTGACCGCGCGCGGCCACCGGGTCATCGGTGTGGACCAGTCACCGGAGATGCTGGCGAAGGCCCGCGAGCACACTCCGGAGGCCGACTTCCGGGTGGGGCACCTGGAGCGGCTGCCGCTGGGGGACGACTCCGTCGACCTCGCGGTCTGCTCCCTGGCCATGACGCACCTTCCGGACCTCGCGCCCGGCGTGGCGGAGCTGGCGCGGGTGGTCCGGCCGGGCGGGCGGATCGTCGTCACGGACATGCATCCGTTCGTGATCGCCCTCCAGGGGCAGTGCCTCTTCGTCCGTGACTCCGACGAGCTCGCGTTCGTACGCAACCACGTCCATCTGCCCGGCCGTTACCTGGAGGCGTTCGGACGGGCCGGGCTCCGGGTGCGCGGCTGCCAGGAGCCGCTGTTCAACGGGCGTCTGGCACCCGGAGGTTATGAGGAGTTCATCGCGGACGCGGCCCGCGCCGCCTGGAACGGTCTGCCGATCGTCGTCGTCTGGGACGTCGAGGTCCCCGCCTAGAGAGAAGACCCGATGGCCCTGGCACTGGTACGTCACTCGGAGCGGCCCGAGCTGTGGGACCGCATCCCCGAGCGGTTCGCGGGTGTGGTGCCCGAGTACAACCTGCACGGAGACATCAACGGCGACTACTGGAACCGGCTGTTCGAGGACTTCCCGGAGTTCCAGTTCGTCCTGTACGACGACGAACGCGACGTGATCGCGGGCGCCGGGCGTTCGCTGCCCCGCACCTGGGACGGCACCACGGCGGACCTGGGACCGGGCCTCGACGACTCGATCGCGCGGGCCTTCGCGGACCGCGACGCGGGGCGCGCCCCGGGCGCGCTCTGCGCGCTCGGCATCGAGGTCGCCGAGGACCACCGGGGCCGTGGCCTGTCCAAGGTGCTGCTCGACGCGATGGCGGAGACGGCACGGAACGCCGGGCTCCCGACGGTCCTGGTGCCGGTACGGCCCACCTGGAAGGACCGCTATCCACTGGTCCCGATCGAGCGGTACGCGGCGTGGACCCGGGACGACGGCACCCCGTTCGACCCATGGATCCGGACCCAGGTGAGCGCGGGCGGTACGGTCGCGGCGGCGTCCGAGCGGTCCTCCCGGATCACGAGCACGGTCGCCGAGTGGGAGCGCTGGACGGGGCTCGCCTTCCCGGAGGACGGCGCGTACGTCTTCCCCGGCGGACTCGCCCCTCTCCACGTGGACCGAGCGCGGGACGTGGCCGCCTACTGGGAGCCGGGGGTGTGGCTCACGCACCAGGCCTGACCAGGAGATTCCCCGCGTGGATCGCGGTCCACGCGAACGCGGCCATGGTGCGGACCTCGTCCGGCCCCGCCTCCGGGCGGCGTTCCGGCGGGAGTCCGGCGAGCCCGGCGGTGGCGACGGCGGAACACCGCAGTCGGTCGAGTACGTCGACGGGTATCTCCCCCGGTGCCGGGCCGAGGCGCCGGGAGGCGAGGGCGGCCTGCCGGCCGAGCAGCAGGCAGTGGGTCCACAGCTCCTCCGCGAACGCGTCGCCGAAGGCCCGGGCCACCTCCGCCGCGAGCTCCGGCGGCAGGTGCGCCTCCCGCGCGGCGAGCACATCCCCCTCCGTGAGCCCGGTCGAGGGCAGGGCCTCACGCCAGCGGTGGTGGCCGCGGCCGGCGTCGGGGCCGTGCTCCTGCCCCACGAGCCGGACGTAGCCCTCTCCGTACCGCATGTACGGGATCCAGCCCGGCTCCTCCAGGACGCGCCCCCGGCTCAGCAGCGGGGCCGCGTCGGCGGCGGAGGTGGGGCAGACGGCACGCCGAATGCCCTGAGCGGCGTGACCGTTGATACTGCTGGTGCCGATGTGCTCGACGATGTTCGGTACGGCGAGCAGGCTCATGCGGCCGCGTCCGCGGAAGAAGACGGAGAGCAGCTCGTCGTCATGGCGTTCGGCACTCTCACGGGCATCCGCCCGGAAGGCGGCGGCCGTCCCGGCCGGAAGGCAGACACCCAAGGACGGCGTGAACTCGTCCGGCACCGCCCGGACCCAGGCGGCGCCTGCGAGTGCGGCCAGTCGAGCGGCCGCGCCGTTGCGTGCGTGCCAGTTGGTGTAGAACACGAGTGCCTCGTCGGGGAACCGGGCGGCGGCCCGGGCGACGATCTCCAGGAGCTCGACAGGAGCGTCGACGTCGTCCTGGACAACAAGGTGGTGGCTGGCCTCGGGGGCCGCGGCCGACCACGCGACCTGCGCGGTGCGCAGAGCGGAAGGCGGGCCCTCCGGGTCCGGGTCGATCGCCAGGCCGTCGAGCCGAAGGCGGGCCGCGAGCCGCTGGGCCTGGGCGAGACGTACGGGATGCGTCATGACGGACGAACTCACAAGAATATCGCTGACGTCGGGCACGTTGCGCTCCTCAGCAGAGGTGGTCGCCGGCCATCGTCGCAAAGCATGGGCCAACGGGGCAGGACGCACCGCGAGTTTGGCCGGATCAGCGGCGGTGGCGGGTGCCCCGGTGGGAACGAGCGAGAGGCTCGCCGTCGGTGGAGTACCGTACGGCGCGATGGTCGCGGGGGCCGGGAGCATCTTCGCCGCCCGTGTTCGCTCCGGTGTCCGGGGCCCGGCGACTGCGAAGGAGCAGCGTGGCGGCCGCGAGCCAGCACAGACCGAGGACGACATCGGCATACACGGCGACGGCGAGCGGCAGGGTGGCGGCGCCATGTACGGCGATCACCGCGAGGGCCGAGAGCCCGGCCCCGATCGCGAGCAGCAGGTACCGCAACGTTCGCCGCACTGTGAGCACCTCTCGTCCGTTGTTCCGTTTCCGAGAAGTGAACGGCAGACCACCGCGTTCTGTGACGGGCCGTTCCGGTCAGATTGGCTGGGCAGCGATCGAGGCCTCCATCAGACCCGGAACTCGTCACAGACGTTCACCGCCGCACGCGCGGCATCCCCAGCCCGATCCACGCGATGATCTCCCGCTGGATCTCGTTGTTGCCGCCGCCGAAGGTGAAGATCACGGCCGAGCGGTAGCCGCGTTCCAGTTCGCCGTGGAGCACCGCGCCGGCCGAGCCCTCCTTCAGCGCGCCCGCGGAGCCGACGATCTCCATCAGCCAGGCGTAGGCGTCCCTGCGGGCCTCGGAGCCGTAGACCTTGACCGCCGAGGCGTCCTGGGGGGTGAGCGTGCCGTCGTGGAGGGCTGCGACCATCTGCCAGTTGAGCAGTTTCATCGCGTCGAGGCGGGTGTGGGTGCGGGCGAGCAGGGCGCGGACCCAGCCGAGGTCGATGACCCGGCGGCCGTCGGCGAGCTTGGTGTCGGCGGCCCAGCGCTGGACGTTGTGCAGGGCGCGGACCGCCATCGTGCCGTGGGCGGCGAGCGTGACGCGTTCGTGGTTGAGCTGGTTGGTGATGAGCCGCCAGCCCTTGTTCTCCTCGCCCACGCGGCGGGAGACCGGGACGCGGATGTTCTCGTAGTAGCTGGTGGTCGTGTCGTGCGAGGCGAGGGTGTTGATCAGGGTGCAGGAGTAGCCCGGGTCGCTCGTGGGGACCAGGAGCATGGTGATGCCCTTGTGCGGCGGGGCGTCGGGGTCGGTGCGCACGGCGAGCCAGACCCAGTCGGCGGTGTCGCCGTTGGTGGTCCAGATCTTCTGGCCGTTGACGAGGTACGTGTCCCCCTCGCGGACCGCGCGGGTCTTGAGGGCGGCGAGGTCGGTGCCCGCGTCCGGTTCGCTGTAGCCGATCGCGAAGTCGATCTCCCCGGCCAGGATTCCGGGGAGGAAGTGGGCCTTCTGCTCGTCGGTGCCGAACTGCATGATCGTGGGCCCGACGGTGTTCAGGGCCATGAGCGGCAGCGGTACGCCGGCCTGGGCGGCCTCGTCGAAGAAGATGAACTGTTCCATCGGGGTCAGTCCCCGGCCGCCGTACTCCTTCGGCCAGCCGACCCCCAGCCAGCCGTCGGCGCCGAGCCTGCGGACCGTATCGCGGTAGAAGCGCTTCTGGGCGGCGGGTTCCGCGTAGCGGGCGTAGGCGTTGTCGGGCACCAGGGTCGCGAAGTAGGTGCGCAGTTCGGTGCGCAGCCGCTGCTGCTCAGGCGTGTATTCGAGGTGCACGGCCCCTCCAGAGTCTCGCTCGGCGTCGTCCGTGTGCGGCGGCGCACACAGTAGAACGTGTTGCAAGAATCCGGAAGGGCCGGAGAGCGTCCGGCAGTTGCGGCCCCGGGTCAGCGCTTGACGGCGCGCAGCACCACGAACTTCGCGTCGCCCGCGACCGTGGTGCAGTTCCCGAAGATCCGGCGCAGGTGGGTGTGGTACGAGAGGTGCCGGTTGCCGACGACCCAGAGTTCGCCGCCCTGGCGCAGCGCGGTCCGTGCGCCGACGAACATCGTGCGGGCCGTGGCGTCGGTGGTCGCCATGTGCGAGTGGAAGGGCGGGTTGTTCAACACCAGGTCCACGCTGCCCGGATCGAGGTCGCCGAGTCCGTCGCCGACCAGGAAGTCGGCCTTCGTGCCGTCCGGCGCACCGGCCCGGAAGGTCTCCTCGGCGGAGGCCACCGCCCCGTAGGACTCGTCGACGAAGGTGACGTGCGCGTCGGGGTTGGCGATGGCGGCGGAGAGCCCGAGGACGCCGTTGCCGCAGCCCAGGTCGACGACCCGGACGGCCCCGCCGCGGGTGGGCAGGTGCTTGAGGAAGAAGCGGGTGCCGATGTCGAGGCGCTCGGCGCAGAAGATCCCCGCGTGGTTCACGGTGGTCAGGCCCGACACGGGGCCGACGTCGGCGGGCAGCTCGTAGCGGTACGGCCACGGGCTCGGCGTACGCGGCAGCGCGGGGTCCGGGGTGCAGAAGACGAGCCGCGCCTTGCGCACCGCGAGGGAGGTGCGGGTCGGGCCGATGATGCGCTCGAAGAGCTTGAGCGTGGAGGTGTGGATCTCCTTGACCATGCCGGTGCCGATGACCACGGTGCCGGCGTGGACGGCGGGGGCGATCCGGTGGAGCTGGTCCTCCAGGAACGCCAGGGACTTGGGCACCCGGACGATCAGGACGTCGATCCGGTCCGGCGGGGTGTCGCGCGAGGACAGCAGCCGGACCGCGTCCTGGTCGATGCCGTTCCGGTCGAGGTTGGCGAGGGTGGCGCGCCGGGCCAGGTAGGAGTCGCTGATCTGGACGGGCCGGTGCTCGGCCAGCGCGGTGGCGAGCGCTCCCCACCGGTCCCCCACGACGGCGACCGTCCCCGAGAGGTCGACCGGGCCCGTCTCGGGGTCCGTCAGCTGCCGGAGCAGGTATTCGTCGGCGGCGTCCCACGCCCGGAAGGGATCGCGCGGGTGCTCGGGGAAACGGGCGAGCTCGAAAGCGCCCTGTGAGGTCGTCAAACGGTTCATATGTCACTCAGGCTAGCCGAGGGAACCGGGGGGCGCCCCACACGCTCCCCGGTCCCCGGCCGCCGTCACCTCGGCGTACGGCTCCGGGCACCGCCCGCCGGGTGTTCGCGCGGGCTCCGCCGGGCCGTCAGGGCAGTTGTTTGTCGAGGGCCGACCGCCCCTCGGCGGCCAGCTTGCGCCGCGCCCATTCCAGGGTCTCCGGCGTCAGGTCCCGCCCGGAGGCCAGCACCAGGTCCTCCGCGCTCGGCCGGTCGCTCGCGCCCGTGTGCAGGAGCCGGTCGGGCGTGATGCCCCCCGGCCCGGGCACGGCCGCGGATACGGATTCGGACTCTTCGCTCATGCCGCCTCCTCGTCCTTGCGGCAATTCTCGCCCCCCACGGACCCGGCCGCATCCGAGGGACCCGCGCACGCCTACCCGGGAGGGTGAATCAGCCCTTGGCGGACCCGGGGAGTGGGCAGGAGACGGAATGCCGTTGCCCCTTCTCCCTTTTCCGAGGCGGTGCCCATGCTCCACGGTGTCGATGTCAGCGCCTATCAGCCCTCCTACGACACGGACGGTCTCGACTTCGTCCTCGTCAAGTCCACCGAAGGCCGCACCTACGTCAATCCGCGCCTGGACGCGCAGGTCAAGCGGGCCCGGGACGCCGAGTGCGTCGTCGGCTTCTACCACTTCCTCTGGCCGGGGGACATCGCGGACCAGGTCGCGTACTTCCTGAGCGAAACCCCGGAGAAGGCGGGCGATCTGCTCGCGGTCGACTGGGAACAGACCGGCGGCGGGACGCGGGCGAGCAACGCGGACAAGGACCGGTTCCTCCGCGCGGTGAAGCGGGAGCGGCCCGACCACCGGGTCCTGCTGTACTGCAACCGCTCCTTCTGGCTCAACCACGACACCACCTCCTACGCGGGCGACGGGCTGTGGATCGCCGACTACGTCGCCGCGGGCAAGCCCCGCATCGAGGCGGACTGGCGGATCCACCAGTACACCGACGATCCGCTCGACCGGAACGTGGCGGACTTCGCCTCGGTCCGCGCCCTGCGCGACTGGGCCGCCGGGTAGCGCCGGACGGCGCCCCGTCGAGGACGTCCTCGACGGGTCCCGGCACACCGATTCTTGACCTGCACATGATAGGTACAGAGTGTTCACTCGTGGAACACGGTGCGTGTGGAAGGCTCCCGGCTGACCACCTACCGCACGGCCGCCGCAGGAGCGCCCCCACCCAGGGTCCTCGTCGCGACGCCCGCGTTTCGGAGAGGACACCCCACATGTCCCGTCGTCATTCGTTCTACGCGCGTCCACTGCTGGCCGCTGCAGCGGCCGTCACCGTGCTCGCCGGCACCGCCGCCGCGACCCCCGCAGACGGCTCGCCCGACCTTCACACCGCTACCACTGCCGCCACCGCCCTCGACGACACGTACTACCAGGACGCGCTCGGCAAGACCGGCGCCGAGCTGAAAGCCGCCCTGCACACGATCATCAGCGACCAGACCAAGCTCTCCTACAGCCAGGTGTGGGACGCCCTCAAGGCCACCGACGAGGATCCCGCCAACTCCTCCAACGTCGTCCTGCTGTACACCGGGCGCTCGCAGTCCAAGAACGACAACGGCGGCAACTCGGGCCAGTGGAACCGGGAGCACGTCTGGGCCAAGTCGCACGGCGACTTCGGCACCGCGACGGGTCCGGGCACCGACGTCCACCATCTGCGGCCCGAGGACGTCCAGGTCAACTCCACGCGCGGCAACAAGGACTTCGACAACGGCGGGAGCGAACTGGGCAACGCACCCGGCAACTGCACCGACGGCGACTCCTTCGAGCCGCGCGACGCGGTCAAGGGCGACGTCGCCCGCATGATCCTCTACATGGCCGTGCGCTACGAGGGCAACGACTCCTTCGCCGACCTCGAACCCAACGACCAGGTGAGCAACGGGTCCGCGCCGAAGATGGGCAAGCTGTCCGTCCTCAAGCAGTGGAGCCAGGAGGACCCGCCGGACACCTTCGAGAAGCGCCGCAACGACGTCATATTCGAGCAGTTCCAGCACAACCGGAACCCGTTCATCGACCACCCCGAGTGGGTCGGGTCCATCTGGTAGTCCCGGCCCACCCGTCAGCCCCCGCTCAGCCCTCCCCGGCCAGGGCCCGCGCGCAGCCTTCGACGGCACCCTCACGGGTGGCGTAGCGCGGCAGGTCCTGGCCGGTGCGTTCCCGTACGAGGTCGGGCGGGCCCAGCAGATCGTTCGGATCGACGACCGCCGCGCGCCGCCCGTCGCTGGCGAGCCGGGCGAGCCCGGTGTGCAGCATCGCCAGGGCCACCGAGTCGACGGAGGTGACGTCGTGCAGGTCGAGCACCACCGAGCCGCCGTCGGGCCCGGACTCGTCCAGGGCGTACAGCACACGTTCGGCGGCCGTGAAGTCGATGGACCCCTGGGCGACGACGACGCCGACCTGTTCGTGCAGGACCCGTTCGTGCTCGGTCGAGGGCGCGGAGGGCAGATCGTCCGCGGTCGTGACGAGGCTGACGGTGGAGCCCGGCAGCGCGGGGTTGAGCATGAGGTGGAGCCCGTAGCGCTTCGACATCGTCTCCAGTGCGGCGTGGCCGCGTACCGAACCGCCGGTGGCGTCCAGCGGCGGGCTGTACGTGGCGACCCCGAAGCGGGCGGGGCCCACCGCGATGAGGCCCCCGGACACCCCGCTCTTGGCGGGCAGCCCGACGCGCAGCAGCCAGTCGCCGGAGCCGTCGTACATGCCGCAGGTCGCCATGACGGCGAGGACCTGGGCGGCGACCTCGGCGGAGACGACCCGCGTGCCGGTGACCGGGTTCACGCCGCCGTAGGCGAGCGTCGCGGCCATCGTGGCGAGGTCGACGGCGGTGACGCGGATCGCGCACTGGCGGAAGTAGCGGTCGACCGCCAGGACCGGGTCGACGGGCATGGTGCCGGTGGAGCGGATCAGGTACGCCAGCGCCCGGTTGCGGTCCCCGGTCACCGACTCGGAGCTGAACACCTCTTCGTCGACGTCGAGTTCGCGCCCGGCGAAGTGGCCGAGGCAGTGCAGGATCCGGTCGAAGGCGGGTTCGTCCGGGGCGTCGGGGATCAGGGCGGTGGTGACGATGGCGCCGGCGTTGACCATGGCGTTGGCGGGCCTGCCCGTGCCGGGTTCGAGGCTGATGGCGTTGAACGCCTCGCCGCTCGGCTCGGCGCCCACCCAGCGGCTCACCTCGTCGAGGCCGAGGACGGAGAGCGCGAGGGCGTAGATGAACGGTTTGGAGACGGACTGGAGGGTGAAGGGGACTTCGGCCTCGCCCGCGCTGTAGCGGTGTCCGTCCATGCTGACCAGCGCGAGCCCGAAGGCGTCCGGGTCGGCGAGGGCCAGCTGGGGGATGTAGTCGGCCGGTTTCCCCTCCCGTACGTCGACGAACTGGGCGCGCAGGGTCTCGAGCGAGTCGGTCACCGCGTCTGCGGCACTCATGTACGCCGCCCCCCTCAGCCGCGCTCGGCCTGGGCGACCCGCGGGAAGGTCTTCACCCCGGCGGCCTTGCGGCTGTTGGCCTGGACGTTGACCGTGCGGTCCGGCGGCGCGTCCTCGACGCCGACGACGACGGTGTCGAGGACCTTGTCCTCGGCGTCGACGAACTCCACCTTCACGGCGTAGAACGCGGCCTCGTCCGTGGGGTTGGTGACCCGGACGAGCGCGCTGCGGACCTCCTCGGACGCGGTGAGCGGCAGTCCGTTGACCGAGACGTCGCCGACCGCGTTGCCCCGGCCCTCGACCTCGTCCAGCCGCTTGGCCGCCTCCTGTCGTACGCGTTCGGACTCGGCGGACACCGAGGCCGCGAAGCTCTCCTGGGTGCGCGGGCTCGGGGACTCGGACGGCGATTCCTCCGGCTCGGGCGTGAGGGTGTGGACGCCCCGGTCGGTGCCTTCGCTGCTGGTGTCGGAGTCGCAGGCCGCCGCGCCGGCGAACAGCAGGGCTGCCGCCGCGAGGGGGGCCAGGGTGCGGGCGGCGCGGCGGCCGCGTGCCCGGTGCGCGGGGAGGTTCGCTTTCACGGACGGTCCGTCCAATCCAAGAGAGGGGTATCCAGCTGGGGATCCGGGTGAGGAACGGGGGTGTGCGCGGGTCACGCCGTCTCGTCGCCGAAGATGTCGCGGAGCTTCGCCTCACGCTCGGTGTCGAGATTGCTGTGGAGGAGTTCGGCGCCGTCGCCGGGCAGCTGCGCGCCGATCCGCTCCGGCACCTCGTTCATGGTCAGCAGGAACAGCGCCGAGGTTCCGGGCGTCACCTTCTCCTTGACCTCGGCGATGAAGTCGTCGTCGATGCCGACGTCCGCGAGTTTCCCGCCGAGCGCTCCGGCGGCCGCCCCGATGGCCGCGCCCAGCAGCGGCATGAGGAAGATCAGCCCGAAGAGCATGCCCCAGAAGGTCCCGCTGAGGGCCCCGGCGCCGACGAGGTTGAGCAGCTGTTTCGTGCGCGGCTTGGACCGGTCGGCGGGCCAGCTCACCACCGCCGCGTCAAGAATCTTGATCAGCCCTTCCTTCTGAAGGGATTTCAGCGCCTCCTCGACACTCTCCGCACCGTCGGCCGTCCGGAACTTCCAGACCGTGAGCGTGGACATCGCGCGACCTCCCGCACTCCAGGAGCAACAACTCGCTCATATTAGGATCAAAAGGTATGAATTGACTCGTCGAAGGATCGCTTCACACGGGAGCGGATCCGAGCCCTGGGAGGGAACGATGGATACGGACGCCCTGACCGCCGACCTGTTGCGGGAGCTGCGGGCGACCCGGCCCTATCCGGCCCTGTCCCTGACCATGCCGACCCACCGCACGGCTCCGGACAACGCCCAGGACCCGGTGCGGCTGCGCAATCTGGTGGCCGAGGCCGGACACCGTCTGGACGCGGACGCGCAGGTCAGCCGCGAGGTCGCGGCCGCTCTCCGGGCCCAGCTGGAGCGGGCGGCCGACGAGGTGGACCCGCGCGGGGCGCTGGACTCCCTGGTCCTCCTGACCACCACCGACGCGTACTGGATCTGGCAGCTTCCGCGCACCGCACCCGAACGGGTGGTGCTCAGCGACACCTTCCTCACCCGCAACCTGGTCGCCGCCAAGGCCCAGACGCGGCCGTTCCGGGCGCTGACCGTCGCGGCCGACCACGCCACCCTGTGGATCGGCACGGGCGACGGCATCCGGGCGGAGGAGACGGGCGGCTTCCCGCTGACCGCGCCGAAGGAGCCGCCCAACCCGCAGCGCGAGCAGCGGATCGGGGACACCCCGAGCCTCTTCACCGACGAGGAGACCCGGAACTTCTTCCGTGACGTCGACGAGAAGCTGCGCACGGTACTCGCCGACGACCCGCGGCCGGTCTATCTGATGGGCCAGGCCCCCGCCCTCGCTCTGCTGGACGAGGTCGGCACCGCCTCCGGGTCCGCGGCCGGCCGGGTCACCAAGGGCGCACCGGCCGATCTGCCGCCCGCCGAGGTCCTCAAAGAGCTGCGGCCGGCCCTCGACGAGGGCACGCACCGGGCGGCGGCGGAGGTGCAGACCCGGCTCGACAACGCTCGCAGCGCCCACACCTTCGCCGCGGGGCTCGACGAGGTGTGGGCCGCCGTCCGGGAGGGCCGGGCGGGACTGGTCGCGGTGGAGGAGCACTTCCAGACGACCGTGCGGGTGACCGGCGAGCACCTGGAGCCGGCGCCCGAGGGGGCCACCCAGAGCGCCGACGGAACGGTCCGCGAGGACATCGTCGACGAACTGGTCGAAGCGGCGCTGGACAGCGGCGCCGACGTGGCGTTCGTCGAGGACGGTTCGCTGGCGGACCACGGCCGGATCGCGGCGGCGCTGCGCTACTGACCGAACCGCCGCAACAGCCGCTCCGCCGTCAGCCCAGACGGCGGAGCGGCTGCCCGTCGAGGAACGCCCTGATGTTCTCCACGGCCTGGCCGTAGTAGGTCTCGTAGTTGGCGCGTGACACATAGCCCAGGTGCGGGGTGGCCAGCAGGCGCGGCGCCGTGCGCACCGGGTGGCCGGCCGGGAGCGGCTCGACGTCGAAGACGTCCGTGGCCGCGCCGGCGATGGAGCCGTCGTGCAGGGCGGCGAGCAGGGCGTCCGTGTCGACGATGGCCGCCCGGGAGGTGTTGATCAGATACGCGGTCGGGCGCATCCGGGCCAGTTCGGCCGCGCCGACCAGGCCCCGGGTCCGCTCGCCGAGCGCCAGGTGTACGGAGACGAAGTCGCTGGTGGCCAGCAGTTCTTCCTTGGACGCGGCCAGGGTCGCCCCGACCTCGTCGGTCCGTTCCTTCGTGAGGTTCTGGCTCCAGGCCACCACGTCCATGCCGAAGGCGAGGCCCACCCGCGCCACCCGGGCGCCGATCTTCCCGAGCCCCAGCAGACCGAGCCGCCGGCCGTGCAGATCGGCGCCGAGGGTGGACTGCCAGGGCCCGCCCGTGCGCAGGGCCTCCGCCTCGGGGACGATCCCGCGCGCCAGGCCCAGCAGCAGCGCCCAGGTGAGCTCGACGGGCGGGGTGGAGGAGCTGGCGGTGCCGCAGACGGTGACGCCGTGCCGCTCGGCGGCGTCGAAGTCGATGACGGAGTTGCGCATGCCGGAGGCGATCAGCAGCCGCAGCCGGGGCAACCGGGCGAACAGCTCCGCCGGGAACGGCACCCTCTCGCGCAGGGTCACCACGATGTCGAAGTCGGCGAGGGCCGCGGCCGCTTCGTCCTCGGTGGCGAGGTGCTCACTGAACGACACGACCTCGACGTCGGCGGTGACCGGCGACCAGTCGACGACGGTGGTGGCCACGGACTGGAAGTCGTCGATCACAGCACAGCGCAGCTTCATGGCAGCCTCTCTCCGGCCCGGCAGGTTCGCCGCCCATGATCGCGCATCGGCCGTTCCGGAGGGCCGGAGGGCCGGTGAACGCCCGCGTCAGCCGCCCCACGTCCAGTCCACGACCTCCGGCAGGTCCGTGCCGTGCTCGCGGATCCAGGCGTGGTGGCGGGTGCGGATGTCCGCCATTTCCTGGCGTACGGCGACGGCGCGGACGCCGAGCCCCGGCACCCGGTCGATGACGTCCATGACCAGTCGGTAGCGGTCGAGATCGTTGCGGACGACCATGTCGAACGGGGTGGTCGTGGTGCCCTCCTCCTTGTAGCCGCGCACATGGAGGTGGGCGTGGCCGGTCCGGCGGTAGGCGAGCCGGTGGATCAGCCACGGATAGCCGTGGTACGCGAAGATCACCGGCCGGTCGCGGGTGAACAGGGCGTCGTACTCGGAGTCCGGCATGCCGTGCGGGTGCTCCGAGTCGGGCATCAGGCGGGCGATGTCGACGACGTTGACCACACGCAGCGCCAGCTCCGGCAGATGGCGGCGGATCAGGTCGGCGGCGGCCAGCGTCTCCTGGGTGGGTACGTCCCCGGCGCAGGCGAGGACCACGTCCGGTTCCCGGCCGCCGTCCTCGGTCCCGGCCCATGCCCAGGCTCCGGCCCCGCGCGCGCAGTGGGCGCGGGCCTCCTCGGGGGTGAGCCAGTCGAAGGTCGGCTGCTTCCCGGCGACGATGACGTTGACGTAGTCGCGGCTGCGCAGCACGTGGTCGGCGACCGCGAGCAGGGTATTGGTGTCCGGCGGGAGGTAGACGCGGACGGCCTCGGGGCTCTTGTTGAGGATGTGGTCGACGAAGCCGGGGTCCTGGTGCGAGAAGCCGTTGTGGTCCTGGCGCCAGACGTGCGAGGTGAGCAGGTAGTTGAGCGAGGCGATGGGCCGCCGCCAGGGCAGCCGACGCGAGGTGCGCAGCCATTTGATGTGCTGGTTGACCATGGAGTCGACGATGTGGGCGAACGCCTCGTAGCTGGAGAAGAGCCCGTGCCGTCCGGTGAGGAGGTAGCCCTCCAGCCAGCCCTGGCAGAGGTGTTCGGAGAGCACCTCCATCACCCGGCCGTCGTGGGCGAGGTGTTCGTCGGTGGGCAGGGTCTCGGCCTGCCAGGCCTTGCCGGTGGCCCGGTAGAGGGCGTCCAGCCGGTTGGAGGCGGTCTCGTCGGGGCCGACCACCCGGAAGTCCCTGCGGCCGGCGGTGGCGGCCATGACGCTCTCCAGCAGGTCGCCGAGCACCTTGGTGGGCTCGTGGAGCGTGGTGCCGGGCCTGTCGACCCGTACGGCGTGGTCCGCCGGGTCGGGCAGCGGGAGGTCGCGCAGGAGCAGCCCGCCGTTGGCGTACGGGGTGGAGCCGAGCCGGGCCTCGCCCTCGGGCACACAGGCGAGGACCTGTTCGGTGGGGCGGCCCTCGGCGTCGAAGAGTTCGGCGGGCCGGTAGGAGCGCAGCCAGGCTTCCAGCTGCCGCAGGTGCTCCGGGTGGTCGCGGACGCCGGAGAGCGGGACCTGGTGGGAGCGCCAGGTGTTCTCGACGGGCAGTCCGTCGACCTCTTCGGGTCCGGTCCAGCCCTTGGGGGTGCGCAGCACGATCATGGGCCAGCGGGGGCGTTCGGTCGCGCCGTCCTCGCGGGCCGCCCGCTGGTACGCGCCGATGCGGTCCAGGGCGGTGTCCAGGGCGGTGGCGAGCGCCCGGTGGACGGCGGCCGGGTCGTCGCCGGTGACATACAGGGGGTCGTGCCCGTAACCGCGCAGCAGGTGGTCGAGCTCCTCCTCGGGGATCCGGGCGAGGACCGTCGGGTTGGCGATCTTGTAGCCGTTGAGGTGGAGGACCGGCAGGACGGCTCCGTCGTGGACCGGGTCGAGGAACTTGTCTGCGTGCCAGGAAGCGGCGAGCGGTCCCGTCTCGGCCTCGCCGTCGCCGATCACGCAGGCCACCAGCAGGTCCGGGTGGTCGAGGGCGGCCCCGTAGGCGTGGCCGAGGGCGTAGCCGAGTTCGCCGCCCTCGTGGATGGATCCGGGGACCTCGGGGGC
Source organism: Streptomyces sp. NPDC091289 (assembly GCF_044757365.1). Taxonomy (NCBI): domain Bacteria; kingdom Bacillati; phylum Actinomycetota; class Actinomycetes; order Kitasatosporales; family Streptomycetaceae; genus Streptomyces; species Streptomyces sp. NPDC091289. The sequence goes on from NZ_JBIVUT010000030.1 coordinate 97,952, forward strand.
GACATGGCTGGGCACGCCCCCGGGGAAGGAGAACTGCTTGAAGAGCAGTCCCATGCCGTCGGCGTCCCGTCCGACGTCGGGGTAGGTCTCGGTGTAGCTGCCTTCCAGCCAGGAGTTGGCGAGGACGGCGGGTCCGCCGTGGCCGGGGCCCCAGACGCACAGGGCGCTCAGGTCGCGGGCCTTGATCACCCGGTTGAGGTGGGTGTGGACGAGGTTGAGCCCCGGAGAGGTGCCCCAGTGGCCGAGCAGCCGGGGCTTGATGTCCTCGGGAACGAGGGGCCGGGTCAGCAGGGGGTTGGCCATCAGGTAGATCTGGCCGACGGCGAGGTAGTTGGCCGCGCGCCAGTGCGCGTCGAGCGCGGCGAGTTCGTCGTCGGGGAGGACGGAAGGAGCGGATGCGGTACGGGTGTCGCTCACGGGGCGGATCTCCTCGTCGGGTGACGGCGCACGGGCGGTGGTGGGTCGTCAGGACGCCTCGGGGCCGTACCAGAGCGTGGTGGCGTTGCAGAACTCGCGGATGCCGTGTCCGGCCAGCTCACGGCCGTATCCGGAGCGTTTGATCCCGCCGAAGGGCAGCGCGGGGTGCGAGGCGGTCATGCCGTTGAAGAAGACCCCGCCCGCCTCCAGGTCGCGGGCGCAGCGTTCCTGCTCGCCCGGGTCGCGGGTCCAGACGTTGGAGCTGAGGCCGAAGGGGGTGTCGTTGGCCAGGTGGATCGCCTCGTCGAGGTCGGCGACCCGGTAGAGGGTGGCGACCGGTCCGAAGGTCTCCTCTCGGTGGATGCGCATGGCGGTGGTGATGGAGGCGAGCACGGTGGGCTCGTAGAACCAGCCGTTCTCCAGGCCGCCGCCGAGCTTGTCGGGGCGGCGTCCGCCGCACAGCGTCCGCGCGCCCCGTTCGACGGCGTCGTCGACGAGCTCCTCCAGGTCGGTGCGGCCCTGTTCGGTGGAGAGGGGGCCGATGTCGGTGGCGTCCTCCAGCGGGTCGCCGACGGTCAGGGCGCGCATGCCCGCGGTGAAGTGCTCGGCGAACGTGTCGTAGACGTCGGCGTGCACGATGAAGCGCTTGGCGGCGATGCAGGACTGGCCGTTGTTCTGGACGCGGGCGGTGACGGCGGTGGCCGCGGCCTTCTCCACGTCGGCCGACGGCAGGACGAGGTAGGGGTCGCTGCCGCCGAGTTCCAGCACGGTCTTCTTCACCTCGTCGCCGGCGGTGGCGGCGACGGCGCGCCCCGCCGGTTCGCTGCCGGTGAGGGTGGCGGCGACGACACGCGGGTCGCGCAGGACCGCCTCGACGGCGCCCGAGCCGATCAGGAGCGTACGGAAGCAGCCCGCGGGGAATCCCGCCCGGTGGAAGAGGTCCTCCAGGTAGAGGGCGGTCTGCGGGACGTTCGACGCGTGCTTGAGGAGTCCGACGTTGCCCGCCATCAGCGCGGGGGCGGCGAAGCGCACCACCTGCCAGAGCGGGAAGTTCCACGGCATCACGGCGAGGACCACGCCGAGCGGGCGGTAGCGGACCAGCGCGCGGGAGGCGCCGGAGTCCTTCACGTCGTCGGGGTCCGGGTGTTCGTCGGCGAGCAGGCGCTCGGCGTGGGCGGCGTACCAGCGCATCGCCTTCGCGCACTTGGCCGCCTCCGCGCGGGCCGCCGTGACGGGTTTGCCCATCTCGACGGTCATCGTGCGGGCGATGGTGTCGCGGTCCTCGTCGAGGAGGTCGGCGGCCCGGTTCAGCCAGGCCGCGCGCTGTTCGAAGGGGGTGGTGCGGTACTGGCGGAAGGTCTCCGCGGCGGCGGTGATCCTCCGCTCGGTCTCCTCCTCGCCGAGGGCGTCGAAGGACCTGATCAGTTCGCCGTTCGCGGGGTTGACCGTCGCGATGGGCATGGCAGTGGCCTCCTTGCGTGGGTACTCCGACCGTGCCGCGCCGCACCGGTCCGCGCAACGCGGCCCTCCCCTCCCCCGCACGTACCCGGCCGACGCGGATCATGCGTACCGGGGGCAGCATGTTCCGCGTCGGCCGGGGATTCGGGCCGCCTTTCCGGGCGGTTACACGAGCGCCGCGAGGGGGGTGCGGCGGGCGGTGCGGACGCCGGGCAGCGGGGCGTACGGGAGCAGTCCCGCGAGCTGCGGCGCCTCGGCGTAGCGGGTGAACCAGACCACTTTGCCGTCCGTGGTCCGGCAGGTGCCCCAGCTGTCGCTCAGGGCCATCACCCGGCTCAGCCCGCCGCCGGCCGGCAGCAGCCGGGGCATCCGGGCGCTGTTGTCCGCGACGGACACGGTCACGTGCCGTCCGGTCCAGCGGAGTTCGAGGACGCAGGTGTTGCCGTCGCCGACATGCCGGTGGACGTTGGTCAGGAGTTCGTCCAGGGCCCGGCACACCGGCCGGACGTGCAGGTCGAGACTCCAGTGACGAAGGTGTGCGGCGACGATCCGCCGCAGCTGGGAAACGCGCTCTGCCGACACCTGCAGTTCGACCGAGTAGTGCCGGTCGAGTGGAACGGTCATCGTCGAGGCTCCTCACCACGAGGCCCACGTGCTTCCCCGTCGTACTTTCACCCCGTCGTACGAACAACCCCCGAACACGAAGCGTGAGCACTGATCACTTCTGGGTCACTCATTAGGGTGCGCCGCATCCGCCGGACGCGCAACAGCTGGGCCGTCCGTGCTGGTGGGGGGGCGGTGTCCGGTCGCAGGGCGGTCACAGCAGGTAGGGCAGCAAGGCGTCCGGGGTGAGGGGCAGTTCGCGCAGCCGGGCGCCGGTGGCGTGGCGGACGGCGTTCCCGATGGCGGCGGCGGTGCCGACGATCCCGATCTCGCCGATGCCCTTGGAGCCCATCGGGTTGAGGTGGCGGTCGTCCTCCTCGATCCAGTGCGCCTGGATGTCGGCCGTGTCGGCGCAGACGGGCACGTGGTAGGAGGCGAGGTCCTTGGCGGTGAAGTCGCCGAAGGCCGGGTCGAGGTCGCAGCCCTCGGTGAGGGCCATGCCGATGCCCATCACCATACCGCCGGTGAACTGGGAGCGTGCGGTGCGGGCGTTGAGGATCCGCCCGGCGGCGTACACGCCGAGGAGGCGTCGGACGCGCACCTCGCCGGTGACGGCGTCGACGGCCGTCTCGGCGAAGTGGGCGCCGAAGGCGTGCCGGGCGTACGGGGACTCCTCGCCGGTCTCCTGTTCGGTGTCGGCGGTGGTGGTGATCCCGCCGGCGGGCAGCGGTCCGGCGTGTTCGGCGAGGCGGGCGGCCAGGTCCGCGGCCGCCTTGTGCACGGCCCAGCCCCAGGAGGCGGTGCCGGAGGAGCCGCCGGCCAGCGGGGCGGCGGGCAGGTCGGTCGAGCCGATGTCGACGTGGACGGCCCCGGGGTCGACGCCGAGCGCGTCGGCGGCGATCTGGGCCAGCACGGTGCGGGCCCCGGTGCCGATGTCGGTGGCGTTGACCGCGATGCGCAGGGCGCCGTCCGGTGCGGCGTGGGCGCTCGCGGTGGACCGGGAGACGAGGACGGGGTACGTCGCGGAGGCCACGCCCGTACCGATGAGCCAGCGGCCCTCCTGGTGGGCGGCGGGCCGGGGGTCGCGGTCGTGCCAGCCGAACCGCGCCGCGCCGTCGCGCAGGCAGGCGGTGAGGCCGCGGCTGCTGAAGGGGCGGCCGCTGTCCGGTTCGGTCTCCGGTTCGTTGCGCAGCCGCAGCTCCACGGGGTCCAGGCCGAGCGCGGAGGCGAGCTCGTCCATGGCGGACTCCAGGGCGTACATCCCCGAGGCCTCGCCCGGGGCGCGCATCCAGGAGGGGCTGGGGACGTCGAGCGCGGTCACCCGGTGCGCGGTCCGGCTGTACGGCGAGGCGTACATGGTGCGGGCGGGCACGGCGGCCTGCTCGACGAACTCCTTCACGGTGGAGGTCTGGGTGACGACCTCGTGGCTGACCGCGGTGAGCACCCCGTCCAGGTCCGCGCCGAGCCGGACCCGCTGGATCGTGGGGGCCCGGTGGCCGACGACCTCCGCCAGCTGGGCCCGGGGGAACACCAGCTTGACCGGCCGCCCGGTGTGCCGGGCGGCCATCGCCGCCAGGACCGCCTGGGGGCGGGTGGTGCCCTTCGAGCCGAAGCCGCCGCCGATGTGCTCGGAGACCACGGTGATCCGGTCCGGGGCCAGGCCGAACGCCTGGGCGAGGCTGTCGCGCACCTTGTTCGACCCCTGGCTGGAGTCGTGCACGGTGAGGTGCCCGTCCGCCCAGACGGCGGTGGCGCCGTGCGGTTCCATGGGGTGGTTGTGCAGGGCGCCCATCCGATACGTCGCGTCGATCTGGACGCGCGCCCCGGCCAGGGCCCGTTCCACGTCGCCGCGCACCCGGACGGCGGGGAAGCCGCCGTTGGCATCCTCGGGCGTGTAGAGGCCGGGGTGGTCCTCGGTGAGGGTGACGTCGTGCGGGTCGCGTTCGTACTCGACGTGGAGTTCCCCGGCCCCGGTGCGGGCGGCTTCGAGGCTGTCGGCGAGCACGAGGGCGATCGGCCAGCCATGATGCGGGACCCGGTCGTCCTGGAGCACGGCGAGGATCGGGTCGTCGGGCTCCTGGAGCCGGGGCGCGTTGTCGTGGGTGAGGACGGCGTGGACACCGGGTACGGCGAGGGCGTCGACGGCCCGTACCGCGGTGACGCGGCCGGCCGCGACGGTGGCCGGGACGGTCCAGGCGTACAGACAGCCGGAGGGGGTGCGGTCGGCCGCGTAGCGGGCGGTGCCGGTGACCTTGTCCCGGGCCTCTCTGCGGACGACGGGCGCACCGGGGAACTGCGGGGCTCGGGTGGTCATGGCGATGGGTCCTCGGGGGTCGGTGGTACGGGAGGGCGCGGGCGCGTGGGCGGGTGCCCCGGAGTGGTTCAGCCGGTCCGGGCGGGCTGCCGGGTGGTGAGTTCGCCGAGCACGTCGAGGGCGAGCCGGCGGGCGAGGTCCACCTTGAACGCGTTGTCGCGCAGCGGCCGCGCCTCGGCCAGTTCGGCGATCAGGGCGTGCTGGAAGACGGCGGGCGTGGCCGGGGCGCCGCGCAGTTCGGCCTCGGCCCTGCGGGCCCGCCACGGCCGGTGGGCGACGCCGCCGAACGCGAGCGTGGCGTGCTCGACGCGGCCGGCGTCCACCCGGAGCGTGGCGGCGACGGAGACCAGCGCGAAGGCGAACGAGGCGCGGTCGCGGGCCTTGCGGTAGCGGGAGGCCGTCCCGGGCGCGGGCGGCGGGAGCACCACCTCGGTGATCAGCTCGCCGGGCCTGATCACGGTGTCCTGGTCGGGGTTCTCCCCCGGCAGTCGGTGGAATGCGGTGACGGGGACGGTCCGTTCGCCCTCGGGGCCGAGCAGCGTCACGGTCGCGTCGAGGGCGGCGAGGGCCACGGCCATGTCGGACGGGTTGGTGGCCACGCACTCCGGCGAGTGCCCGAGGATCGCGAGGTCGCGGTGGGTCCCTTCGCGCGCGGGGCAGCCGGAGCCGGGGAGTCGCTTGTTGCAGGGCTTGGAGACGTCCTGGAAGTAGCGGCACCGGGTGCGCTGGAGCAGGTTGCCGCCGGTGGTGGCGCTGTTGCGGAGCTGGCCGGAGGCCCCGGCCAGCAGCGCCTGGGACAGGGCGGGGTAGCTCTCCGTCACGTCGGGGTGGGCGGCGAGGTCGCTGTTGCGCACGGTGGCGCCGATGCTCAGGCCGCCGCCGGCCGTCCGGGTCACCCGGTCGAGCGGCAGCCCGGCGACGTCGATGAGGACCTGGGGCGTCTCCACGCCGAGCTTCATCAGGTCCACGAGATTGGTGCCGCCGCCCAGGAAGCGGGCGCCGGGACCGGCCGCGCAGAGCCGGACGGCCTCGTCGGTGGAGGCGGGGCGCACATAGCCGAACGGTTTCACTCGATCACGTCCTCGATGGCTTCGACGATCCGGGGGTAGGCCCCGCACCGGCACAGGTTGCCGCTCATCCGTTCCCGGATCTCGTCGGCGTCGAGCACGACGGCTCCGGCGGCGGGGCTGTCCGGTTCGGTGGCGTGCGAGGGGTGGCCGTCGGCGGCCTCGCGGAGCATGCCCACGGCCGAGCAGATCTGGCCCGGGGTGCAGAAGCCGCACTGGAGGGCGTCCCGCTCGACGAACGCTTCCTGCACCGGATGCAGGCTCTCGCCGTCGGCGAGCCCTTCCACGGTCGTGATCGTGGCCCCGTCCTGGGCGACCGCGAGCAGCAGACAGCTGTTGACCCGCCGCCCGTCGACGAGGACCGTGCAGGCTCCGCACTGGCCGTGGTCGCAGCCCTTCTTGGCCCCGGTGAGGCCGAAGCTCTCCCGCAGCGTCTCCAGGACCGTGGTGCGGTGGTCGACGGTCAGCGTCGTCGCCTCGCCGTTGACGTGCAGCGTCACGGTGGAGTGCGCGTCGACGACCGGTTCCGGTTCGAGGTCCGCTCCGAGAGCGAGGGAATCCATGCGTACGCCTTTCGCTTCGCCGCGGGGCGGGTGTCACCCCGGTCGTGTTCCCTTCCGGGCCGTCAGCGGCTCTCGAGCCGCAGCCTGACCTCCTGCTCCTGGTCCCCGGCGGCCGTGCCGACGACGCTCACCGCGAAGGCTCCGGTGAGGTGGTTCCGTAGCCGGTCGACGGCCCAGTAGCCCCCCTGGGCGTCCACCGTGACCGGTGCGGTGAGGCGGGCGGGGGTGGCGTCCGCCCTCGGTTCGGACACGTCGACGGTGGTGACCCAGACGGTCGGGCGGGGGCCGGAGGCCGACGTGGGGGTCTCGCCCATCGGGTGGTCCGAGGCGAAGGCGGTGGCGAGCACGTCGAACACGGTCCGCGCGTCCTGGGTGTCGCAGCGGCTGAGCGAGACCACCACCTCCCGACCCGCCGGGTGATCCTCGCCGTTCTGTTCGGGGGTGCTGTTCACCGTGGTTCCTTCCGCTGGGGTGCCGGCCTTCGGGACCACTCCAGGCTGACCCCGTATCCGGCCGACGGCGACACGGGAAGCGCCCGAAAGAGGTCTACAGCTCCCGGAGGGCGGGCAGGAGAGCTGCTCTCGCCCACGGTCTTGAAACGCGTTTCCCGCGAGATACCCATAAAACATGAATTGATGTGAATAGCTGACTGATGCCCTCCTCCCGGGGTATGCGGGTTGTATGGATGTTCTGAATGGAGTCAATGCGGTCGAGGTGTCCGCCGAGGTCCCGCTCGCGGCGACCACGGGGGCCCTCGGGATCGTTCTGCCCATCGTGGCGCTGGCCGTCGTCGCCCTGCTGATCGGTGGCTTCATGCTCAGCAAGCGCAAGCACGACGCCGAGCCGCCGCCGCCCCGGCCCCAGGACCAGCCGGAGAAGCCCGAGCGGCGCACCCACGTCGAGCAGCACGACCCGCATTCCTCCGACCAGTTCCCCGAGGATGGTCACGCCCTGTCTCCGTACGAGCTGAAGGACCACGGCAACGGGCCGCTGCCGCCCGACGAGGAGCGGCCGAGCAGCTGACCGCCCCGTCCCGCGGGGGCGTCGCCTCGGCCCCCTCTGCTCAGGAGGTTGTGATGGCCGGCTCGGCCGCCGACCGGCGTACCCGTCTCACGGTCCTGGTGGCGCTCGGGGCCAACCTCGTGATCGCGGCGGCCAAGACCGTGGGCGGACTGGCCTCCGGCTCCCCCGCTCTGTTGTCCGAGGCCGCCCACTCGGTCGCCGACAGCCTCAACGAGGTCTTCCTCCTCGCCGCGCTCCGGCGCAGCCGCCGTCCCGCCGATGCCCGTCATCCGTTCGGATACGGCAAGGAGCGCTACTTCTGGGCGCTGCTCGCCGCGGTGGGGATCTTCGTGATGGGCGGCTGTTTCTCGTTCTACCAAGGGCTCTCCGCCCTCCGCCGGGGCGACCACGAGTCCCCCGAGGGCTACACGGCGGGGCTGATCGTGCTCGGCGTGGCCTTCGTCGCCGAGGCCACCTCCCTGACCCGGGCCCTGCACCAGGCGCGCGGCGAGAAGCGCGGGGCCCTGGACCCGGCGCTGCGCACCGTCATCGCGGAGGACAGCACGGCGGTCATCGGCGTCACCCTGGCGATGGCGGGCATGGCGCTGCATCTGGCCACCGGCAGCGTGGTCTGGGAGGCGGCGGCCTCGCTGGGGATCGGGCTGCTGCTCGTCTACGTGGCCTTCCGGCTCGGCCGGGACGCCCGCGACCAGCTGATCGGCGAGGCCGTCGATCCCGGGCTGCGCCGCGATCTGGTGGGCTTCCTGATGCGCCAGGGCGAGATCGACAATGTCGCCGAGCTCCTCACGATGCGCCTCGGCATGGACTCCGTCCTGGTGGCCGCCCGGATCGACCTCGCCCCCGGCATCGACAGCGAGCGGGTGGAGGAGGTCTCTATGCGCATCAGGCAGGCGATGGCCGACCGGTGGCCGCAGGCCGACCAGATCTTCCTCGACATCACGAACGCCCCGCCGCGCACCGGTCTGTGAGCGGGGGCGTGTCCGGCGGGCCGGGGCCGGAGACGCCCCGGCCCGCGTTGCGGGACCGGGCGGGCCGGTCGACGCTGGTTGCTGGACCGCAGCGGCCGGGCAGGACGCCGCTCCCCGAAGAAGGCAGTGGACCCATGACCGGAAGCGACCCCCGTACGGCCCCATCGGCGGCACCGCTGACAGGGCCGGCCGCACCGTGCTGGGTCACCCTCATGACCCGGAACCTGGAGACCGCCGAGCGGTTCTACACCCAGGTCCTGGGCTGGTCGTTCCGCCCCGGGCGGCTCGGGGCCGACTACGCCGTGGCCTACCGCGGCGAGGTGCCGGTGGCCGGTGTCTTCGCCGTCTCGTCGGCGTACCAGGTCGCGGTGGCCTGGACGCCGTACTTCGCGGTGGAGGACGCGAACGTGGCCGCCGCCCGGGTCCGCGAGCGCAGCGGGACCGTGGCGGTGGGCCCGCTGACGCTCGGCAAGGGGCGCGGGGTGCTGGCGTCGGACCGGGACGGGGCGTCGTTCGGCCTCTGGGAGCGCACCGAAGCCTCCGCCTCACCGCCGGCCCCGGCCGATCACGCCCACGCCTGGCTGCGGCTGCGGACCCGCAACGCCTTCGACGCGGCGATCTTCTACGGCGAGGTACTCGACTGGGCGAGCGGGCGGCCGGGATGCTGCGATGTGGCGTACGAGGGCGACGAGGTCATCGTGCGGTGCGAGGGACATCCGCTGGCCCGGATCAGCTCCGGCGCCGTGGAGAGTGCGGTCGACCCGGTGGTGCGCCCGCACTGGCAGGTCCAGTTCCCGGTGGCGGATCTCGCGGGGACGGTCTCCGCGGCCGGACGGCACGGCGGCTCCCTCGTCGAGGAGCGCACCGGCTTCGGGGGCACCGAGGTGACGCTGCGGGATCCGGACGGCGCGTTGTTCGCGGTGACGGATGTGCGCAGCCCGGCCTGAGGGGTTCTAGGAGCCGCCACTCCCCCGGTCGGGCGACTCGGCCCCGCCCCCTCCCTCGCCACCCTCTTCCTCTCCCTCTTCCTCTTCCTCGCGCCGGGCGGAGCGCCCCCGGGCCAGCGCCCATACCGGGAAGATGAACCAGCAGGCCAGGAACCACAGCGCCATCGCGCCGACCAGCCACAGAGCCAGTTGGTTGTGCAGGGCGACGCGCAGGATCAGCAGGAGCGCCGAGCACATCGTGCAGAAGAGCAGCACCAGGCCGAGAACGGTCATCCTGGACGCCCAGATGACCGTCTCGGGCTTCATCCGACGGCCGGTGAGGAGCCGGTGGTACGACACGGGGCCGATGAGCGCGGCGGCGGTCGCCGCCCCCAGCATGACCGTCACGACGTAGATGTTCCGGTCGGTGTTCCCCAGGTCCTCGAAACGCGACTGGAAGACCACCGCGAGCAGGAAGCCGAAAAGGACCTGCACCCCGGTCTGTGCGACGCGCAGCTCCTGGAGGAGTTCGGACCACTGCCGGTCCGCCCGCTCCTCCTGGGTCTCCTGACGGCCTCTGCTGGATGTCACGTGACCTGCCTTCCGCCTCGCCGGACGCGTTCATGGCCGGATCCCACGGGTTCCCCGCGGTCACGGGCGTAACCGCGTGGACCGGTGCGCGCGGTCCGTTTAGGATCACCGCAGGGCATCGCGCGTCGGTCACCGGCCGGGTGAGGCGTGGAGGTAGCCCGTGAGATGCCCGTTGGAGGCATTCCACCGTGTCAGTCGAGTTGAACCACACCATCGTCCATTGCCGGGACAACCGCGAGTCCGCCGAATTTCTGGCGGATCTGCTGGGCCTGACGGTCGGAGAGGAGTGGGGGCCGTTCATCCCGGTCGTTCTCGCGAACAGCGTCACGCTGGATTTCGCGACGATTCCCGCCGCTTCGATCACTCCGCAGCACTACGCCTTCCTCATCTCGGAGGCGGAGTTCGACACCGCGTTCGCGAAGATCCAGGAGCGGGGAATCGACTATTACGCCGATCCCCATCAGAAGCTTCCCGGCGAGATCAACCACAACGACGGCGGGCGGGGCGTGTACTTCCCCGATCCGAGCGGTCATGGGATGGAGCTGATCACCCGCCCGTACGGCGGCTGATCGCCACCCGTAGCACCCCGTCACGTCCCGGAGCCCGGCCGCGCATCGCGGCCGGGCTCCGGTCGTGCCCGGGACAGCGCGGCTCAGCCGGTGCGGAGCAGCAACTCGGGGCGGTCCCACATCACGGCCGGCGGATTGGCCCGGACGGTGCCGACGGGTTCGGCGCCGATGCTCCGGTAGAACCCCTCGGCGGGCGGGTGGGAGACGATCCGGACGCCCGTGAGGCCGGCGCTCCGGGCCTCCTCGCGCAGATGGTCGGCGAGCAGCCTCCCGATGCCGAGCCCCTGGGCGGAGTCGGCGACGAACATCAGGTCCAGTTCGGGCGGGTCGAGGAGCAGCGCGTAGAAGCCGAGGATCCGACCCGTGCCGCCGTCCGCGGCGACGAAGACCCGGTGCGCCTCGATGTAGTCGGGCCCGATCCGGTAGCCATCGACCATCGGTGCGTACGGGCCTTCGTAGGCGCGTGATGTGCGCACCAGCCGGGTCAGCCGGCCCGCGTCGCCCGGCGCGGCCCGGCGGACCACCACGTCGGTGCGCCGTGGGGCGCGTCCGCGCCGTCGCCCTGCACTGTCCGATCCCATACGGCGATTATGCGGGACGGCGTCGGCTTCAGGCCGGGCGGTGTTCCTCGCGCCAGCGGCGTACGGTCGCGTCCACGTCGAAGGGCTTCAGTTGCAGCGGCGGGCCCTCGGGAGGCATCCGGATCGCCCGATCGATCTTCTCGTTCACCTCGGTCAGGATGCGCCGCACCTCGGCCTCGGTGCGGGCCGCGGAGACCGCGCCGGGGACGTCTTCCGCCTCTTTGCGGAGGGCCAGCGCGGGCGGCAGCATCGACACGCCCTCCCGCTGCATCTTCTGCTTGATCCACCAGGCCTCGTCGTACGGGCGTTCCAGGCCGGCGATCGGCTTGCCGAACCCGGGGAGCGCGGAGAAGTCGCCGCGCTGTTCCGCCTCGTGGATCTGTCGGTCGACCCAGGATTCGAAAGTGACTCCCGGTGGTTTGCGCTCCGTCATCGCGTGTCCCTCCGCCTGCCGCCGATCCGACTCTTTTCACCCTACACAGAGCGTCGCGCGGAGCCTTCCGCCGGAGGGCAGCTGCCTCGAACCGGGATCCGGGGGTACACGAACTCCTGCACACCGCCCGGCGATTGACGCCGGGCCCGGACCGGAAGGGGTTGACCACTGTGCGACAGCAGAGCTACGTACCGGCCGATGAACGTTGGGGGCGGTAGCCATGACGACAGCGATCATCATCATCGCCGTGGTCGTCGTGGTGGCCATCGCCGCGTTCTTCCTGCTTCGTGGGCGTCCGGCCGGTGGCCGGGGACTGCGCAGCCGCTTCGGACCCGAGTACGAGCGCGTGGTCGCCCGGCACGACGGCGACACCAAGGCGGCCGAGCAGGAGCTCGGCGATCGGGTGAAGCGGCACGGGCACCTGGAGGAGCGCCCGCTGACCGAGGAGGCCCGCGCGGGCTACGCCGCCCGCTGGGCGAGCGCCCAGGAGTTGTTCGTCGAATCGCCGGAGCGCTCGCTCACCGAAGCCGACGCGCTGCTGGCCGATCTGTCGCGCGAGCGCGGCTTCCCGGCCGGCGAGGACTTCGAGGAGCGTACGGACGCGCTCTCCGTCCACCACGCCGCGCACGTCGACGGCGCTCGACGGGTGCACACCGCACGACGCGGAGACGCGAGCACCGAGGAGATGCGCGAGGCCCTGATCGCGGCCCGCGGGCTCTTCGACGCCCTCCTCGCGGACGGCCCGTCGGGGCGTGAGCACGGCAACCGGCACCTGGTGAAGGGAAGCGGCACATCATGACGCGGACATCGAACGGAACGACGCCCCTGCCCGGCGGCACGGACCACGTCGAGCGCACCGAACGCGCCGAACCGGGTCCGGCCGTCGCACAGGGCCCCGCCGAGGACGGCCCGCACCCCGGACGTCCGCTCTTCGCCCCCGAGGAGCAGGAGGCGTTCACCGTCCGGATCCAGCAGGCGGTGACCGTGTTCGTCGAGGATCCGCACCGGGCGGTGCGGGAGGCCGACGCCACCTTCGACGAGGTCGTCGCGGGCCTCGGGGCCGCCCTGGAGGAACGCGGGCGGCGACTGCGCGCGGGGAAGGGCGAGAGCGGTCCGGCCACCGGGGCGGAGACCGAGGATCTGCGGATCGCCCTCCAGCACTACCGCGACCTCACCGAACGCCTCGTACGCCTGTAGCCCGAAGCGCGTATCCAGGGGCCGGGGGGGGGGGGGCCCCCCCCCCCCCCCCCCCCCCCCCCCCCCCCCCCCCCCCAAAACCCCCCCCCCCCCCCCCCCCCCCGCCGGCCGCCCCCCCCCCCCCGCGCGG
>NZ_JBIVUT010000031.1:0-105042 GCF_044757365.1 Streptomyces sp. NPDC091289
CGCGCGTCCCCCTCCGGGGGAACGACGCACGACCCTACGGGTCGTAAAGATGATAAAGCCCTACGGGCTTTAAACAATTCCTCCGGAATTGTTTATGAATTCCTCCGGAATTCAAAAGACGGGCGGGTGGTCGGGCGCGTCCCAGCGCTCCGCGCCGGGAACGGTGGTGACGGGTCGTGGGGTGGTACTCCTTCCGGCTCCGCCTACAGGAGAGGCCCGCTGCGCGGGCTGCTGGCTACAGAGAGGGGGCGGCCTGGGGCGGTTGTGCGTCAACCGGCCGGACTGGGCCAACCTCTGACCCTGCATCACCACCCAGACCGGGGTACCGATTGGGAATCTCCCCCACCCCCACCCGAATTAATTACCCCCCTCGAGACATCACAGATGATGCAGCATGTTGAGTGGCCTGACTGCGATCCGCAACACCACCTTGAGCATCGGCGCCTGAAATCAAATATCAGCTAGGGATTCTCTGCAAAGCTTCGCGAATTCATTAAGTTGCCGAAGAAATTCAATTCTTTCGATGCTGTCCACACTATGTCCGTGTTTTTGAAGAAAGAAAATCCCGTTTAGTGTGACCGATAGTTCCAGTGCGGCCTCACCCAAGTGGTCAGGGGACTCAAGGCGCACGAGTTGGAGGATTTGATCCAGTTCCTTGTCGTCCTCTTCAATTGAGACCGTGGTACCTAGGCGGCTATAAATGCGCCGGGCCAGAGTAATGAGGCTGGCGTAGGTTTCTCGCCGGATCTGCCGCAGCCACTGTTGGTGTTGGGCGTCGGCTTGTCGGTCAGCTTGGTATCGCGCCGCCCGGAACGCGATGAGCGCAGCACCCCACGCTCCTGTCGCTCCCAGTACCGCGCCGCCGAGTGCCCCTACGAGTCCTGCCACTGTCGCGTCCACGCAAGAACTATGGGTGGCCGAGCTGCGCCACGGCCAGGAGCTCCGGCCCGATCCGCGGCAGGTGCGGTCGGCGTGGGAGGCTGCGCGGGTCCGGGGCGGGCGGCTGGCGTGTGGTGCCGGTGACGGAACGACCGCCCCGGGCGACTTTCACCTGCTACTGCCGTGTCGCACGCGCACGACACGAGCGCACCGTGGGGCCGACCGGGGTGGTAAGGAAGAATTCGGGCCGCTGCTCCTGGTCGTGCTCCCCGCCGGCTGTGACCGCGATCGTGACCGGACCTGTGACCGCCCCGGAAGGGCGGCCGACCCGTGTCGGCATGCGCACGAGAGCGCGGCACGCCCGGCACGGGGCACCCGCGGCACGCGTCGGCCTCCGCCCAGCCCGGCCGGAGTCCGTCCATCAGTCCGTCCAGGCCCTGTCCGGTGCCGTCCGGCTGGACAGGGCCTGGACGGGGCCCAGAGGGCTCCTGGACGGCTCCTGGCGGATGTCCGGCGGGCCCCCTGGACGGACCGCCGGACGGACTCTGGCCCCCGTCGCCCGGCCGGGGCCGGCCTTGGTTCCGGCCCGCACTTCGTGGGGCGAGCACCTCGGCTAAGAGCCGATGCGTTTCTGGTTCACCCTTCGCGGCTGATCAACGCAGTCGATGGGTTCTCAGGCTGCAACTGTTTATGCCGAAAGCAGGCACAGTTTCAGCGCTAATGCTCGATGACCTGCTGTCTTGCCGCCTACGGTCCTACTTGGGGGTCCTAGGTAGTCATGGATCTACCAGTTCCTCCGGCGCCGGTGACGACGGTGTGCGGGACGAGGGGCGGCGTTGGGTCGGAGCGTGTGGTCGGGCGCATGCTCTTCGGCGGGGGGCACCGTCGGGGTGCCGACGGAAGGAGCGAGGCCATGGGCGAACGGGTGATGACCCAGGAGGAGTCGATCGAGTATCTGCTGCGGCGCTCCCAGCGGCAGGGCGATACGTTCCCGATCCGCCGGGAGTTCATCCAGGCTCGCGTCGAGGGACGGCTCGGAGAGCCGACCACCGGACCGGGGCCACTGTCCGATCTGCTGCGGGCTCCCCACGCCCTGGAACTGCTGCTGCTGGTCTACGCCGTCACCACCGGTGTCGACTTCGGCGTCACCGAGCGCTCGCAGCTCTGGGGTCGGGCGGCCGGGATCTACCTGCTCCCCGACCGGAAGGCGAGTATGGCCGTCTCGCGGCAGTGGCAGCACCTGGAGAAGCTGGGCCTGATCGAGCGGCGGCAGCACGGTCGCCTCAAGCGCATCATCAAGCGCCGAGAGTGCGGCCTGGTCGGGGAGAGTTCTGAGGCCTACACCGTTCCCACCGGCGCCAAGGGCGATGTCTACTTCCGGGTCCCCTTCACATACTGGCGCGAGGGCTGGCACCAGAAGCTGGACATGCCTGGCAAGGCTGTTCTGCTGGCCGCGATGAGCCGGCGGAGAGAGACCTTCACCCTCCCGCAGGACACCCGCGGTGCCCGTGCCCTGGGACTGAGCCGCCACACGGTGACGCGAGGCATCGACGAGCTGCTGTCTCACGAGTTGCTCGTGAAGTCCGGTGCCGAAGAGGTGGTGAACGTGCGCACCAAGCGCGGCTACGAATGGGTGAACACCTACCAGCTGGCCAAGCCGTTCAACATCAACCTGAGCAACTCGGAGATCGAGCGCCTGAAGGCCGAGCGCATGGAGATCGAGCGCGCGGAGGACGAGCGCCTGGAGGCGAAGTACCAGACGCTCAAGGAGGTCGAACTGACGGTCGAGGAGGTCGAACTGCTGGCTCTGGGGGGCAACGCCCGCAGGAAGGCCCGGGGCAGAGGCCGGCTCCGCCATCCCGGCGGGCCGAGGCAGGCTTCACCGGGGCAGCCTGGGTGACCGCCACCGACCACCTGTGGTCGCGCGGTCGGGGACCGCCGGACCCGTCCACCGCCTCGAACACGGCGATGCGCACATACGACAAAGGGAAGCTGCAGGTCGATGCTTGCCGGCTGACCTGAGACTTCCCTGTCGTGATCACGGAATTTCGCCGCTTGTCCTCCGGTCCGTCTCGCAACAGCCGAAAGGGTCGAACTTCTATGACCTCCATCGAACGTACCTCAAACCACCGCCCGAGCATCAGCCCAGCCCTGGCCTGGGCACAGCTCTGCACCGCAGTGGCCTGCGTCTCCATCGCCCTGATCCTGCAGCTCACGGGGGCGACCGCGCTGGCCCTGCCCATCGCGGCCATGGGTGCCGCCGTATTCGGTATCCAGATCACCGTCCACATCAACCCCTCCACCCGCCCGGCAACCCAGGCCCGTCCGGCGGCCGCCGGACGCCGACGGCCGCGGTGGTGGCGCACCTGACCCAGAAACCCGGAGGGTGGCACCCCACCAGGGGGTGCCACCCTCCGGCATGTGTGCGGAGTGGTCACGGGGTCGGCTGGTGGCCGTTCTCGTTCAGAGGTGCCGCCGCCGCCGAAACCGCGCTCACCGTGCAAGGCCCAGCACCGGGGCTGGTGATCGGCTGTACGGGCCGCTAAGAGCTAATCTCCGCCCGGGTGAAGGGGCTGAGGCCCGGGGCGGAGGATCGCCGCTCAGAACGGCGCTGGGGCCTTCTCTGGGGCCTCTTCTGCCGTGGCCGCCTCCACGGCGGCGTCCCGGACCGCTTCCCACTCCCGCAGGACCCGGTCACGGTCGCGCTGGGAGGCGTGCGGCAGCGGGCGCAGTACGGGTCGCCGGGCATGGCGGCGCGGCCGCAGGGGCTGGTGTGTCCGGGGCAGGTGCCGTCGGTGGTCGGGGCACGGGGAGGGCGGCGTCGATCCGGGCGTAGCGGGCCTGGTCCTGGCAGGTGGCGTACTGGTCGCCGGTGCGGGTGCGGGTGCGGGCGGTGCAGGTGTGTCCGTCGTGGCCGGGGCAGAGGGGCCAGCCGAGGTGTTCGGCGCAGTGGGTCGCGCCGACGACGGCGAGGGGCGGGCAGCGGCCGTCGTCGGCGTCGCAGACGGGGTGCCGGTCGATGCCGCGCCGCAACTGCTCCTGCTGCTGTTCCAGGTTGGCCCACGCGGGCGGGGTGGGTGTCGGGCCGTCTTCCCAGCGGCGCCCCTCCCCGGGTGCTGTGCGGTCCGGGCCGGGGGCCTGGTGGGGCACCGCGGCGGTGCCGGCTGCGGAGCCGGGGACCGGCATCGTGGCGGCGGCCTTGAGACGGCCGGAGATCACCGCGCCGACCGTGCGGTGCAGCGGGTCGGGCAGCGAGCGGGCGATCACCTCCCACAGCAGCGGCACCGGCCACCTTGCCGCGAGGAGCCCGGACACCATGAGGCCCTGGTCCCGGAGCGTGGCTCCGGTGAGCAGCAGCTCGGGGTGTGCCGCGCCGATCGCACCCAGCAGATCGATGCCGGGCGAGGAGTCGACCCGCACCGGACCACGGGCCGGGGCACCTCTGGGTATCTGGGTCAAGCGCCAGTGCACCCTCTACGGCAGCCTCCACCCCGACCAGCAACACCTGCTCGCCGCGATCGGCATCACCCGCGACGCCGCCCGGGCGCGGGTCGGCCCGCGTGACTCCCGCCGGCTGACCACCACCCCGCGCTTCGATACCGACGTCGCCCATGCCCGCTCGTACACGGCCCAGCACGGACACCTCGCCGCACGCTCGAGCAAGGAACACGAAGGGTTCCCGATCGGACGCTGGCTGGCCGAACACCGCCAACGCGCCCGCAAAAGAACCGCGACATCACCGTCCAGCACGGCCGCCTCACCCCGGACAAACACACGCGACAAGACGGCTTCTCCCTCGGCACATGGCTGAGCCGCCAACGCCGCAACGCTCGCGCCGGCGCCCTCTCCGCCACCACCGCAGCCGCCCTCGCCAGCTTGGATCCGTGGTGGAACCCGCCCTGGCCCTACCCCTGGCACCGCACCTGGCAGCAATACCGCACCACGATCAGCGGGAACGAACCCGTCCCGGACACACTCCAACGGTGGGCCAGAGCGCAGCGCAGGCAATGGAGTACCCTCCACCCCGCCCAACAACATCTACTCACCCACACCGGCATCACTGGACGAGATCGCAGTGTCCGACAGACCGGCGGGTAACCCGTAGTGACCATCCACTCCACCATGGTCAGGGGCGCTCCCATCGTCTGAGATATGATCTTCGATCGCCCTTCTACGCTGACGCGCCCTCTGCGACGTTGGGATCCCGGCTCTCCCGTGCCTCATCAGACGCTAGAGTTTTCCCACGTCGCCCCGAAGTGGCGTGATTCAACGGCGCGTTAACGGCTGCTGGCCACCAGCGTGTCCGTGCTGTACTGCAAGGGAGCATTGTGCGACTCGTCGAACTCAGCGTCACTAATTTCCGCTCGCTGGGCGACGTCCAGAGCATGCCGATCCATAAGCAGACCATCCTGACGGGCCACAACGACTGCGGGAAAACGGCGACTTTGGACGCCATCGCCTTCCTGCTAGGCGAGCGCCCCCTCGCGGACAGCGATGTCTCTCAGTTTGCCGAGAGTGAACCCACGCGCGCTGCCCTGCCGGCGGCCGACGATGTTGGGGCACCGGTCGCGGTGACGGTGGAAGGGCGGTTCGACCTATCCGAAGTCGAGAAGAAGGCCCTGGGGCTCAGCTCTTCCATCCAGGTGCGCCGTCGGCACGTGGAAGGCGAAGGCGTCTCGCTCGAGTGGCTGGCGCAGGTGCCGCAGAATCCCGCACTACGGAACATCTCCTCGCTGAAGGTGCCTGAGCTCCGCACCCTTGCCTCCGATGTAGGCGTCAAGTTGCGGGAGGACCAGCCGAACGTCAAAGCGAGCTGGACCGAGGTTCTCGAGGATTATGTGGCCTCAGCCCCAACGGTTGCCGGTTGGACGCAGGCGCCCGAGCACGTCGTCAGCGCCCTGCCTCAGCTTCTCTATTTCCGAGGCGACGCCGCGGAGACTCCTGACACTGTGGTCCGCAGCATCCTGACCGCGAAGTTGCGTGAATACACCCTGCGTGAGGAGACCCGACAGAAGATCACCGATCTGGAGTCCGATTTTTCCGGCCTACTCAAGGACGATGCCAGCCGCCTGCAGAAGTTGGTCGAGGAACGATGCGCCCTTGACTCCTTCTCGCTGGAACCGACCGTGCAGTTCCGGCCGACTGTCAGTGGCGTCTCGATGACTGCTGCGGCACCGGGCCAGCGGGCTGTATCACTGGCTGCGGCCGGGGCGGGCCGGTCCCGCAGGATTTCGCTGGCCCTGTGGGAGGCCAGTCAACAGCTTCTCTCAGAATCAGCAAGGGACGGCGCCGCGGGCGGAGTGATCATCGCTTATGACGAGCCCGACACGCACCTTGACTATGAGCACCAGCGTCGCATCATGGACATGATCAAGGTATCGGCGTCCGCCGAGCAATCCACCGTGATCGTTGCCACCCATTCCCTGAACCTGATCGACGGCGTCGACATCCAGGACATCGTGCATCTCAACAGTAGGGATGGGCGAGCCTACGTACAGTCACTCGGCGCAGAGGACAGCGACGAGGATACTCGGCGCTTCCTCTCGAACATGGCGGTTTCCCTGGGCTTCCGCAACAGTGTCCTCCTGCACGAACGGTGTTTCGTCGGGGTGGAGGGCCCCACCGAGTACGCGGCACTGCCAGCACTGTTCAAGCTGGCGTTCGGCTACCCGGTCCAGTCTGCGGGCATCGCGCTGTGGGACTGCGGCGGCAACGACGGTGCCCTCAACTTCGCCAAATTCCTCAAGAAGCACAAGCGCACCGTCTTGTTCCTGGTCGATGGTGACTCGATCCGCGACAAGGAAAAGGAGTTCAGCCTCAATCGTCTGGAGAAGTACGGTTTCACCGAGAAGGACTGCCTATTCCTCGGAGACCCGAACGAGCTGGAGGACGTCTTCAGCGATGATCAGTGGGCCGACACCATGAATGCCGAATGGCCCCGCAAGGACGAGCAGCAGTGGACGTCCACCGACGTTGCAGCTCTGCGCAGCACCGGCAAGTTCAGCAAGTCGCTTCACACCCTGCTGTACCAGCACTCCGAGCATGCCCCTCGCAAAAAGGAGAGCATGGTCGTCGAGCTGGCACAGCGACTGCGGCAGCCCTCAGATGTTCCGCCAGCCTTGGTGAAATCGTTCAAAGATGCGATCAAGGTGGCCAGCGAGGCCGGGTTGCGTCACTGGGCCGAGAACGAGTGAGCCAGCCGCGCTGAACGGCGGGCTTTCATTCGGCTAAGACGCTGCTCACGGGTAGGCGCCTCCCATGAGTGCACTCCGGCAGAAGCCACCCACCGTCGGCCATGTCTGCTCTTCTCCTCACCGCACCACCGGCACCCGGACGGCGCGGGAGGATCTGTATGCCGAACACGCACTGCCATGGCACCCACCTCAACACTCTCCACTCGGTCCGTCACTGGCGTACTCAAAGAGTGCCACGCAGCACTGACAATCGGCAGACCGAGAACAGAGCCCAAGCAAGCTGGCACCTCCTGAAAACTCCCGGCAATGACCTGGGCAGGCTGCTAGACGGCAATGGGGCGTCGGCGTCCGTCGCTGGTGGCGTCGATGGGCGCTCTGCAGACGAAGCTAGCGCAGGCATCCACGGCGATCCCGGTACGGGGCGATGCCTGCCTGCCGCACCGGTCGCTGGGGCGATCCCGAGCTCCTGGGCGAGGTCCTCTTGATCGTCGTCAGCTATGGGCGCAGGCACGGCCGTCGGCAGAGCACCGCACGGCGGTGAGACCGCCCCTCGCCCCGCGCCTGACGGTCAGCTTCTTGGGAGATGCGATTACCTGCCCTCACCAGGTTCTGTCGGTGCCCACAGCGCTGCCGACAACCCTACGCATGTCCTATACGTCGTCGAGGCTGGGCTGGCTCCATGGTTGGTCGGGGGGCGGGCCTTGGGCGCCGAGGAGCTGGGTGATCTTCTCGGCTTCATCGCTTGAGAGATCGGAGAGCAGGCGCGTCGTTGTTCCGAGGAGGGCGTCCAGCGGTACCTGGGTACGTGCGCCGCGGGCGCTGGCGATCCCGGTGGCGAAAATGCACTGGAGAGTCTCGCCGGAGGGGATGCGGGCTACGGCCTCGATGACTCCCTCGGCCTGTCCCAGCGCGTCGCTGATGCCGTCGAGTCGGGTGTCGTGAGAGATGTCGTCGCCGGGCCCGCCGTAGCCGACGTGGCGGTCCGTCACGACCATGCGCAGAGAGGTCAACGGGATGCCGAAGCGGTCGGCCCTGTTCCTCACTTCGTCGAGGCGGGGCAGGTCGTGTTCCTGGCCGGACGGGAGCTGGCGCTGGGACTGGGCGACCAGCACGTGGAAGCGTGGGGTCTGCAGGATCAGCTGGCCGGCCTTCACTGTCCAGCGCCACGGGCTGATGTCCGCGTCTGCCACGCCGGGCACGATCATGCAGACGCGGCTGGTCCAGAGCCGGATCGCCTCACGCATGAGGTACTGGAGGTTGCCGGTGCCTGCAGCCGGGGTGCGCAGCAAGGTGGGGAGGCTGATCATGCGGACGACCCGGTTCCAGAACGCGGTATCGGTGATGTCCTCGGATTCCAGCAGGTACATCAGGGCCGTCTCGTCGAGATGGCCGACGCCTCGCTGAGGTGCGGGGAAGCTGGCGAGCGTGGATCCGCCGCCCTGCCAGAGCGCGGCGAGGAAGGCTGACATCCGGTCGGCGACGTCGGTGGTCATGCGTGCGGTGAGGGCGTCGACAGCATCGCGGGTGGGAACGCGTTCTCCCGCGCGGGCGGCTTCCGCTCCCTGGACGACTGTGTTCAGCAATTCCTCGGTCGCCGGTCTGTCGAGGGTGCCGCGGCCGCCTTCGAGGACGGAGCGGGACACCAGCTGAGGGATGCCGGGAGAGTCGTCGGCCGGCTGGAGTGCGCCGAGCGCGGAAGTGTCGAGGAGGAGCGAGGTGCTGCCGCCGGGTAGCGGGGGGAGGTCTCCTCTTTGCCGTGTGGAAGATAGTTGACCGAGCGCGAGAAGCACCGGCCGGTCGGCACGGGGAAGGCGCTGCAGGTCGTCCTCGAGTTCGCGCTGGTCCGATGTGGTGCGCAGGTAGATGAACCGGCGGGGTGTACGGAGTCTGCCGGGCCATTCCAGGACCATGTCGGGGACGTGGGTGTGGTTGAAGAATTCGGTCTTGGTGACGGTGGCGCCGGGGTCCATGCGGCACAGGTGCCGGGCGACGATGTCCTTGACCTGGGTGAACATCATCCGGTCGTCGGGCTCGTCCATGGCCTGGGAGATCGACTGTTCGACGAGGTTCACCACGAGCCCTCTCTGCGGGTGAGTTCGGCGGCGACGATGGCTGCCCAGTCCTTGAGCGGCAGGAGAGTCTCCTGCTTGTCCGAGAGGACGATCAGCCACAGGCGTGCGGCGACCGACTGGGCGAGTTCGCTGTCCAGGAGTTTTCGGGCTTCCTGGGTGTCGCTCGTGCCGAAAACGCGGCTGCTGTGCTGAAGGACTGCGCTCTCCACCTGGCCAGGTGAGTTGAGGGTGGACCAGGAGTTCGCCCGGAACGGTGCCCAGGTGATCCACATGAAGTGGTCGCTGAGAAGGTGCTGGGCCTGGGCGGCCACGTAGCACTTGGCGAGGAACTCGTCGAACTGCGTGCCCTGATCGCTGGGTTGCGCGTAGTTCTTGACCTCCGCGCAGAACATGTCGTTCTGGTAGGGATCGCCGCGCATGGCACCGCCCAGATCGAAGGAGAAGGTTCGGCCCCCGTACGGCCAGGCGAGGGTCAGCCGACGGCCGCAGGACTCCGAGTCCGTGTTCGCGTACGCACCGAAGATGCGCATCGTGCCCTCGAGCCACTGCTTGGCTCTTCGAGCCCCCGAAAAGCCCTTCACCTGAGCGTCTTCACCAACCACCACAGGCGTAGCTTAGTGCGATCGGGTCATCACAGTGTGCTCGAACGGGCTAATCTCCCACCACACTGAGGGGGTTGGCTTCAGGAAGGGGCAGCTGCGGCCCTGAGGAAGTGAGCCAAAGACGGCCGCGGGATGGAAGGAACTGCCGCGAAGACGCCCTCCTTGATCGGCGGACACGAGACCGTGGTGGAGTGATCCTTCCTCCCGGCCTTCTGCGTACCGCTCCCCTGCGCGGAGAGACGACGTCGTCGCTGATCTGCCGCATCGCCAGCCGCTACGGGCTCGAAGCGAAGGCGTTGCGGTCCTGCTGGAAGTGGCGCAGCCACGCGCCTCGGCACGACGGCGGGGGCGCGCGGGCAGACGCCGAGGTGTTGTTGAACACGGCGGGGCGGCGGCTCCTGGCAGGTCTGTGCGGCGTGGAGGAGGGTGTGCTGGCGCGGGCGCTGCCGTCCTGGGGGCGGGAGGATGCCAGGCTGCCGGCCGCGGATGCCGGGGAGCCGGTGGCGGCGTGGCGGATCGGTGGTGCGGTTGCCGGGCCGGTGGCGTTCGGCTGTCGTCTGTGCACGGCCCGGCGTACGGGGACGGCTGGGCGGGCGGTGCTGTACGCCCCGCGGTGGAACCGTGTGTGTGCACGGCACGCGCGGTGGCTCCTGGACGCGGACGCCGACCAGCCCCACGAGCATCTGGACGTGCGGCGTCTGCCGGAGGTGGTCGCGGCGCAGCGGCGGTGGGCGGGGGTGGCGCGGCGGGCGGTGCGGGCGGGGGCCGAGCCGGAGAGGGTGTTCGCGCTGGCGCAGGCGGTGGTGGCCCGGTGGTGGGAGCAGGCCCTGCACTGGGAGCGGGAGAAGGTCTGGCCGCGGCGGTTGCATCAGGTCGCGGGCGGTGATGCCGGGGGTGATCTGGAGTGGTGGCGGATCGTGGGGCGGGACGCGGTCGTCTTTCCCGAGGTAGTGGCCGTAGCCGATGTGTTGCTTGATCCGGCTATGGCCCAGTTGGTGTGGGTGGACAGCGGTGCCGGGCAACCGCGAGTGCTGCCCGTCGATGGGTTGTTCTGCCGTCGGCTCGGTGAGCGGGTGGGGCGGGAGTGGCTGGGGCCGCTGGCTGCGGCGGACCATGGCGGTCCGCTGATCGCGTGGATGGGCAGCGTCATTCGGCTGCGCCGTGGGGCCGGTGGGCCCCCCGGATACGACAACGACCCCTGGTGGCTGCGCCGGGAGCATCAGCCGGTGACGATGGCGGGGCAGTTGCGGGTGCTGGGCAAGGAGAAGAAGGCACCCGGTTCGGGGACGATGTGGCGGGCGGTGGTGCCGGCCGAGCAGCGGAGCGGATCGGCAGTCTCCTCGGTAGTGCCGAGGAGCAGTTGCTGCAGCTGCGCGGCGTGCAGAGCGGGCCGACCGCCGAGGTCGCCCGGCAGCTGCTGCAAGGTCTCGGTCGCAGTGCTGGTCTGGTCGAGGCGGCCTGGAAGCGGACCGCGGTGGCGGCGGTGAACGGCGGGGTGCCGTTGGAGGAGGTGGCCCGGTGGGCGGATATGTCCCCCGGGACGCTGAGGAGGATGCTGACGGCGGGCGGTCAGGAAGAGGGCGGCTGAGAGCAAGGTGGGACCGGGCGCATCGGCTGTTAGCTGATACGGCACTCGTTTGTGGCAGAAACCCTGAAAACGACGATGCTTGTCGGCGGGAGCGGCTTGGCTGACGCGGGTGATCAGCACAGGAGAGGCCGCCCGGCCCGGGGGCCGGGCGAGGCGAGTGGCCGTGGATCGTCGGAGCGGGTTCGAGGCGGTGTTCCTCGATCCGGTGGGGCAGTCGGTTCAGCAGCGGTGGGCGGATGCCGCCATGACCGTGGGATTCGAGGAGTTGCCGCCGGTGTCGGCGTTCCCGGTGATCCCGGGGCGCCGCTGGGGGCCGGGGCTGTGGTGGTCGGCGACCACCGGGCGGCACGTGGCGGCCGGGTCGAACGCGATGCGCACCCAGTTGATGGTCCTGGACCGCGACCCCGATGTGACCGGGCTCGCGGGGCGTCCGGTGCGGTTGCTGTGGCGGGAGGAACGGGGCCGGGTGCGTTCCTGGGTGCCGCAGCTGTTCGCCCGGTACCGCGACGGCACGGGTGTGCTGGCCGACTGCCCCAGCCACATGGAGGCCGGCGGCGACCGTGCGGTGAAGGCCGCCGAAGCGGTGAGCGCGGCGTGTGAGGAGATCGGCTGGGCCTACCGGCGTCTTGCGCCGCTCGACGACGTCCTGGCCGCCAATCTGAAGTGGCTGGCCGGCTACCGCCACCCCCGCAACGTCGGCCGCCCCGGCCTGACACCTGCGGTGGTGGAGGCGTTCGCGCGGCCGCGGCCGCTGATCGAGGGTGTCGAAGCAGCCGGTGACCCGATCGAGGTCCTGCCGGTGGTCTTTCACGCCCTGTGGCACGGGCGGGTGACGGCAGACCTGGAGGCACCGCTGCATGAACGCGTCCTGGTCGGTCCCGCGGGCTGGAGTGGCCCGGGTCCGGGCACGGCGGGAGGGGCTCGGTGACCGCGCGGCGCAACGCCCGGCCGTCGGTGAAGGCCGGGGCGCAGGTCAGGTTCCGGGGTGTGAAGTGGCAGGTGGTCGCCCTGTCCGGGCAGACCATTCACCTCGTCGGCCCGGACGGCGGTGGCGAGGCGGTGCTCGCCGGGTACCTGTTCGCCGATCCCGGCTTCAGCGTCATCGGAGCCGATGTACCGCAGGCGGCCCCGCAGTGGGGGCTGTTCGAGACCGCCCCCGCCGCGGCACGTGAGAAGGCCCTGGCTTGGCAGCGGCATGTGCGGGAAGTCGAATGCGGCCTTGCCTGCGGGCCCGGCAGTGCTGGAGCGGTGCGTGAGCAGTACGACCCAGAGCGGCACACGCTGGCCGAGCGGGAGCAGGCCAAGGCCGAGGAGCTGACCGCGCTCGGGTTCGGCCGGGTGTCGCGCACCACGGTGCAGCGCATGCGGCTCGCTTATCGCAAGCAGGGCCTGTGGGGGCTCTTGGACCACCGCACCACTCGTGCCTCCAGCCCTACCGGGCGGTCCGACGAACGGGTCGTCGCCGCCGTCCGTGAAGCGCTGCGCCGCCGGCGCGGGCGCTCCAAAGGCACCATCAACGGCCTGTTCCCGCTCATCAACCAGATCCTCGAAGATCAGCATGGCCCCGGCGCGGTACCCGTGCCGTCCCAGGCGACGCTGTACCGGCTCGTCACCACACTCGCCCGCCCCGGCGAACTGCCCAGCGGTCCGGTCCGCCAGGTGCCCGCGAGTGTCGAGGGGCGGGCTTTCACCCCTGCCATGGCGCTGCGGCCGGGCGAGCAGGTCCAGATCGACACCACCCGCCTGGATGTCCTGGCCCTCTTCGACGACGGGCGTCTGGCCCGGCCCGAACTGACTATCGCCGTCGACGTCGCCACCCGCTCCATCCTCGCCGCCGTGCTGTGCCCCAGCGCGACCAAAGCCGTCGACGCGGCCCTGGTGCTCGCGGAGATGGCGGTCCCGCACCCCGCCCGCCCGACCTGGCCGGACATCCTGCGCATGGACCACGCCCGCGCACTCCCCCACCAGCGGCTGGCCACGCTGGACGAGCGTCTGGCCGGTGCGGCGGCCCGGCCGGTCGTCCTGCCCGAGACGATCGTCGTCGACCGCGGCAAAGTCTTCATCTCCCAGGCGTTCACCGCCGCCTGCGAGAGCCTCGGCATCAGTGTCCAGCCGGCCCCGCCCCGCGCCCCCACCGCGAAGGGCATCGTCGAGCGCACCTTCGGCTCCATCAACGCCCTGTTCTGCCAGCACCTGCCCGGCTACACCGGATCCAACGTCACCCGCCGCGGCCCCGACACCGAGAAAGACGCCTGCTACAGCGTCGCCCAGCTCCAGGGCCTCCTCGATGAGTGGCTGGTGCACTACCACCACCGGCCCCACGAAGGGCTGCGCCACCCGATGATGCCCAGGAAGGCCCTCACCCCGAACCAGATGTGGGCCGTCCTTGTCGCGGTCGCCGGGTACGTGCCCGTCCCGCTGACCGGGCGCGACTACCTCGAGCTGCTCCCCGTGCGCTGGCAGGCCATCACCCCCGCCGGCATCACCATCCACCACCGCACCTACGACGCGGACCTCCTCGCCCCGCACCGCAGCCAGGCATCCCCCGTCGCCGGCCGCGGCGGGAAATGGGAAATCCACTACAACCCCCACGACGTGCGCCAGATCTGGGTCCGCCTCCCCGACGGTGAACTCACCGAGATTCCGTGGATCCACCGCGACCACGTCCACCGGCCCTTCGACGAACGCACCTGGCAGCACATCCGCACCCAGGCCGTTGACGGCAACCACGGTGACGCCGAGCAGCACGAAGCCAGCCTCGCCGACGCCCTCGACCAGCTCATGCGCCGCGTCCACAGCGGCCACGCCACCACAACGGAGCAGGCCCTCCTGGCCCGCACCGCTCACCTCCCTCTCCCCGCAGCCCGCGATGGGGACCACGGCACCGAAGCACCCGCCGGCAGCCCGGCGCAGCAAGGCGACGAAGGCAACGACGACAGCATCGACGACCTCGACAACCTGCCCGACGACGACCTCAGCCCCGCCCCGGCCACCGGATTCGGGCTCTACAACGCGCACGAGGAAGCCGCCACATGGTGAACCCCAGCCAGACAAGCGCGAGCAGCACACCAGGCGGTCCCGGCGACAACGGCGGAGCCGAGCTGTCCTGGCCGCTGACCACCTGGCAGGGCTGGCACCGCTTCGCCACCACCGACCCGCCCCGGCCCGGCGACCCGCCCCGCAGCACAGAGGAACGCCTGGCCTACCACTCCAGCTTCGTCACCATCCGCACCCCCGCCATCCACACCCTGGCCACCCAGGTCCGCACCCTGATGATCCTCGGACGCCACCAGCAGACCACCGCACGGCCCTCCCTCATCGTCACCGGACCCGCCGCAGCCGGGAAACCCACCGCCCTCCTGAACGTCGGGCGAACCTGCCACCTCGCCCACACCCGCAAGAACCCGGCACCGCCCGGATCAGCGCACGCCTCGGTACCCGTCGCGTATGTCCTGGTCCCGCCCGGCGCCACCGCGAAAACCCTCATCACCGAATTCGCCCGCTACCTCGGCATCCCCGTGGCCGCGCGCATGACCCAGACCCAGATCACCGAAGCCGTCTGCCACACCTACACCCAGGCCGGCATCCAGCTCGTGATGATCGACGAGATCCACCGCCTCAACCCCCGCACCACCACCGGCGCCCAAACCGTCGACCTTCTGAAAGACCTGAGCGAACGCCTCCCCGCGACATTCGTCTACGCCGGCATCAACGTCACCGACACACCCCTCTTCACCGGCACCCGCAGCGCCCAACTCGCCGGACGCGCCACCCTCGTCGACTGCGGCCCCCTACCCGCCCGCCACGGCACCCGCCACCCCTTCCGCGACGTCATCACCGACATCGAAAACCACCTCGACCTCCAGCAGCACAAACCAGGCACCCTCCCCCGCCACGCCCCCTACCTCCACCAGCGCACCGCAGGCCGCATCGGATCCCTCACCCGACTCATCCGCCAAGCCGCCATCACCGCCATCAGCGACGGCACCGAACGCATCACCAAACAATCACTCGACACCATCCGCCTCGACCACCTCGCCGAAACCCACCACCGCCCCCACACCCGCACCCGAAACCGCTAGCCCCGCCCATCAGACAGACAAAAAGCTCTGACCAGCACAAACACCAATCGGGCCTTTACACGCTAGAACTACCTACAACACACCCAGCCGCCCTCAGCACAGAACACATAACTCCAGCTCAGATACCCCGACCCAGCTGCCAAGACCGCCCATTCCACCTCTCAGCGAACCAGCAACACCCCAGACCAGCCGCCCCGCCACACACCAACAAACCCCCCTCCCAGCGTTATCCGGGGTTGGTGATGTCGGCAGGAAGAAGGTCCGCGGCCGGTTTCTCGGCGATGGTGCTGGTACGCGTAGCAGGGCCGACCGCGGCGGCGCCGGTGGTGGTGGCGGTGGTGGCGGTGGTGGCGGCATGTTCGAGCCAGGTCCAGCCGGCGGCGCACGACGAGTGCCCGGTGGCTGGCTCGTGGGCGATCCGCTGGGCGAACTCGGCTGCCTCAGCGAGCCGGAAGCCGTCGCCGCAGGTGCTGTTGGGTGCCGAGTCCGAAGCGGATGCCGTGCTCGGCCATGGTGGTGGCCGGGGCGACGGCGTTGTTCTTCCAGGCGCTGGCCACCGGGTTGTAGCTGATGGCGGTTCCGGTATCGGTGAGCAGGGTCAGTTCGTTGGGGGGGTCGCGGGGAGGGGATCAGGGTGGTGTGGGCGGCAGGCGGCTGTGGGCCCAGCGCGCCGGTGCGGTGCAGGTATTCCAGGGGCGCAGTCCGTGCTGTACGAGGGAGTATTCGACACCGGCCAGGTGCTCGTTGGCGTGGATCTGCACGGCTGTCCCGGCTTCCGTGGCGAGACGTGCGGTGCGGTGAAGGGTCGTGGGGGTGGCGGCCTCGGGGATCGAGAGGGCGAGGGAGGGCGTGGATCAGCGGGTGACCGTCGTAGCGGGTGAGGTGCTTATCGGCGCTCGCGAGGACAGCGGTGACGGTCGCGGCGTCATCGGCGACGGCAGTCGTAGCGGCCTCACCAGTGACAGTCGTAGCGTCGCCGGCGGCGGTCGCGGCGTCATCGGCGGCGGCAGTCGTAGCGGCCTCACCGGTGACAGTCGTGGTGTCACCGGCGACGTCGTTGCACACGAGGCCGGGCACACAGCGGATCCCGGCATTATGAGCGGCCGACGCGACGACATCGACGTCCGCATCGGCGCGCGTACCGGCATCGGTGACGGTGGTGAAGCCACCGCGCAGGGCCTCCGACGCGGCCAGTTCGGCCGCGTCGGAGGCCGATTCCTCGTCCAGCGTTCCTTCCAGCGGAACCCGGACCCTGCGAAATATCTCCGCCGGCTCCCCGAAAGTGAGCGCGGAACCGAAACTCTGCGTCAGGTGATGATGGGCATCGACGAAGCCGGGCATCAGGAGATGACCGGGCAGCCGTACCACTCGAGCCCCGGATACGTAGGCGCCACTTCCCCGGGCAGGTCCGACGGCGTGGAAACAGCCGCCGTCGACGACCACCGCGTATCCGTCGACGAGGCCTTTGGCAGCGGCACGGCATCGGGTACCAGCAGTAGCGGTCCTGGAGAGCCGAGGGGGTCACGTGTGAGCCGGTTCATCGGTTGTTTCCCGTGCGTGGGGTGGTCAGCCGGGCAGTGACACGCGGCCTGGCATGGTGGGAAAAGGGATGTTGAGTACGGCGGCGACGAACGCGCCCACAGCGACACCGCTTTCGAGGAGGATGCGGACGTTCGACGGGAAGCCGGCGTACACACCGGGGACGAGGATCGGCAGCAGACCCAGCGCCAGAGCAACGGCACAGATGGACGTATTGGTGTGCCGGTCGAGGTCGGAACGGCCCGGCATCTGCACACCGAGCACGGTGATCACCGCGAATACGGCCATGGTTGTCCCGCCGGCCACAGCCGACGGGACGACACTGATCACCCGGGTCACCGGCGCGAGGAACCCGACAACGATCAGGACCACACCGGCCGCGGCGGTGACGTAACGGCTACGGACACCGGTGACCCGCACGATCCCGATGTTCTCTCCGCTGGTCACCATCAGTGGCAGACCGAAAATCCCACCGAAGAGCGAGGTCAGCGCGTCATCACGGACAGTCCCGGGAACGTCGGTAGGTGTATCGATCTCTTTCCCGACCGCCCCGGCGTTGATGGTTGATGACGGTCTGGCCGGTGGCCTCCGCCATCGGAGCGAGGCTGTAGAGCATCAACAGCACCACGGCGACCACACTGGACCGGGGTGAACCGCACGGCATCGGCTCGGGCACCTGTGGCCCCCGCGCCGCCGGCGGCTCGCATCAAGGCCGATACGGCCGAGAGGCCCGGCCAGTACCGTGCCGGCGGCCAGCCCGAGCATGACCGCGAGTTACCGCAGCGCTCCCGTGAGCAGCAGGTAGAAGCACGGCAGTGAACCCGATCGTCGCGATACCGAGCGCGAGGTTCATCGGGTCCGCGAATCCGCGCTCGCCGGGCCGGCCGGTCACCAGGACCGTACCGGCCTTCACGAGAATGACACCCATGATCGCGATCATCGTACCGATGGCCAGCGCCGGGAAAGGCCTCAGCAACCACAAAAAGGGACCCGGCAGAACAACGCCGCCGAGCCCGGCGGCTGTCTCCCACCCGGGCGTGAACCGGCCCAGCGGCTTGGCGTCTGACGCGCCTGGGTCAAGCAGGGCATCACCGTCCTCGAAGTACAGGGCCTGGTCGAGGTGCACCACGGTGGCGGCACTCACCTCGTCGGCGACAGCCTCGACGTGACCGAGCCCGTCGAGCGGCTCGTGGAACGCAGGCGCCGGCTCCCCGGCGTACTCCAAGCGCGTAAAGCCCTGGAGACCAAGCTCGCCGAACTCTTCGCGGAGCGCCGCACGGAGGAGGACCTCGCGGCCCTGCGCGACGCCCTCGCGTATACATGGCGCGGGAGATCGAGCGGCGCGAGCACCGTGTGGAGCGCGACCGCCGCTTCCACGCCGCCATGGCAAAGGGCAGCCCACAGCACACTCTCTCTCCCTCGCGGAGTTCATGCGCTCGGTCACCGGGCAGATCACAGAGCCCCACTACAAAACACCACACCAACAAGGCCGTGCTCGATCCCGAAGAGAATGATCCGCCCGAGGGGACACGACACGTCGACCGGGTCCACGGGGAGCGCAGATGGGTATGCGGCACCCCTGCATGACCGGTCGCTAAGGTCCGGCTGCTCGGCTGGGGCCCGGAGAGCGACGGCAACCGAGACGGCCCGCCCGACGACCCGCGCGCGGACGCGGCCATCCATGTCGCCCAGGCCGCACCGGACCAGGAGAGCACCGTGCCCGGGAATTAGCCACCGCCCTTGACTGGAACCGATAAGACGTGGCCTCTGAGATGCGGGGCCCCTCACCGACCCCACCGCAACCACAACCGCTCAGCAGCCGCAGCCGATCGAGCAGGGTCGAGCGGATGGGAGGGGGAGCGCTCACGCAAGGTGTGGCGCCGGGTGGCCCCTTGACCTCCATGGCTGCAGCCACTAATTTGCCGTGAACGTCGATCCCCTGCCCTCGAAAGGAGGCGACCAGCTGATGTTCACCTACTCCGACCTCGGTCGCCTCGCCGAGTGCACCGCCTGGGTTCCGGGCCGGATCGCGCACGGCTGCTGAGCACGCCCCCTCTCCTTCTGTGCCCTTTTCGTGGCATATTCCGGACTTCCCGGATCTCCGCTTTTCGCGTCGGATTCTCCGGTTTCCCGTCACCTTTTCGCGGCGCCTGGCTGTTGCGCGCCGTTTCGCGCCTGACTCCCCTCACCCGGTGCGTCTGAATAAAAGAGAGCTGTCTGACATTGACGAAGATGATGAACCGACCGAGCGCGCACCGAAACGAAGGCCTGTCATGACGGCGGCACACATCACCATCAACGGGACCGAAGCGCCGGTTTCGCCGGCCGCGCCCCACACCACGCTGCTGGACCTTCTGCGCGAGCGTGGCCTCACCGGTACCAAGGAGGGCTGCGCCGAGGGTGAGTGCGGCGCCTGCGCGGTCCTGGTCGCCCGTCCCGGGACGAACGAGCCCACCGACTGGGTGGCGGTGAACGCCTGTCTGCTTCCGGCCGCGGCACTCGACGGTCAGGAAGTCGTCACCTCCGAGGGGCTCGCCACCGACGGCGGTGCCGGCACGCCCGGGGCGCTTCACCCGGTGCAGGAGGAGATGGCGGTCCGCGGTGGCTCCCAATGCGGTTACTGCACACCGGGGTTCGTCTGCAGCATGGCCGCCGAGTACTACCGGCCCGACCGCTGCGCGCACGCGGAACCGGCCGAGAGCACCGACCCCGAGCACGGGCCGAACGGCTTCGATCTGCACGCCCTGAGCGGGAACCTCTGCCGCTGCACCGGATACCGTCCCATTCGCGATGCCGCGTTCGCCGTCGGTGCGCCCACCGAGCAGGACCCGCTCGCACAGCGTCGTGAGGAGCCCCCGCCCGCACCGGTCGCCACCGAGTACGTCCAGGGCGGCAGCGCGTTCCTGCGGAGGAACACCCTGGGCGAGACCTTGCGGTTGCTGCGCGAGCGTCCCGACGCCGTGGTGGTCGCCGGCTCCACCGACTGGGGCGTGGAGGTGAACATCCGTGCCCGCCGGGCGGATTGCGTGATCGCCGTCGACCGGCTGCCCGAACTGCGGGAGCTGCGCTTCGGATCCGACTCCGTCGAGATCGGGGCGGCGCTGACGCTCACCGAGATCGAACGCCGCCTCGACGGCCGCATCCCGCTGCTGGCGGAGCTGTTCCCGCAGTTCGCATCGCGGCTCATCCGCAACAGTGCGACTCTCGGGGGCAATCTGGGGACCGGCTCCCCCATCGGTGACAGCCCGCCGGTGCTGCTCGCGCTGGAGGCGTCGGTGGTGCTCACCGACGCCGACGGCGAGCGCCAGGTTCCCCTTGCGGAGTACTTCACCGGCTACCGGCAGAGTGTGCGCCGTCCCGGCGAGCTGATCCGCGCGGTACGCGTCCCGCTGCCGCTGTCGCCGGTCGTGGCGTTCCACAAGATCGCCAAGCGGCGTTTCGACGACATCTCCAGCGTGGCGGTCGCCTCCGCGCTCCGGATCGAGGACGGGATCGTCCAGAAGGCCCGTATCGGCCTGGGCGGTGTGGCCGCCACCCCGATCCGTGCCCTCTTGACCGAGGCGGCCCTGGAGGGCAGGCCGTGGGCGGCGGAGACCGTCGAAGCCGCGGCGCGGGTACTGCGGACGGAGGGCACGCCGATGAACGATCAGCGCGCCAGCGCCGCCTACCGCTCCGCGATGCTGGGCCAGAGCCTGCTGAAGCTGTACGCGCAGACCACCGAGGCGGTTTCCTCATGAGCCAACTGTCCCAGCGCCCCGAAAAGCCGGCCGTCGGCGTGTCGATGCCGCACGAGAGCGCCACCCAGCACGTCACCGGCAGCGCGCTCTACACCGATGACCTGGTCCATCGCACCAAGGACGTTCTGCACGCCTACCCGGTCCAGGTCATGAGGGCCCACGGCAGGATCACCGGACTGCGCACCGGGCCCGCGCTCGCCGTGCCCGGGGTGGTCCGCGTGCTGACCGGTGCCGACGTGCCCGGCGTCAACGATGCCGGCATGAAGCACGACGAACCGCTGTTCCCCGACACCGTCATGTTCCACGGTCACGCGGTCGCCTGGGTGCTCGGCGAGACGCTGGAGGCGGCCCGGCTCGGTGCGGCCGCCGTCGAGGTGGAGCTCGACGAACTGCCCTCCCTGATCGGGCTGCGGGACGCCATCGAGGCGGAAAGCTTCCATGGCGCCCGGCCCGTGATGCTCACCGGTGACGTCGACGCCGGTTTCGCCGAATCCGCGCACGTGTTCTCGGGCGAGTTCCAGTTCTCCGACCAGGAGCACTTCTATCTCGAGACGCACGCGGCGCTGGCCCTGGTCGACGAGAACGGGCAGATGTTCGTCCAGAGCAGCACCCAGCATCCCTCCGAGACGCAGGAGATCGTCGCGCACGTGCTCGGCCTGCACAGTCACGAGGTGACCGTGCAGTGCCTGCGGATGGGTGGCGGCTTCGGCGGCAAGGAGATGCAGCCGCACGGGTTCGCGGCCGTCGCCGCGCTCGGCGCCAGGCTGACCGGCCGCCCGGTCCGGGTCCGGCTCAACCGCACCCAGGACCTGACCATGTCCGGCAAACGCCACGGCTTCCACGCGGAGTGGAAGATCGGCTTCGACGCCGACGGCCGCATCCAGGCCCTGGACGCCACCCTGACCGCGGACGGCGGCTGGAGCCTGGACCTGTCCGAACCGGTGGTCGCCCGTGCGCTGTGCCACATCGACAACACCTACTGGCTCCCCAACGCACGCGTCGCCGGCCGCATCGCCAAGACCAACAAGGTCTCCAACACCGCCTTCCGCGGTTTCGGCGGACCGCAGGGCATGCTGGTGATCGAGGACATCATGGGCAGGTGCGCGCCGCTCCTCGGCCTGGACCCGATGGAGCTGCGGGAGCGCAACTTCTACCGGCCGGGGCAGGGCCAGACGACACCGTACGGGCAGCCGGTCACGCACCCCGAACGGATCTCCACCGTCTGGCAGCAGGTGCGCGCCGACGGTCGCGTCACCGACCGGCGGCGCGAGATCGCGGCCTTCAACGCCACGCACCCGAACACCAAGCGGGGACTCGCGATCACCGGGGTCAAGTTCGGGATCTCGTTCAACCTCACCGCCTTCAATCAGGGCGGCGCGCTGGTTCTGGTCTACAAGGACGGCTCGGTCCTGATCAACCACGGTGGCACCGAGATGGGCCAGGGCCTGCACACCAAGATGCTGCAGGTGGCCGCGACGACGCTGGGCATCCCCCTGCACAAGGTGCGCCTCGCCCCGACGCGAACCGACAAGGTGCCCAACACCTCCGCCACCGCGGCCAGCGCCGGGGCGGACCTCAACGGCGCGGCGGTGAAGAACGCCTGCGAGCAGATCCGCGAGCGGCTGCTCCAGGTGGCCGGCGGCCGGTTGGGCACGAACGCCTCGGACGTGCGCATCGTCGAGGGCGTCGCGCGTGCCCTGGGCAGCGCCGAGGAGCTGGCCTGGGACGACCTGGTGCGCACCGCGTACCTCCAGCGCGTGCAGTTGTCGGCCTCGGGCTTCTACCGGACCGAGGGTCTGCACTGGGACGCGAAGGCGTTCCAGGGCTCCCCGTTCAAGTACTTCTCCTACGGTGCCGCCGCGACCGAGGTGGAGGTGGACGG
Organism: Streptomyces sp. NPDC091289; assembly: GCF_044757365.1. Taxonomy (NCBI): domain Bacteria; kingdom Bacillati; phylum Actinomycetota; class Actinomycetes; order Kitasatosporales; family Streptomycetaceae; genus Streptomyces; species Streptomyces sp. NPDC091289. The sequence goes on from NZ_JBIVUT010000031.1 coordinate 22,576, forward strand.
CTTCACCGGCGCGTATCGCATCCGGCGGGTGGACATCGTGCACGACGTCGGCGACAGCCTCTCCCCGATGATCGACATCGGTCAGGTCGAGGGCGGTTTCGTGCAGGGTGCGGGCTGGCTGACGCTGGAGGACATGCGCTGGGACACCGGTGACGGGCCGGGCCGCGGCCGGCTGCTGACCCAGGCGGCCAGTACGTACAAATTGCCCAGCTTCTCCGAGATGCCGGAGGAGTTCCATGTCCGGCTGCTGGAGAACGCCACCGAGGAAGGCGCGGTCTACGGGTCCAAGGCCGTGGGTGAGCCTCCGCTGATGCTGGCGTTCTCGGTACGCGAGGCGTTGCGGCAGGCCGCCGCGGCGTTCGGGCCCGCCGGAGTCAGCGTGGAACTCGCCTCGCCCGCCACACCGGAAGCGGTGTACTGGGCGATCGAGGCGGCTCGCCGGGCCGGTCCCTCCCCGAACGGTCACCCCGGCGACGGGTTCGCCACCGGGACCGGGACACGAACCGGGACAGAAGCGCTGAACGGTGCCTGACATGACCTGGGTCACCGCGGTCGCACGGCTGCGAGCTCGCCGGGAGGCCGGCGTGCTGGTGACCGTCGCGACCGTGCGCGGCCACGCCCCGCGCAACGCCGGCGCGAAGCTCGTCGTGGGGCGGACCGAGACGTGGGGCTCGATCGGCGGCGGCAACGTCGAGGCGGTCACGATCGATCGGGCCAGGGAGATGATCGCCGCGTCCACGCCCGTACCCGAGCTGATCGATTTCGCTCTCAATGACAAGGTGACCAACCGTCACGGCGTGCAGTGCTGTGGCGGCACGGTCTCGGTACTGCTCGAACCGCTCCCGGTGGTAAGGACGGTGGCGATCTTCGGCGTCGGACACGTCGGGATGGAACTGGCGCGCGTCCTGGCCCGTCAGGACCTCGACCTCCATCTGGTCGACAGCCGGTCCGACATCCTCGCCGAGGAACGGCTCGCGGTCCTCGCGGACGCGGTGGCGGCGGTACGGGTCCACCACACTCCGCTGCTGCCCGAGGAGGTCCTTGAGACGCTGCCACGCGGCACGCACGTCCTGATCATGACCCATGATCACGCCGAGGACGCCGCTCTGTGCGACGCCGCCCTGCGGACGGATCACCTCGGCTCCATCGGGCTGATCGGGTCGGTGGCCAAGTGGGGGCGGTTCCGCAGACGCCTCCTCACGGAGGGCGGTCACGACGAGGCCACCATCGATCGGATCAAGACCCCGATCGGGCTCGCCGACATCACCGGCAAGGATCCCGCGACCATCGCCGTGAGCGTCGCCGCCGATCTGCTGCGGGCCTTCGAGACCGAGGGGAACTGACTCTCTCCGCCGGCTCTTCACCCGGATCGGGACCGGCAGGGGCAGCCCCACACCCGTGAGCACGCCCATGCGCGTGCTCACGCACACGTGCGGGGCGGCCCCTCGTCGGCTACTCCCGTGTCACGGGGCAGCGCCCCCTTCCCCTCCCGGGATCGGAACATGGCCGCCGTCGGCTCGCATGTTCGCGACGAGCATCCCGAGTTCGGCCAGGATGTCCTCGCCGACCAGCGAAGGGTCCGCCTCGCGCATCAACACGACGTGCTCCCCGATGCGCTGAGGTGTGAGGCCGCCCGTCACCCCCCCACCCGGACGGGCCGCCCTCCCCCTCGTCCACGACTCGGGCGTTGCGCACCGGCCGTAGCTGCCCATCGCTGTAGATCCTGGCCGGCACCGCCGCGCCGAACCGCTTTCGCGCCTCTGCGCCGCTCATGGTCCTTCGCTGATCGTCCGAAACGGGACGGCTTCTCGCAGGTCCTCGGCGGCCTCTGACCGGCGGTCACCGGTGCGACCGCGCGCGCTGGTCCACTTCGCCTTCACGGACGGGAGCGCCTGGTCGTTCCCCTTCGTCCTCATTGCCGGAAGCCCTGCTCCCGGGCCTCCGATGCGTACCGGTCGTGGTCGGGTCGGCCCTGCGGGCACGCCGCCACCGGACCCGGCTCGTTCTCCTCCTTCAAGAAGATCTCGGCCTGCCCCCCTCATTGGTCGCCGCTGTCCATGCCTCCCCCGCCCTTTGGCCTGTGGCCGCTGCCCGCGCCCCGGGAGCAAGCCGCCGGCACTGTATGTCCAGGCACCGGCCGTCCGGCCCCGGTCGGTGAAGGATCACCTCTGCGGGGGACAGAGAGTGCGTGACGGCCACCCGGTTCTGGGAGGATCCGGACATGCTCATCAACCAGACCCCCGAAGCCGACGCCACAGACGCCCCCTCCTGGCACGAGGTGTACGAGCGAGCCGCACACGAGCCCAACGACCTTGTCAGGGAGGTCCGTTGCGCCGTCGAGTACGGGATGCACGACCCCCGGGACTCGGTGGAGATGCTCAGCGCGTCCGAGGAGACAACGCGGGCCGTGGTGACCGCGTTGTCGAGCCCGTGGTCCCTCTACACCCCGCAGGACGCCGCGACGGTCGCCGCGGGGCTCTTCGTCCAGTTGGAGCACCAGGCTGAGGCCCTCCAGGAGCTCGGGCGCGCGGTCGGACGGATCGCCGGGCGCGGCGAGACGGTACTGCCCGCACCGGCCGGGCCCGGGCAGCCGGCGAACCTCGCCGATGCCCTGGCGGCACTGCGGTCGGTGTCCGAGCAGGTTCGGTCTCTGGTCGCCCGGCACGCCCCCGGCATCGTGCGCACGCTGGACGCCGCGCCGGCCTCGGCCCCCATCGGGGCCGATATGCACGAGACGGTGGCGGCCGTCGCGGGGCTGCTCACCGAGCAGCACGACGGCACGGTGACGCTGAACCGGCACCACGAGGACGGGGAGTTCGAGGATCCCGATGACGACTTCGGGTGCGGCTGCGACATCACGTTCCACACCGCCGAGGACGTGTACACGTTCCACCGCGGCGACTCGGAGTGGTCGCTGGTCAAGGAGTCGGACGGCCGCGAGCTCTCCGACGGCTCCACGGTCTACGACACCTACGACACCTTGAGCGTCAGCCTCGGGACCGCCCACCCCCAGCAGCTCACCGACAGCATCCTGCGGATCGTCGCGAACGATCAGCAGGCCCAGCAGGCCCAGCAAGACTTCTCCGGTGGGCTGCGCTCCGTCCCGACCGGCAGGACCTGACCCCTCCCGGGAGGGCGACTCCTGGTCCTGGGCATCGAGCGGCCGGAACGCAACGGCGTCCCGTGGGCGACCATCGTCGGCTACATCTGGGACGCGGACATGCCACAGAGCACTGCCGGGGGGCAAACGCCGGGTCGACACCTTGCGTGTGACAGCACGGCGGTCCTGGCGTCTGTCGGGCGCGCACGTGCGATGGGTTGCCGTCGCTCCCACGCGGTGGTGCGCGAGCTTCAAGCGCACCACCGCATCCCGTCCGCTCCAGGTGCCCACGCGCACGCGCAGCTCGTCAGGGCCGAGTACGGCCGGTCAGGGCAGGATCTCGACGTAGCCGTCCGTTCCGTGTACGCGGATCCGCTGCCCGTCCCGGATGAGCCGGGTGGCCTGTTCCACGCCTACGACGGCCGGCAGGCCGTACTCCCGGGCGATGACCGCGCCGTGGGTCATCAGGCCGCCGACTTCCGTCACCAGGCCCGCGATGCCGACGAACAGGGGCGACCAGCTGGGGTCCGTGAAGGTCGTGACCAGGATGTCGCCCGCTTCGAGATCGGCCTGGGCCATGTCCAGGATGACGCGAGCCCTTCCCTCGACGGTGCCGGCGGAGACCGGCAGCCCGGTCAGGGCGCCGGACGGCACGTCGTCGCGCCGGTACGCCCCGGTGAGGGCTTCGCCGTCCGAGGTGAGCACGCGGGGCGGTGTGAGCGCGTGGTACGAGCGGAACGCGTCCTTGCGCTGCTGGATGATCCGGTCGTCCAGCCGGTTCGAGCGCACGGCGTCGTGGAGTTCCTGGAAGGTGAGGTAGAAGACGTCCTCCTTCTCGGGGAGCACGCCCGCCCGCACCAGGCGCTCGGCCTCCGCCAGCAGGGCCTGCTTGTAGACGAGGTAGCGGCTGACGATGCCGTACTTCGGGTATTCCCGGTATCCGATGAAGGTTCTGACCCGGTCGATCATCCGATTGGTCTCGTCGGCCTTCCGGTCCCCGTCCGGCAGGGCCCGCAAGCGTGACAGCACGTCCTGTTCCTTCTGCCGTGCCTTCTCCAGGCCCTGCTCGAAGTGCCGTTCGGCGGCTCCCGGCGCGAAGTTCCTCACGTGGTCGAGGATCACGGGTACGAGCGTGGTGGGCCGCTCGCGCCAGCGTGGTCTGGTGATGTCGATCTCGCCGACGCAGCGCATGCCGTACCGGTCGAGGTAGGCCGCGATGGCGTCGCGAGCCCCGGTTCCGCCCGGAAGCTTCGCCAGGTCGTCCAGGAATGCTGTGTCGTCGGTGTATTCGGCGTCCCGCAGGAACGCCACCACCTCCCCGTGCGGGCGGATCACGTCCGCGACGTCGAGCAGCTCCCGTCCCATCTCCGACGTGATGTTGCCGGGAGCGGACAGTGTCAGGGTGTCAGCCGCGTTCTTCTCGCCCAGCCACTCCCCCAGCTTGTCGTTGAGCCACCAGGTGGCCTCCATCCCCGCCATGATCGCCTGCATGCTCAGCGGATCGCTCAGGACCCTCTTGTGCTCCTCGAAGGCCTCCAGCAGAAAGTCGAACAGCGCCGGTCCGGTTTTCGTCCGGATGTCTCGCTCCAGGGTGGCGATGGAGGCCCGGCTGCGCTCGATCAGCTCGGTGACGACGGCCGGGTCGGTCGCGATCGGGACGGGTGGCGCACCGGCCGACGGCGGTCTGCCGGGAGCCATGTCCGGGAGCGACGGGACGAAGTCGCCGCGGTCAAGGACGGTCTCCAGGGCGTCCCTGATCAGCGGGTCGCCCTTTCCCATCGCGTCGAGGAGGCCGTCGCGGGTCGCGGGCGAGGCCAGCCGCGGGGTGACGTCGACGAACAGCCTTCCGCCGGCCTCGTGCATCGGCACCAGGGCCGTCAGCTGCCACATGGAGTAGCCGAGAGGCTTCATGGGGTCGGTCATCATCTGCCCGTGCCCGACGGAGACGTAGACGCGGTTCTCCTCGTCGCCGGTCCCGGGTACGAGGGCAGGGGCAGGGGCGGGGATGGGGAAGAGGGTCGTGATCGGGCGGCTCTGGACGATCCGGAAGCCGTCGTCGACCAGGCACCATTCGATGTCCTGCGGGCGGCCGAAGTGCGCTTCGATCCGCCGGCCGAGCCGCACGAGACGTACGGCCTGTTCGTCCGTCAGCGTCGGCTGCTCCTGCTGTTGCGCGTCGGCCGCCATCTCCCGCGTACCACCGGCCGGCAGGGTGTGAACGGCCCGCTGTTCGGCGGCGAGCGCCCTGGCGACGACTTCGCTGTCCCGCACCGTGAAGACGTCCGGGTTCACCAGACCGGAGACCAGGGCCTCGCCGAGGCCGAAGCCCGCGTCGATGGTGGCGGTCTTCCGGTCGCCCGTGACGGGGTCGGCGGTGAACAGGACGCCGGCCGCGTGCGGGAGGACCATCTGTTGCACGACCACGGCCATGTGGACCGCACGGTGGTCGATGCCGTTGCGCTGCCGGTAGACCACCGCCCGTTCGGTGAACAGCGAGGCCCAGCAGCGGCTGATGTGCCGGAGGACCTCTGGCGGCCCGACGACGTTCAGGTACGTGTCCTGCTGACCGGCGAAGGAGGCGGTCGGCAGGTCCTCCGCCGTCGCGCTGGACCGGACGGCGTAGGCGGCTTCCTCGCCGAGCCGGGCGAGCGCGCCGGTGATCGCCGCCGCGATGTCGCCGGGGATAGCAATCTCTTCGACGGTGCGGCGAATCCGTGCGCTGAGCGTGCGGATCGTCTCCCGGTCGTCCGGGTTCACGCGTGACAGCTCTTCGATCCGGTCGTCGAGCGCCGGAGCCTGTGCCATGACCCGGCGGAAGGCGTCCGTCGTCACACAGACACCGTCCGGCACGTGGACGCCTTCGATCCGCGACAGCCCGCCCAGGTGCGCGCCCTTGCCGCCGACGACCGCGCCCTGCGTCTCGTCGGTCTCGCGGAGCTCCACCACGTACGGCCCGGTCATCGCGACACCTCCGGGGCGGCCGTACTCCGTCGCACTGCGGTGGCCGGTCGGATCACCGGAGTCTCGCTCTCTGTCGCTCTTCTCGTCGCGCACGTTCCCATCCCCGGTCGTCTCTCCCCGTACGTCGTCAGCAACACGCGCACGTCGCGCCCTCGATTCCGCAGGTAGTGGCATCGGCCGACGATTCTGCGCCTTCACGGGGGCCTTGCCGCAAGCCCCCCGGTGAGCTATATGTTGAGAGTGGCAAGGAGAGTTCTCTCCTTGCCTTTGTGTTGTGCGCAGCTCCCTTGCGCACCGGCCCGCTCGGGCGTTCGCGGAGTCATTCCTCCGCGTCGCGGACCAGCAGGGCGATCTGTACCCGGTTCTGGACCGCCAGCTTGGAGAACAGGCTGCCGGTGTGTGCCTTGACGGTCGCGACGCTGATGTGGAGCCTCTGGGCGATCTCCGGGTTTCCCAGTCCGTCCGCGATGGCCCCGGCGGTTTCCCGTTCCCGTTCGGTCAGTGCCGACAGCCGGTCCCGGGCCGCCCGGCGGGACGCGTCACGGGCGTGGGGGGACCGCGGACCGGTGGCCGCCGCGATCACCCGTGCCGTGGCGGCCGGGGACAGTACGGGATTTCCGTCCGCGACGGTTCGCACGGCGTCGAGGATCCGCGTCGGGTGGGTGTCCTTGAGCACGAATCCGAGGGCTCCGGCGCGCAGGGCGCCGAGCACCAGGTCGTCGGAGTCGAAGGTCGTCAGCATGAGCACCCCGGGCGGCGTCGGTCGGGTGAGGAGCTCACGGGTCGCGCTGAGTCCGTCGAGGACCGGCATCCGTACGTCCATCAGCACGACGTCCGGCCGCTGCTCGTCCACCGCGGTGATCGCGGCCCTCCCGTCGGCCGCCTCCGCGACGACGGTCAGGTCCGGTTCGCCGTCGATGACCAGGCGCAACGCCATACGTACGAGTTGGTCGTCGTCGACGATGACGACACGTACCGGCTCCCGCTCGTTGTCCACTCAGGTTCTCTTCTCATGGGTGGGAATCGGCCAGGGCAGTCGCACGGTGAGGACGTACCCGCTGTCGGGTGTGGGGCGGTGGTGGAGGGTTCCGCCGGCGAGCCCGACCCGCTCGGTGAGGCCGAGCAGTCCGAACCCCGATGCCGGTGGTCGCTGTGCGGCTCTTGTGGTGGCCGGGGAGTTACGGACGCTGACACCGAGTTCGTCGCCCGCGCCGCCTTCGACGGCGATGTGGACGGGGGCGCCCGGAGCGTGTTTGGCGGCGTTGGTCAGGCCTTCCTGGACGACCCGGTAGCAGGTCCGTCCCACGAGGTCGGTGGGTGTTCCCGTCACGGTGGTGGTCAGCGTGACGTCCAGGCCCGACGCGCGGGCGTCGGCCACCAGGTCGGGGATGCGGTCGAGGGAGGGCTGGGGTGGTTCGGGGTGGCCCGGGTCCGCCCGGAGCACGCCGAGGACGTCCCGCAGTTCTTCCAGGGCCTGGTGGGAGCCCTCGGCGATGCCGCGGACCAGCAGGCGGTTCTCCTCCGCTCGGAGGTCGCCGCGGTGGTCCAGCACTCCGGCCTGCATGGCGACCAGGGAGATCCGGTGCGCGAGAACGTCGTGCATCTCGCGGGCGATCCGGTTGCGCTCCAGAACTCGTGCCTGCGCCGCTCGTGCCGTCTGTTCCCGCTCCGCGCTTTCCGCGCGCTCCCGCAGGGACCGCACTTCGACGCGCCGCGCGCCGACGGCCATGCCCACGGCTGCCGCGATTCCCGCGCTCAGGGCCGGCAACGTGAGCTGGAGCCAGAACGTGCCCGGCGGGTTCTGGATCGGGTAGAACCCGCCGGCGAACTGTGACGCGGTCACGTAGGCCAGTACGACGGCCCCGATCTCGACGGGCCGGCGGCGGGTGGAGATCGAGCCCAGCGCCACGAGGGCGGCACCGGTGGCGAGCGCCGACGCGGTCGAGGCGATCGTGACCGTCATGGCGACGGCGAGCGGGAACCGCCGCCGCCACAGCAGCGCCGTCAGACAGGCGAGGGCCACGAGCGGATCACCGGTGCGGAACCAGGAGTCCGGTCCGGCGCCCTGTGCGTGCAGCAGCACACCGATGTAGAGCCAGATCGGCACGCTCACCGCCGCGGCCGCCGCCAGCCGCCAGGTCTGCTGCCACCATCCGAGCCGTGGCGCGCCGTCCGTGTTCACCCGTTCAGTATCGCGAAGCCGTAAGGGCCGGTGAGTCAGCCCCAGGGTGGATGTGCCCTGGACCGGAGTCGTACCACCCCCTCGCCGCTGGTAGGACCGGCCTCGGGCCGCGGGGTCGATGTGGCCGGCTGCGCCGCACGGACAGACTCGTCCACGTGCCGAGACGACCGGACGCGAGACGGAGATGCCCGATGCGTGAGCGTGGCCTTGTGGCGATCGAGGCGGCCGGGATGGTGATGACGGCGCTGGCCTCCCAGGCGGTGATCCGCGGTCTGCTCGACCGGGACGCCGAGCTGCTGTGGGGTCTCATCGGACGGTTCCCCGGCGGCTCCGCGGGTCGGATGGTGTTCCTCGGGATCGTCGCGCTGCTCTCGGTGGTGTCCGGTGGCTGGGCACACATCCGGCGGGAGTCGGCCGTCGAGCGGGCCGGCGGCTGCGGGGGGGTCCGGGGCCGGGAGGCGGTCCGAACCGATCCTGGAGGACGGGCCCGCTCCTCGGTGCCACCGAGGGGGTGAAGGCCGGGGGACGGTGGCCGTCTCTCACGACCGCTTACGCCACACAGCCAGCGGCGGGCGCTGCGAGCCCGTGTTTCCGGCGCCCGTGCGCCCTTTTCCAGGAGGACATCACATGCGTAAACCCTTCTCCCTCGCCCTCGCCCTCGGCGTGGTGGCACTGGCGACCGCGATGCCGGGAGCGTCGGTGGCGGCGGCTCCGGGCGCCGTGGGCGGGGGGCCGGGCCCTGTGCGGTGGGGCCCGTGTCCCGAGGACGTCGCCTCGCCCCGTCTGGAGTGCTCGACGCTCGACGTTCCGCTGGACTACCGGCGCCCGGACGGCCGCCGGATCGAGATCGCGATCTCCCGGCTGGCGAGCGAGAATCCGTCGAAGCGCCGTGGTGTGCTGCTGACCGATCCGGGTGGCCCCGGGGGTTCGGGGCTCGGCTATCCGGCTGTTCTCGCCGCCTCGGGGCTGCCCCGGAAGGTGCTGGACTCCTACGACGTGATCGGCTTCGACCCCCGTGGCGTCGGCCGCAGCGCACCGGTGACCTGCGATCTGACGCGGGAACAGCAGTACCGCGGCAACTTCGCTCCGTACGCGCACACCCCGGCCGACGTCGCGCGGGAAGCGGGGTACGCGCGGACCGTCACGAGGCAGTGCGCCACCTCGCGGACGGCGTGGATGCTGCCGCACATCACCACCGCGAACACCGCACGCGACATGGACCGGATCCGGGCGGCGCTCGGCGAGCCGAAGGTCTCCTACCTCGGCCATTCCTACGGCACCTACCTCGGTGCGGTGTACGCGACGATGTTCCCGAAGCGCGGCGACCGGGTCGTCCTCGACAGCAATCTTGGTCCCGGCGGCTACGACTCCACGGCCATGCGGCTGTTCGCCCGGGGGCTGGAGGACCGGTTCCCGGACTTCGCGGAGTTCGCGGCCGCGCATCCCGAGTACGGTCTGGGCGCCACGCCGGAGCAGGTGACCGCGAAGTTCTTCGACCTCGCGAAGCGGTTGGAGAAGAAGCCGGTCCAAGGTGTCGACGGGACGGCGTTCCGCGGGGTCACGTTCGAACGTCTCTACGCCGATGCTCTCCTGCCTCACCTGGCGGAGTTCTGGCAAGCGGTCGACACGGACCGGCCGTTGCCGCCCTCTCCCCCGCTGCCGCCGGACCTGGAGAACCTCATGGCGGCGCGCTTCTACGTGATCTGCGGTGATTCGCGCTGGCCGGGGGCGGTTCGGGAGTACCAGCGCAATGTCGTGGTCGACCGGCTGCGGTATCCGATGCTCGGCGGCTCCACGGCGAGCATCGGGCCGTGCGCGTTCTGGCCGGCCGAGCGGGTCGAGCCGCCGGTGCGGATCGGTGACCGGGGGCCGTCGAACGTGCTCATGGTGCAGAACGAACGCGACCCGGGGACGCCGCTGGCCGGCGCCCGGGAGCTGCGGCAGGCGTTCGGTCAGAGGGCCACGATGGTGACGGCCGACCAGGGCGGGCACGGTGTCTATCCGTTCGGCGGCAATGTCTGCGCGAACGATGCGGTGACGGCGTTCCTCACCACCGGGCAGCGCCCGGAGCGGGACCTCGGCTGCGCGGCCGAACCGGGCGAGTAGGGGGAGCCCCGTGATGTTCGAGGCGTAGCGGCGGCGTCGGGCCCCGCAGCGGGTCGAACCCGGGGACGGGCGGGCGTCGGAGCGCTTTCGCCGGTGGCAGTTCGTCCTTCCGCGCCGCGTTCCGTCTTCGGGCTCGAGCGGTGCCCTTCATGAGGGCGGGGTTGTGCCGGAACAGCCACACCCGTCGCCACACCCGTCCCCACGCGCGTCGCCGCTTCCGCGCAGGTCCTCCAGCTCTTGCCGCAGGTCCTGCACCATGCAGTGGAGGGCCTGCACCGCGACGATGGCGACACCGTTGGCGTCGACCGGGTGGATGGAGCGGGCATCGGGGCCCAGGCCGAAGGAGGCATGCCAGTCCTGTGCCATGGGGTCGAGGTGCCGGACGTCTTCCTCGCCCCGGTAGCTCCACGTGCTCACGGGCAGCGCGGCCACCGCCCTCAGGATGTCGTATCCGTTCCGCTGCGCCGCCGGGGTGCTCCGGCGGCCGTCCTTGTGATCCTGCTCGTGGTCGTCCGCCTGCGTCGGCGCGGGGGGCCACCCGACCGGATCGATACGGCACTTGAGCGCACGGTCACTCGTTGGGGGCTCTCCGCCGTGGAAGCCGATGTTGTACGTCGGCATCGAGGAGGACTCACGAGTCGGCATGCCCCGTGACACGTCCTCGTCGTGGCGGGCACGCTCCGTCACCACGTCAAGAAGGTCCAGGATCGCGATCGTCTCCGGGTGGTCGTCGCCCAGGACTCTCCTGAACGCGTAGACCGTCCTTCGGCACAACGTCAGAGCCGAACGAGCACCCTGGGAGTTCAGCAGGGCGATGACCACGTTGTTCCGGACACGGAGCGTGTCGGGGTGCTCCTCCCCGAGCGCCATACCCAGGCGCTCGGCGATGTCTTCGAACTCCTCGACGGCCACCGTCGAGATGCTGGTGCCGGCCCGGATCGCCCTATGGTTGGAGGCGGCCTGCAGGGTCTGCGGATGGTTGGGGCCGAGTAGCAGCCGGGTGCGGGTGAGAACATCGGAAAGCGCGGCGAAGGCCGCTTCCTCGTCGTCCTCCAGGAGGCAGAGCGCCTCGACCTCGGCCGCGTGAATGCTGAGGGGGTGCTCCACCCCCAGCAGCGACATGCCTCCACCGGCCGCCCGGCCCTCCCGGCGGCCCAGGCGTGTGCCGCCGCCGCCGCACTGAACGTCGCCGGATGTTCGGGGCCGAAGGTTTCGACCATCGAGGGCAGAAGGTCCGCCAGTTCCACATGTGCGTGGCGCCAGTTTCCGGTGCGGCCGCCGGTGCGCGCCATTCCCCTCCCCAGCGCGCGAGGAGCCAGATGACCGGGTCGCGGTCCGGGCGGTCGGCCTCGTCGGCGACGACCTCGATGTAGCGTCGGCTCGCCTCGTGCCAGTGCCCCACGTAGCAGCTCCACAGGGCCTCACGGAGCGCGGCGAGGTGGGTGAGTAGGTGATCGCGACCCAAGTATGTCCGGCAGTCGGAACGCAGACGCGACGTCAGTTTCAGGGCGACTCCCGCCTCTCCGGTCTCGCCCGCCCGGGCGGCCCCGTCCCAGCTGCCGATCCAGCTGTCCGGTGCGCTGCGTGACTTTCGCGTGTACTGCTGGTCCACGAGGCGCTGCCAGTCCCGCTGCCATGCTGTGTGGTCGATCTGGACAGGACGCCCGTTGGCCTCGGCCACATGGGCGATGCAGCGCAGAACGGTGTCGATGACCGGCCAGTCGCCGTTGCCGACCGGGGCGTCGCGCTTCTTCAGATAGCCGTAGAGCGTCGAGCGTCTGATGGCCCCGAAGTGCGGCGTGCCGCTGCGGCGTGGCTCGGCGGCCGAGAGCTCCGCCACCTCCAGCATCCGGCGGCGGGTCACTCCTCCGTCGTGCATCAACTGCCCTGGCTCTGACCGGACCTGACGCCATGTATGCGTAGCTCCCCCAGACACACCGGCTCTCGTCGTCATCCATGTGGACGTTGCGGACGTCCGGGAATCGTTCCGCGAACCGACCTCAGCCTCGTACTCGGGCTCGTACTCATCTGCTCGGATGGCTCGCGACCGTGACCGCACTCGTGTCGGTCATCGCCGTGACCGTCCTGGCTCTGGCCGGCCACGGCAGCACGGCTGCCGCCGTCGGAGCCATCGGGGCCGGGGTGAGCGCCACCGGCGGGATCCGGGTCACCGTCCGCATTCAGCGTTGAAGTACCGGCGTGCCGTCGGACGGACCGCGGTCGCTGCTGACCTTTCGCCAGATGCCTTGTACACCAAGGCGTTTGAGCACTTTGCATCATCACCGGCGAACTTTGAACACTGTGGTGACGAAGTATGGACGCCGCCGGTAGAAGCCTCCTACTGTTCTCGGCGCAGCCACCGGAGCCCCTGTCCGGACGCGCTGCCCCACCGCACGAGCCGAACGTTCACCCCCGGGCGCCGGGTGGCCCCACCCACCGCCGCGACGTGCCCCTCGCTGCGAGGGGCCAGGAGGAAGAATGCATCCACGGCCGCTCCACCGTTGCCGCAGACATCTCACCGGCCTGCTGGTCTCCGCGTTTCTCGTCGGCGCGTTCTCCGCCGTTCCGGCCGCCGCCGCTCCGGTGCCGCGCGACGAACTTCCGCCGCAGGAGCCGGGAGTCACCCTGCGTGTCTTCGATGTGCAGGTGCCTCTCAGCGAGTTGTGCGACATCAAGACCGGACAGACGCCGAACGTCGACAAGTTGATGACCGAGATCGACTGGAGCTCTCCGGACGACTTCGGCTTCGGCGACCACTTCGTCTCCGAGGTCACGGCCAATCTCGCCGTTCCCGAGGACGGTGCGTACGACTTCCGGCTGATCAGCGACGACGGTTCGCGGCTGCGGATCGACGACTCCACCGTCATCGACCACGACGGGGTGCACGGCGCGGACCCCAAGGACGGTTCCGTCGAATTGACGGAGGGTCACCATGCCTTGAGAATCGATCACTTCGACCGTACGGGTGACCAGCAGGTCACCCTGGAGTGGAAGCCGCCCGGTGCCGGGGACTTCGCCGTCGTGCCGAACTCCGTGCTGTCCACCGACGCCGACGTCGTACGGGTGACGGCGCCGGGCCGCAAGGAGTGCGAGGGCGCCCTCGACTCCCCCGGCGACGGGCTGCCCCTGACCGAGACGCACCCGGACTACGCGCTCACCGATCTGCGCCCCGCGGGCTTCGAGCCGCAGGTCACCGCGATGGACTGGCTGCCCGACGACCGGCTCGCCGTGACCACCTGGGGCGGCACGGACAACGAGACCGGTGAGGTCTACCTCCTCGACGGCGTCCAGGGCGAGACCGGTCCCGGCAGTGTGACGGCGAAGAAGGTGGCCGAGGGGCTCAAGGAGCCCATGGGCATCAAGGCCGTCGACGGCAAGCTCTACGTCTCCCAGAAGCACGAACTCACCGAGCTCACCGACTCCGACGGCGACGACGTGACGGACGAGCGGCGAACGGTCGCGACGTGGCCGTACGGCGGGAACTTCCACGAGTTCGCCTTCGGACTGCTGTACCGGGACGGCTACTTCTATCTGAACCTGTCCGTGGCGATCGACCTGGGCGGGGCGACGACCGACCCGCAGCCGGCGGAGAACCGCGGCTCGACCATCAAGGTCAACAAGGAGACCGGCGAGGTCGACTACATCGCCGGTGGCCTGCGTACGCCCAACGGCATCGGCTGGGGCCCCGAGGGCGACATGTTCGTCCTCGACAACCAGGGCAGCTGGCTGCCCTCCTCGAAGCTGCTCCACATCAAGCAGGACCGCTTCTTCAACCACTACACCAACCCGTCCGGCCCCTTCGACGCGAAGCCGGTCACCAAGCCGGTGCTGTGGCTGCCGCAGAACGAGATAGCCAACTCCCCCAGCACGCCTCTGCAGTTGACCGAAGGACGGTTCGCCGGGCAGATGCTGTTCGGGGACGTCACGTACGGCGGTATCCAGCGCGCGTACCTGGAGAAGGTCGACGGCGAGTACCAGGGTGCGGTCTTCCGCTTCACTCAGGGCCTGGAGGCGGGCGTCAACCGGATCAGTATGGGCCCGGACGGCGCGATCTACGCCGGTGGCCTCGGCGCGGGCGGCAACTGGGGTCAGGAGGGCAAGCTGGCCTACGGGCTCCAGAAGCTCTCGCCCAGCGGCGACAAGGCCTTCGACATCCTGGCCATGCGCGCGAAGCCGGGCGGTTTCGAGCTGGAGTACACCGAGCCGCTCTCCGAGGAGACGGCCGCGAAGCTCGCCGAGAGCTACCGGGTCGACCAGTGGACGTACGCCCCCACTCCGCAGTACGGCGGGCCCAAGATCGACGAGGAGTCTCTCGAGGTCAGTGCGGCCACCCTTTCCGAGGACGGCAAGAAGGTCACGCTGACCATCCCCGGGCTCAAGGCGAACCGAGTGGTCCACGTCCGCTCCCCGCGACCGTTCTCCTCGCAGAGCGGTACGGAGCTGTGGAGCACCGAGGCCTGGTACACCCTCAACTCCCTGCCCGGCGACCAGCCCCCGGCCACCCGGTACGAGGCGGAGGAAGCCACCCTCACCGGCGGCGCGGACGTCGACACCGAGCACGCGGGCTACTCCGGCGGCGGCTTCGTCGACAACTTCGGCGAGGAGGGCGCGGCGGTCACCTTCGACGTGGAGGCCGAGAAGGCGGGTCCGTACGACGTGGGTCTGCGCTACAGCAACGGGCCGGACCCGGCCCCGGGCACCAAGACCGTGAGCGTCCACGTCAATGGCGAGAAGGTGCGGCAGATCGAACTGCTCTCCACCACCGACTGGAAGACCTGGTCGACGGGGACCGAGCAACTGGAGCTGCGCGAGGGGCGCAACACCATCACCTACGCGTACGACAGCGGCGACACCGGGCATGTGAACCTGGACATGATCACCGTCCATCCGAAGGGCACCCGTGTCCAGCTCTTCGACGGCACGGACCAGGGTGGTTGGCAGCACCCGGACGGCCGCACGCCCGAATGGCCGGTGAGCGGCGGCGAGATGGAGATCAACAACGGTGACCTGCGCACCAAGCAGGGGTTCGAGGACTTCCGCGTCCACGTGGAGTTCTGGCTGCCGAACCTCCCGCCGGACGTGACCGGCCAGGACCGGGCCAACAGCGGTGTCTATCTTCAGGAGCGGTACGAGGTACAGATCCTGGACTCCTACGGTGACGACACGCTCGCCGACGACGAGGCCGGGGCGATCTACACGAAGAAGGCCCCGGACGTGAACGCGGCCACGGCGCCGGAGACCTGGCAGACGTACGACATCACCTTCCGCGCCGCCCGGTACGACGCTTCGGGGGCGAAGACGGAGGACGCCCGGATCACCGTCGTGTGGAACGGCGTCACCGTCCACGACGACGTGGCCGTCGACGGCCCGACCGGTGGCGGGGCCGCCGAGGGGCCGACGGCGGGAGCGATCAAGCTCCAGGATCACGGAAGTAAGATCCGCTACCGGAATGTGTGGGTCGAGCCGCTCACCTAGGGCACGGCCGGATACGACGTTTCCGGGGTGGCAGCGGTCGGCTGTCGCCCCGGAGGCGTTCACTCAGGTGCTCTCGTGCGTCTCGGCGTCCCCGCCGCACCGCCGCGCCGCCGCGCCGCCACGACCTGCCCCTCCACGATTTCCCCTACCCCGGGGACCGTGCGCCCGGTGGGGCCGGCCGTCGCTATCGTGCTCCCGTGACTCGCTCCGCGCAGCGTCCGCTGCTGTTCCTCGACGTCGACGGGCCGCTCATCCCCTTCGGCGCGGCGTCCCACCCGTATCCGACCTACGGGGCGGGCCCCGAAACTCCGGGCGCCGGTGCGAATCCGCTCCTGGCCAGGATCGATCCCCGGCACGGGCCACGGCTCGCGGCGCTGCCCTGCGAGCTCGTCTGGGCGACGACCTGGATGGAGGACGCGAACGAGTGGATCGCCCCGCGCATCGGCCTGCCGCGGTTGGCCGTCGTCCGATGGCCGGAGCCTTCCGAGGGCGACGGCACGGCCGGACGGGAGGAGCGGAAGGAACAGGAGGAGCAGGAGGAGCGGGACGCGAGAAGGGGGCTGCACTGGAAGACCCGCGCCCTCGTCGCGTGGGCCGTCGGCCGCCCCTTCGTCTGGGTCGACGACGAGATCACCGACACCGACCGGGCCTGGGTCGCCGTCCATCACCCGGGCCCCGCCCTGCTCCGCCGGGTGGATCCCCGGCAGGGTCTGACGGACAGCGACTACGCGGTGGTCGGGGCCTGGCTGCGGCGCGCGGTGGACGCGTAGGCGCCCCGTAGGACGGGCCGACCGTGCTCCGTCAGGCTGTGCTTCTCCGGCAGGAGAGGACGACCAGGAACGGCCACAGTGCCTGGGAGAACGTCACCACACGCTCGGCGACACCGGGCGCCCTCGCGCTCTGCAGCTCCGCCAGGAACCACAGCGCGCTCGCGCACATCAACGCGCTCGCGGCGAGCGACACATCGAGCCTCAGCCCCCACGGCGCCGGCCTCCCGCCCCGCACGGCGGCCAGGGGAGGCCACACCGCCAGGAGCACCAGGCCCAGGGTGGCCACCGCCCCGTGCTCCAGTGCTCCACCGCTGTCCGGCGCGGGCACCAGGGTCAGGGCGAGTGCGCACAGTCCCCCGCCGGCCAGGGCCACCCGCCCGGGCAGCGCCGCCGACCGGAGCGCGTGCGCCGTCACCACGTAGCACGTCCCCAGCACCAGCAGCGCCCCCGTCATCAGCCAGTAGCTGGCAGCTCCGTAGGAGGCCAGCACGCTCAGGGTCTGCCTCGCGGGGTCGTACTCCGGGCCTTGGCGCAGTTGCGCGATCGTCCAGGAGCCGACCAGAAGCACAGGGGCGCAGCCGGAGGAGACCAGGGCCCACCAAGGAGCAGATCGCATCGAGCCAGCATAAATGTGCAGATCTTTCCTGCTGCTGATCACCGCCGTCTTTCAGCGGGCCGTGCCGCCGGCCGCGGGCGCGGCCATCGGCAGCGCTCGGGCACTCAGGCCGACATCACCCGCAGGACCAGCGCGGCGACCGCCAGCAGGGCGAGGACCACGGGCGGAGCGATCTCGTAGTCCTTGGCGCGCAGGTGGGTGATGACGGCCCCGATGAAGTACAGGAAGGCGCCGATGGCGGCGGCGGACCCGATCAGCGGCACGCCGAGGCCGATCAGGAGGCCGAGGGAGCCGGCCGCCTTGAGCGAGGCCAGGCGGGGGAACCAGGTGTCGGGAACGCCCACCTTGCCCATCGAGGCCGTGATGGCCTCGTTGCGCGTGAACGTCAGTACGGCGGAGGCGCCGAGCGCGAGGGCGAGAAGGACGCCGACCACGGCGTAGGCGATGAACATGGTTTACCTCGGAATCATCAACGATGGACAGGCCTGGATCGTTGACGACTATAAACGATTTCCCCTGTTCCACAATGGACGTCCTGATACCGTGGGGCAATGCCAGCTCAGGACAGGGCCATCCAGGAATCTGCGGGGCCGTCGACGACTCCCGGCGCTCCGGACCATCGCCTCGGCTTCCTGCTCGCCTACCACGGCAACGCGTCGCAGACCTTGATCCACAAGGCGCTCGCGGCCACCGGCATCACCCCGCGGCACATGATGACGCTGCTGCAGCTCGCCGAGGGGCCAGTCACACAGAAGGCGCTCATCGAGAGGCTCGACGTCGACCCCAGCGTCCTCGTCGCCCTCCTCAACGATCTCGAGGGCGGCGATCTCGTACGCCGCCGACGCGACACCGCGGACCGGCGCCGGCACATCGTCGAGATCACCCCGCAGGGGACATCGCAGCTCCGCACGTCGGACATGGCGCTCGACACCGTGGAGCACGAGCTCTTCGCGGACCTGTCCGAACGTGATCGGGTGGCGCTCCGCCGGCTGCTGGGCAAGCTGCGAACCTCGCCGCAAGACTTCAGCTGCACGGAGGACTGAGCCCCGGCGCTCCCCCTCCGCACCGGCGCGCGGAGCTGGAGAAGACGGTGCTCTCCCCGCCCGCAGCGCCCTTCCCGGTGCCGTAGGCCCTGTGCCCGTGTGGCGTCGGTCGTTGTCCCGTCGCCGGCGCCGTCCGGTGTCGTTTCCGCGCCGCCGCGGGCCTGCCGCACCCGGCCTTAGGCCAACAGCGTTGACGTTGCTCAAGTGCACGCCCCTCATGGACGAATCCAAGAGGCAGGCGCCGGTCCGCACGGCCCTGCACTCCGGCAGGGCCCCACTCTCCGACACGGCTCGGCTCTCCCGCACGGCCCCGCTCCCTGACGAAAGGCACATCCACCATGCGCGTACTGCTCGTCGGCGCAGGTGGCGTGGGCACGGCGATCACCAGGATCGCCGCCCGCCGCTCATTCCTGGACCACATGATCGTCACCGACTACGACCTGTCCCGGGCCGAGGCCGCGGTGGCCGCGCTCGGCGGGGAGAAGGCCCGGTTCACCGCGCTGCGCGTCGACGCCTCGGACCGGGCGGCGGTCACCGCCCTCCTCGCCGAGCACCGGTGCGACATCCTCGTGAACGCCACAGACCCCCGGTTCGTGATGCCGTTGTTCGAAGCGGCCCTGGCCGCCGGCGTCGACTATCTGGACATGGCCATGTCCCTCTCCTCCCCGCATCCGGAGCGCCCGTACGAGGAGTGCGGGGTCAAGCTCGGCGACGCGCAGTTCGAGCGCGCCGCCGCGTGGGAGAAGGCCGGCCGGCTCGCGCTCGTCGGCGTTGGCGTCGAGCCGGGGCTCTCCGATGTCTTCGCCCGGTACGCCGCGGACGAGCTGTTCGACACGATCGAGGAGATCGGCGTCCGGGACGGCGCGAATCTGGACGTCGACGGCTATGACTTCGCCCCGTCGTTCTCGATCTGGACGACGATCGAGGAGTGTCTGAACCCGCCGGTGGTCTGGGAGAAGGACCGGGGCTGGTTCACAACGGCCCCGTTCAGCGAGCCGGAGGTCTTCGACTTCCCCGAGGGCATCGGCCCGGTCGCCTGCGTCAATGTCGAGCACGAGGAGGTTCTGCTGATCCCGCGCTGGGTGGAGTCCCGCCGGGTCACCTTCAAGTACGGGCTGGGTGACGAGTTCATCGAGACCCTCAGGACACTCCACAAGCTCGGTCTCGACCGCACGGACAAGGTGACCGTGCCCGGCGGCGACGTGTCGCCGCGCGATGTGGTCGCGGCCTGTCTGCCCGACCCCGCCTCCCTCGGTGAGCTGATGCACGGGAAGACGTGTGCCGGCACCTGGGTGAAGGGAACGAAGGACGGCGCGCCCCGCGAGGTGTACCTCTACCACGTGGTCGACAACCAGTGGTCGATGCGTGAGTACGGCTCCCAGGCCGTGGTCTGGCAGACGGCCGTCAACCCGGTGATCGCCCTGGAGCTCGTGGCGAACGGTGCCTGGAGCGGCGCGGGCGTGCTCGGCGCCGAGGCGCTGGACCCGCGCCCGTTCCTCGATCTGCTCGTCGCGTACGGGTCCCCGTGGGGCCTGCGCGAGCAGTGACGGCGGGCTCACCGAAGGCTCACCGAAGGCCCACCGAAAAAAGTGGCGGAGATTTCGGGCGACGATGTCGAGAATCCGTATCCGGCTCCGTCCCCGTAGTGAAAGCGGCCGCAAGGGGCCGCACAGCACCGAGGAGCACATCATGGCCAAGTACCTTCTGCTCAAGCACTACCGCGGCGCCCCGGCCCCGGTCAACGATGTCCCGATGGACCGGTGGACGCCCGAGGAGATCTCGGCGCACATGCAGTACATGCAGGACTTCGCGGACCGGCTGGAGAAGACCGGGGAGTACGTCGACGGTCAGGCGCTCGCTCCCGAGGGCGCTTGGGTGCGGTACGACGGCGAGGGCCGTCCGCCGGTCACCGACGGGCCGTTCGCCGAGACGAAGGACCTCATCGCCGGCTGGATGATCATCGATGTCGACGGTTACGACCGCGCCGTCGAGCTGGCCGGGGAGCTGTCGGCCGCTCCGGGGGCGGGCGGGAAGCCGATCCACGAGTGGCTGGAGGTCCGCCCGTTCCTGTCCGCCTCACCCACGATCACGGAGTGACACCACGATGAACGAGGCCCTCCTGCGGAGCCTCACGCCGAGCGTCCTGGGAATCCTCGTCCGCCGCGGAGCCGACTTCGCGGCGGCCGAGGACGCCGTGCAGGACGCCCTGGTCGAGGCGGTCCGTGTATGGCCGGACGATCATTCCTCAAGCTCTCGGCTTCACTCGGGCAACGGAGACCCCGTCCGCGACCCGAAGGGCTGGCTGGTCGCCGTGGCCTGGCGGCGGTTCCTCGACGCCACCCGGGCCGACACGGCCCGGCGGCGGCGGGAGGACCTCGTCGACGAGGAGCCCCCGCCCGGTCCCGCGCCCGCGGTGGACGACACGCTTCAGCTCTATTTCCTGTGTGCCCACCCGTCGTTGACGCCGTCGTCCGCCGTCGCGCTCACCCTGCGCGCCGTCGGCGGACTCACGACCCGTCAGATCGCCCGGGCGTATCTGGTGCCCGAGGCGACCATGGCGCAGCGCATCAGCCGGGCGAAGCGCACCGTATCCGGTGTGAGGTTCGATCAGCCCGGCGATGTCGCCACCGTGCTGCGCGTCCTGTATCTCGTCTTCAACGAGGGCTATTCCGGTGATGTCGACCTCGCCGCCGAGGCGATCCGGCTCACCCGGCAGCTCGCGGCCGCGATCGACCATCCGGAGGTCGCGGGTCTGCTCGCCCTCATGCTGCTCCACCACGCCCGCCGCGCGACCCGGACCGCGCCCGACGGGAGCCTGGTGCCTCTCGCGGAGCAGGACCGGGACCGCTGGGACACCGGAATGATCGCGGAGGGCGTCGGGATCCTGCAGGCGGCCCTCGCCCGCGACCGGCTGGGCGAGTTCCAGGCCCAGGCCGCCATCGCTGCACTCCACGCGGACGCACGGGCTGCCGAGGAGACCGACTGGGTGCAGATCGTCGAGTGGTACGACGAGCTCGTGGGTCTGACGGACAGCCCGGTCGTCCGGCTCAACCGGGCGGTGGCCGTCGGCGAGGCCGACGGCCCGCGCGCCGGGCTGGCCGAACTTGCCGCGCTGAGCGACTCGTTGCCCCGGCACACGGCCGTGGCCGCGTATCTCCACGAGCGCGACGGCGACCTGGCGACGGCGGCACGGCTGTACGCGGAGGCCGCCCACAAGGCCCCCACGCTCGCCGAGCGCGACCATCTGACGCGCCGGGCCGCCCGGCTCAACGCCGACCGGCCGCGGTAAGCCGGGCCGGGGTCACGGCTCCGGTGCCCGGTCCGGCGTACGGCTCAGGCACCAAGCACCGGGCACCAGGCACCAGGCACCAGGCCCGGTGTACGGCTCAAGCGCGGCAGCGCAGCATCTCCAGCGGTGGGTTGGCGAGGAGGTCCGCCCAGAACTCCTCGCCGAACCGGCGCAGGCCGGCCTCGGACACCTCCAGGGGGACCCAGGCCAGGTCGCTGAATCCGGCCGCGCGCAGGCACTTCTCGTAGACCTCGCGGCGCGGGCAGGTGGTGACGAAGCTGATCGGCGGGTCGAGCAGCGCCGTGATCCGGACGCGCGGTCCGGTCTCGGCCTCCTCGCCGGTCCGCTCGGAGAGGAAGCCGTACGGGCTCGGGGACGGGCCGTCGAAGCGGAAGTCGGGTGACTGGGCGAGCACGAAGAACTCCCCGCCGGGGGTCAGATTCCGGTGCACATTGCGGCACATCCGCTCCATGGCGGCGATGTCTTCCGCGTAGTTGAGCAGTTGGACGGCCAGGGCGACGTCGAAGCTCCGCTCGAGGGGCGGAAGTTCGGAGACGTCGCCGACCTCGTAGTTCACGCCCAGCGGGTCGCGTCGTTCCAACTCCTTGGCTGCGGCGACCATTTCAGCGGAGATGTCGACGCCGAGCACGTCCGTGGCGCCGCGCCTCCTCAATTCCCTGCTGTAGAAGCCGGTGCCGGATGCCAGGTCAAGCACCGACCTGCCGCGTACGTCCCCGACCATGGCCAGGAAGCTCGGCACCTCCGCGTGGTGCGCCAGCGGCAGCGCCTTGAACCCCTCGAAGGCCTCACCGATCTCGTCGTACTGCTGCGTACTCAACGTTCTCCCCTCCCGTTGTTCCGTCCTGCCCTCGGCTTCGGGCCGCTCCGCCCAGGTCTTCGCGCGGCTCCGGCGGACAGTCTCGCGCGCCCCCGGCGGACCTCCGTACTGGCAGAAGCCACAAGATCGTGGGCTTCCTCCCGGCGTCACGTACGGGTCGGCGGACTCCCGCACCGCACCCGACGGGCCGTTCCCGTCGGGTGCGGTGCGGCGCGGTGCGGGGCCGGGCTCGGCGCCCGGGAGCCCTCCTGGTGGCTAGTCGCTACTGCCGCCGTCGAGCGGCGGGTTGGCGTTGCGGAGCAGCTCCTGGAACTGTCCGGAGAACCAGTGCCCGGCCACCGGGGAGTCGGGCAGGGCGCCCGTGAGGTTGAAGCCGTTGCGGCCGTTACCGGTGTACGTCGGGTCGCACATCCGGTCGAAGCCCTTGCCCTCGTCGTTGTCGACGGGTTCGCTGCTGCCGTCGGACTCGCCCGGCGGCTTGGCCCAGACGTAGGCGTCGATGCCCGGCTCGGGTGCGACCGTGGGGCGTTCACCGATGCCCGCGCCGCTCTGGTTGCACCAGTTGCCCGCGTGGATGCGGCGATCGGTGCGACTGCCGTCGACATAGGCGTCGACGTCGGTCAGCGGTCCGGGTCCGGCGGGCCGGGAGGGGCCGCCCCAGCCGTTGCGGGCGGTGTCGATGAGCATGCCGAGGTCGGCGGCGAAGCCCTGGCGGACCAGTTCCGTGCGCAGGCCCTGGGCGAACGAGAGCTCGTCCACGGAGAAGTTCCAGTCCACCCAGCTCGACTGGCGCACCGTGGTGCCGTTCACGGAGTCGGTCACCGCGAAGTGGGGCTCCTGGAGTGCCGAGTAGTTGGCCGTGTTCACGATGAAGCCGTGCACGTCGGAGACGGTGGCGCCCTCCATCGTCGCGGCCTTCTTGAACTGCTCCGCCGCGGGAACGAAGTTGGAGTCCCAGCCGAGCCAGCCGTGGTGGGCCGCGTCGACGTAGTTGTAGACGTTGGGCAGGGCGCCGAGCGTGTGGAGGGCGTACCCGATGCCCTTCTCGTAGTTGCCGTTGGCCTTCATCGTGACGCACTCGGGCGTCGAGCCGGCCGTGCCTCCGGCGTTGGTGACGAGGTTGGGCAGCGAGTCGGGTTCGATGAGCGTGACGATGCGCAGACTCGCGTAGGCGGGGTCGCCGAGGATGTCGGTGATGGGGTCGATGTAGTCGTTCTTGTAGCGGTCGAGTTCGGTGGGGCCGAGTTCGCCGTTGGAGGCGAGTGCGGCGCAGTCCCGGCCGGGCAGGTTGTAGATGACGACCTGGAAGAGGTCGGCTCCCTGGCCGACGGCCGTGTCGAGGTGCGCGCGTAAGCCTCGCGCGCCGGGTGTGCCGTCGATCGCGGCGATGCGGTCCATCCAGACGAACGAGGGCTCGTCGGCGATGACGCCGCCGCCGGGTTCCGCGGCGGCCTTGGCGGACCAGTCGGGGTTCACGTACGCGGTGGCGCCCGCATAGGGGTTGTCGACGCGGTCCGCGGCCGACGCCTGTCCGGGGGCGGCGACCGCGAGCGATGCGCCCATGATCAGGGCGGAGAGTGCGGCGGCCGTTCGTATGCGCGGTGCGTGCGGGGTGGTGCCTCTGATTCCTCTGATCTCGCTGATTCTCATTGCGGCTCCGTGCTCCTCTCGTACGTCCGTCGCGGGTGTCGACGGACGGGTTCAGGGGTCCGTGACGCTCGGGAGGCAGGGGTGCGGGTGGGGGGAAGCGGGAGGGAAAAGCAGGTGCGTGGGAGCGCTCCCAAACTGACGCGGCATCCGATGACTGTCAAGCGTTCCAGCGCAATCACCTTGCGCAGGAGGGAAGTTGGAAGCGATTGGAGCGCTCCCACTGCGGGGCGGAAACATCACGGGGATGCGTCAAGGGCCGCGTTCGCGTCGCCTATTGGCCGACTACCGACTTGCGGGGAAGCGCGGGAACTCCGTGGAAGAAGATGCCGTAACGCTGGTCTAGGCCAGGCCGTGTCCGTCCCCCTATCCTCACCTGTAGCCGGTGACACACCCTTCCCCCACCCAGGTTGCCTGCCGGCTCGTGCCCCCCACTCAATTCCGCTCGAGCAGCCGGGTGACCTCCCCCCTTCGCCGCCTCCAGGAGGCCACGGTGAAATTTCGCACCAGAAGCTCGGCGATCATCGGCACGCTCTGCCTCGTCACGTCGTTGGCGCTGGCCACGGCGTCGGCCGACGAGCCCGCCGCCGCCCCGGTCCAGCCGGTGAACGCCTCCCTGACCGAAGTGGCCAGGGCCCAGGGGCCGTCCGCCGGTGCGGCCGGGCCCGATGACACCCTGTGGATAGCCGAACGCGCGGGCACCGTACGGGTCCTGGACGGTTCGGGTCTCGGCGAGCCGGTCCTCGACATATCCGACGAGACCACCACCGACGGCGAACGCGGCTTGCTGGGCGTCGCGTTCGACAAGACGTTCGCGCACTTCTACATCTCGTTCACCGACCTCGAAGGCACCAGCACGGTGGACGAGTTCGCCGTGGAGGGTGGTCAACTCCAGCCGGACACACGGCGCACGGTCCTCACCCAGACACAGCCGTACGCGAACCACAACGGCGGGGACATCAAGTTCGGCCCCGACGGCTACCTGTACATCGCCTTCGGCGACGGCGGCTCGGGCGGCGACCCGCACGGCAACGGGCAGAAGCTGGACACCCTGCTCGGCAAGCTGCTGCGGATCGACCCGAGCGGCGGTGAGCCGTACGCGATCCCGGCGGACAACCCGTTCGTGGACGACGCGGACGCGAAGGACGAGATCTGGGCGTACGGGCTGCGCAATCCGTGGCGGTTCTCCTTCGACACGGGCACGGGCGACCTGCTGATCGGCGACGTCGGCCAGAGCGACTGGGAGGAGATCGACTGGGCCCCGGCGGACAGCGAGGGCGGCGAGAACTACGGCTGGTCCTCCATGGAGGGTACGCATCCCTTCCGGGGCGGCACGGAGCCCGCGAACCACGTCCCGCCGGTGCACGAGTACGACCGTACGGGCCTCGGCTGCTCGGTGACCGGCGGATTCGTCTACCGCGGCGAGGCGCTCCCGGACCTTCAGGGGAGCTATGTGTTCAGCGACTACTGCGACGGCACCCTGCGTACGCTCCAGCTGGCGGACGGCGAGGTGACCGGCGTGGGTGACCTCGGGGTCAGCGGCGGCGAGGTCATCTCGTTCGTGGAGGGCGGTGACGGCGAGCTGTACGTGCTCGGCAGTAACGGCACCGTCTCCCGCGTCGACCCCGCGTGAGCCGCTGAGCCGCGCGGGAGGCCGGCCGCACGGACCGGTGGCGGGGCCCCGTCGATCATGACGATCGGCGGGGCTCCGCCTTTTCCGCGCCTTCGCCGCGCTGGTGGCCGCGGCGGGCGTCCCGGTCGAAGATGCCCAGCAGTTCGCACGGCCCGCCTTCGGCGCCGATGGCGTGCGGGAGCATCGTGGGGAACTCCGCCGCCTGGTTCGTCTCGATCCGCAGGCGGCGGTTGCCCAGGAGCAGGATCGCGGTGCCGGAGAGGACGACGAGCCACTCACGGCCCGGATGGGCGCGCAGCCGCGCGGGGTTGGCGGGCGGCGGTTCGGTCATGCGCTGGCGGATGACGGTCATGCCGGGTTCCGCCTTGATGGGCCACCGCATCTGGCCGTGGGCCCCGTCGATCATCGGGTTCGAGACGATGTCGTCGGACGCGGTCTCGACCAGCTGGTCGAGGGAGGTGTCCAGGGCGCGGGCGAGGGTGACGAGCTGGTCCAGGGCCAGGCGGCGCCGGCCGTTCTCGATGCGGCTGAGCGTGGACTGGCTGACCTTCGCGCGGGTGGCCAGCTCTTCCAGGGACCAGCCCTGGGCCACGCGCAGGGCGCGGATGCGTTTGCGTACCAGGCTGTCCAGCTCGCCATCTTCTTGCGTCATAGGCATGATCGTATGCTATGGAGGCAAGTCGCGCTTAGCGTCGTCCGTGCTCGGCCCCGGAATGAAGAGGGCTCGCACGGAAGAGGAATCCATGAGTACGAACCAGTCCGGTCCGGTGCGCGTCGATCCGGACGACGTCCCGGGCGAGTCCGGCGACGGCGTGCCCGACTCGCGTCGGCGCCGCACGATCCTGATCACGGTGTGCCTCGCGCTGATGGCCGTGATCGCCTCGGTCTCGGGGCTCAACGTCGCCCAGCCCGACCTGGCCGTCGCCTTCGGCGCCTCGCAGAGCACGGTCCTGTGGATCATCAACATCTACACGCTCGGCCTGGCCGCCCTGCTGCTGCCGCTCGGCGCGATCGGCGACCGGCTCGGCCGCAAGCCGGTGCTGCTGACCGGTCTGACCGTCTTCGGCCTGGCCGGTGCGGTGGCGGGTCTCGCCCCGTCGGCCGAGGTCATGCTCGGCGCACGGCTACTGAGCGGGGTGGGCGCGGCGATGATCATGCCGATCACCCTTGCCGTGATCACCACGACCTTCCCCGAGAAGGAGCGGGGCCGGGCGATCGGCGTGTGGACCGGGGTCGCCGGGGGCGGCGGCGTGCTGGGCATGTTCCTCTCCGCCGCGCTGGTCGACGTGGCGAACTGGCGGTGGCTGTTCGTCCTGCCGCTGGTACTCGGCGCGGTCGCTCTGGTCATGACGCTGCGATACGTTCCCGATTCCCGCGAGTCGTCCGGGCACGGGTTCGATGGCGGCGGGGCGCTGACCTCCGTGGTGGCCGTGGTCGGACTCATCTTCGTGCTTCAGGAGGGGCCGGAGCGCGGCTGGACCGCACCGGTGACGCTGCTCGGCCTGGCCGTCGGGGTGATCGCCGCCGTCGGCTTCGTAGCTTGGGAGCTGCGCCGCGGGGATGCCGCGCTCCTGGATGTACGTCTGTTCGGCGAGCGCGGACTGGCCGGGGGCTCGGTGACTCTTCTGGTGGTCTTCGGGGTTCAGGCGGGCATCTTCGTGGTCCTTTTCCCGTTCTTCCAGGCCGTCCTCGGCTGGTCGGGGCTGCTGTCCACGCTGGCCCTCATGCCCATGGCGGTCCTGATGATGGCGGCCTCGGGTCTCGCGCCCCTGCTGGCCGGGCGGATCGGCGCCCGCGCCACCATGGCCTCGGGGATCCTGCTGGCCGGCGCGGGGCTCGCGCTCATGGCCGGGATCGTCTCCGTGGACGGCGGCTATGTGTCCGTGCTTCCCGGCATGCTGGCGATGGGCCTCGGGATGGGCCTGGCGATGACGCCGTCCACCGAAGCCATCACCGGTGCACTCCCCCGCGAGCGCCAGGGGGTCGCGTCCGCGCTGAACGACGTGACCCGGGAGTTCGGCACCGCGCTCGGCGTCGCCCTCCTCGGTGCGCTGCTGTCCTCCGGCTATCGCGACGCCATCGGCTCCCGGCTCGCCGGCGTCCCCGAGGGCCCGGCCGGCGTCGCGCGCGAAGGCGTCGCCAACGCCGTCGAGGCGGCGAACGGCGCCGGCCCCTATGCGCAGGAGCTGATCCGGGCCGCGCGGCAGTCGTTCGTCGACGGCTGGCAGAACGCCATGTGGGCGGGGGTCGCCGTCATGGCCGCGCTGTTCCTCTACGTTCTGGTGCGGGGGCCGCTGCGTCCCGCCCGCGCGGAGGGGAGCGCTGCGCCGGCTGCCGGCCCGGACGCGGCGGAAGCCCCGGAACGGGCCGACGCGACCGTTTCCTGAGCTCGGGCGGGGCGGGCGGGCGGCTGAACCTCGCGTGGGGCGGGCGCGCCTGGGAGAATCGGTCAGCATGGTGGACACACGGGTGCGGATCAACGCCCTGATCGTCGATGCCGCGGACCCGGAGCGGCTTGCCGCGTTCTGGTCCGAGCTGCTCGGCAGGCCGATCGTGGGCCGCACGGGACCCTATGTATGGCTGCGGCGCGAGCACGGTACGGGGCTGGGATTCCAGCGGACCGACGAGCCCCGGCGGGGCAAGAACCGGATGCACTTCGATGTCGCGGCGCCCGATCCGGCCGCCGAGCGGCAGCGGGTCGAGGCGCTCGGCGGACATCGGCTGGAGGGGTACGACGACGGTGGCTTCCTGGTGATGGGAGACCCCGAGGGCAACGAGTTCTGCATCATCCCCGAGGGCCCCTTCGAGCTCGACGACGAGGGGCGGACGGACTACCTCGGCTGACGCACGGTCCGCTACGGCGTCGGCCCACCCGGGTCCGTCGTCGGCCCCGCGTTGCGACGGGGGCGCGCCCGGCACGTACGGTACGGCAGGTGAACGAACCGCTCGAAGCCGTGACCGGCACCTCTGCGGACGGACCCGTCCGGGCCACGACGACCCGCGTGTTCCTGGCGCTCGCCCCGCCCGACGAAGCGAAGGAAGAGCTGGCTCGGGTGCTGCGGCCGGCCTACGCGGCGTACCCCCGCATGCGGTGGAACCGTATCGAGGACTGGCACATCACCCTGGCGTTCCTCGGCGAGCTGCCGGTCACCACCGTGCCGCCCCTGATGCCTCCGCTCGCCCGGCTCGCGGCACGGCAACAGCCCCTGCGGCTGGCGCTGCACGGCGGCGGGCACTTCGACGAGCGGGTGTGGTGGACCGGGGTGACGGGGGACCTCGAAGGGCTGCACCGGCTCGCCACCGACGTACGCGCCCTGGTCAGGGAGTGCGGTGTGCCCTTCCCCGACCGGCCGCTCCGGCCCCATCTGACCCTGGCCCGGTCCCGCCGGGGCGACCATGCGGCCACGGTGGAAGCGGCCGCCGGGCTGGCCGGGTTCGCCGGCCGGAGCTGGGACGCGGGCCGCCTCCACCTCGTCGGCAGCAACATCGGCCGTGGCCCGGGGCCGATCCACTACCGCGACATCGCGTCCTGGGCTTTCCTGTCCGGGGCGGACGGGGCGTGAACACCTCGGTCCCCCACGGCGGTCGCGGCAGTCGCGGCGCTAGCCGAGGACGAACGGGAGAGCTGATGCCTGTCCGCCCAGTTCGCGCGTCTCGGCTTCGGTCGGGGCCCGCCGCCCGGTGCCGACCAGCAGCACGTCCTCGTCGGAGAATGACGCGGGGAACGCCGCCCCGCTGATCCTCTCGATCGACTCCCGTAACCGGGCAAGCCCTTCCGGGGGCGGTCCCGCCGCGTCCGGGAGGTGCATGACCAGGTCGAGGTGGTGCAGCGTCCACTCCAGTACGTACGCGGAGAGGTAGTCGCCCGCGGTGAGGACCTCGCCGCGGGTGCTGACCCGGAGAGCGGGATCGGCGAGCCGGGCGGCCCGGCCCGCGGCGGAGCCGACGTCGTCGAGGTGGAACTTCAGCAGCCCCGGGTCCTCGTAGGCGGCGGCCAGCCGCATGGTCAGGGCGTCGAGCGGGTCGTCGCCCGTGGGTGGCGTACCGGAGACGGTCCAGTAGGTCACCGCGTCACGGGTCGGCTCCGTTTCGGCGGGTGTCACCAGGGTGATCAGGACGTCCTGTGCGTCGATGATCAGGTGGCACACCAGGTCCCGTACGAGCCAGCCGGTACAGCCGGACGGCCGGCCGAAGTCCTCGTCGGGAAGTCCGGCGACAGCCGTACGCAGTGCGGTCCATGAGCGTGCGAAGAGATCCACGCCTGCGACGGTAGTGCGCCGCCGGAATGCCGGCCAAGCCGCACGTCCCGGTCACTCGGTCTCGTCGCGCGCGGGCCGGGCGTGCGTCAACAGGAACTCGGTCGCCCGTGCGATGGCTTCGGCGGACGTGCCGTGGACGGCCTCCGACTCGTCCTCCCGCAGGTCCGCGCCCGTGGCGGTGTACCACCAGGCGTCGGCGCCCGGGTCGTGGTGGATGACGGCGTCGCCGCCCGCGTAATGGAGCGGGATGGACTCGCTGGCGGACTTCTTGGGCACGGCGTGGGGCCACTTGAGGCGGGCCGACTGGCGCTTGATGCCGCCCCAGGCCGCGCCGAGCTGCGCGTAGCTGGCTCCGCCGCGCCCGGCGACGGTGGCCGCGCTCTCGGCCAGCCGGTCGACGGACCGTTTGGCCTCGTAGAGCGACCGCAACATCGCCAGCTGCACATCGGGCGCGGCCATGAGCGCGGCGTCGAAGGGCTTGCCGGCGGTGCGGTAGGCGAGGGCGCGCGTCGAGATCCGTTCGGCCAGCGCCCGGACCGCGTCGAGCATCTGATCGTCCATGGCGAACATGTCGTCGTCGCCGGGCTCGCTCCAGGCGGGGTCGACCGGGGTCAGGACCGTGGCCCAGAAGTTCTCGTCGCTCTGATCAGGGGTCGGAATCGCCTTCACATCGTCCATGCGACAAATTTAGCTGCCACTTGAGTGATGGGCAATTGTTTATGTCGCCACCGCCTTGCGACAGGATTGACTGTCATCAGGTTCGGGGGCGACGCCCCCGGTCAGTAGGCGTCGACAGCTTCCCCCAGGGCGGCGGTGAGGCGGCTCAGGACTTCCTGCAGCCCGAGGACCTCGTCCAGGGACAGGCCGGTCGCGGCCATCACGCCACGAGGGACGGACAGTGCGCGCTCGCGCAGCCGCGCACCCTCGTCGGTCAGGTCGATCAGGACGGAGCGTTCGTCCTCGCGGCTGCGCTCGCGCCGGACCAGTCCGGCGCTCTCCAGCCGCTTCAGCAACGGCGAGAGGGTCCCGGAGTCCAGATGGAGACGCCCCCCGATGACCTTGACCGGCTGCGGGCCGTGCTCCCACAGGACCAGCATGACCAGGTACTGCGAGTAGGTGAGACCGAGATCCTTCAGCGCCTGCCGGTAGAAGCCGCCGAACGCCCGCGACGCGGCGTGCAGCGAGAAGCAGACCTGATGGTCCAGCCGCAGCAGTTCCGCTTCGGGGATGTCGGGGAGTTCGGGCGTGGCGCTCGGAGCAGTGGTCATGGAACCAGCGTACCGCCGACCACCCTATTGAGTTGCGCACAACTCAGTTGTGTGCAATCTTTATGCGAGTGGCCGCGACCATCCCGGTCGGGGCTCCAGAGGAGGGTCATCCATGGACGCGTTGTACACCGCCGCCGCCACCGCCAACGGGCGCGAGGGCCGTGCCGTGAGCTCGGACGGTCAGATCGACCTGCCGCTCGCCATGCCCCCGGCGCTCGGCGGCAACGGCAAGGGCACCAACCCGGAGCAGCTCTTCGCCGCCGGCTACGCGGCCTGTTTCGCCAGCGCGATGGCCGCGGTCGGTCGGGAGATGAAGGTCGACACCAAGGACGCCTCCGTGACCGCCGAGGTCTCCATCGGCAAGGAGGGCGACGGCTTCGGGCTCGCGGTGGTCATGCGGGTGGAGCTGCCGGACTCCCTCGCGGGCGAGGCCGGGCGGAAGCTGGTCGAGGCCACCCACGCCTACTGCCCGTACTCCAAGGCCACGCGGGGCAACATCGACGTCGAGCTGGTCATCGAGTAGTCGCTCCCTTCCGTCTCGCGCCCGGCCGAAGCGTGCCGTTGTCGCGACGGGGGCTGGCCGAGAACCCCCTTCGGCCGGCCCCCGTTCATCGCGAGGTCACTCCTTCATCGCGAGGTCACTCCTTCAAGTGAGCCAGCACCGCGCCCACCGCGCGGTGCACGGCCTCGCGCGATTCGTCGGTCGGGTCG
The DNA here is from genome assembly GCF_044757365.1 of Streptomyces sp. NPDC091289. Taxonomy (NCBI): domain Bacteria; kingdom Bacillati; phylum Actinomycetota; class Actinomycetes; order Kitasatosporales; family Streptomycetaceae; genus Streptomyces; species Streptomyces sp. NPDC091289. The sequence goes on from NZ_JBIVUT010000031.1 coordinate 54,474, forward strand.
AGCGTCTCGAAGCCGTGGCGGCCGTCCGGTACGTCGATGACCTCGACGTTCGCTCCGCAGCGGGCGGCCTCGGTCAGGAACTCCTCGACGGTCGCGGCGATCTCCGCGCTCTCGCGCCCCGCCCGGACCAGCACGACGGGCAGCCGCCCCGCGCGGGAGACCGCCCGGACCGGGTGGAAGCGGGCGTCGGCCAGTCCCCAGCTCGGCAGCGGCGAGAGGATCGGATAGTTCGCCGCCACACAGCGCAGCCAGGCCGGGGGCTCCGTCAGCCAGTCCGCCGCGAGCGGGCCCCCGCCCGAGAAGAACCACAGGGCGACCCGGTCCGCGTCCACCCGCGGATCGGCGCGCACCCGCTCCACCGCATCGACCACGTCCGCGGCGGCCACCTCGTAGTCGGTCACGGCGTGCAGGCGGTGGTCGAGCGTCACGCCCACCGCTCCCTGCCCGGCGACGAGGCGCGCGTATCCCGTCAGGGTCGGCCAGTCCCGGGGCGTGGGCAGCGCCTCGACGGGCACCGGACCGCCGTGCACGAACACCACGGCCGGGTGCGGCCCCGGGCCGTCCGGCACATACAGGTCGGTGTTCCCCGTCCGTTCGCGGGGCCGTTCGGGTACGTCGAGGAGGAACGGCCGCAGATGGGCCGGCGGGTGCGCGGCGTCGGCCGAGGTCAGCCTGTGGCCCCCACCGGACGCGGCCTCGGCCAGGGTCGCGGCCAGCTCGACGGGGCAGGACAGCATCGGCCAGTGCCCCGTGGGCAGCTCGAAGAAGGCCACCTGCGCGTCGGCCAGGGCCCGGAGTGCGGGATCGCCGACGTCCACCATGATCTGCAGCATCTCGATGCCCGGCCCGTTGCCGGTGCACAGCACCCCGGTCACGGGCACCGCGGCCACGGCGCCGGTGAGCCGCAGCGGCTGGAGCAGTGTGCCCAGTGGCTGCGGCGCCGCGAGGGCGGTGAGCCCGTCGAGCGCCGCCTCGGAGAGGCCCGCGGTGCTCCCCCAGCGGGACCAGGCGTCCCGGGCCGGGGGCGGCAGCTCACCGCCGGTGGCCGGCTCCCCGCTCCCGGCGGCGCGCTCCGCGATCTCCGCGCGCAAGCGCTGGTCGGGTACGGCGGCCAGGGCGGGCACGCCGTCCCTCGGCATCCCGGCGTCCAGGTGAACGATCCGGGCGACCGCCCCGGCCCGCCGGTCGGCCGCGCCGAGCACCGGGTGGATGCCGTAGTCGTGACCCACGAGCACGATCTTCCGGCCCGGCTCCGCGGCCACCGCCGAGTCGATCGCGTCGAGCACATCGGCGATATGCGTCTCCATGTCGACAGTCCCGCCGGGACCACCGGGATCACCGGGGCCGCCGGGGCGTCCGCCGAGTCCGGTGAGCGCCGCGATGCGCACCTCGGCGCCGTCCGCCGTCAGCCGCGCGGCGGTGTCCCGCCACACGTGCGGGCCGGTGAACGCCCCTGCCACCAGGATGAATACGGTCATGGTCACTCCTTGTCACGGCGTCTCCCGCGCTCCGGCCCGATCCCCCGGCAGCGCCCGCCGGTACCGTAGGAACTCCCCCTGGTGGAGGTTCAAGTGTTCTCGTCGTACGACGGCTTGTGCACCATCGGTGAACTGGCCGAGCACGCGGGCGTCAGTGTCAAGACCGTCCGCTTCTATTCGGACCGCGGACTGCTGCCGGAGGCGTCCCGCAGCGCGGGCGGGCACCGGAGGTACGCCCCGGACGCCGTGGACCGGCTGGCCATGATCCGTTCCCTGCGCGGCCTCGACCTGCCGGTTCCCGAAGTGCGCCGCATCCTCGACGAGCAGGACGGGCGCGACGGGGCCGGGGCGGAAGGTTCGGGCGGCGCGGGCGGCGCGCTGGAGGATGCCGTGGCCGGCCGGCTGCGCGCTGTGGGGTCCGAGCTCGCGGCGCTGCGCTGGCGGGAGGCCGCGCTCAGGCTGGTACAGGAGTGCCCGCCGGCCGAACGGCCCGGCCGGCTGCGGCTGGTCGGGGCGGTCGCCGCCCCGCCGAGCACCGCCTCACTGGCCCGTTTCTGGCGTGCGTGGCTGCCGGCCCGGATGCCCGCCCGTTCCGTCTCCGCGTTCCTGGAGGCGGCGGTGCCGCACCCGCCCGACGACCCCCGGCCGGCGCAGGTCCTCGCCTTCGCCCGGCTGCACGCCTTCGTGACCCGTCCGTGCGGCGGCGGCGAGGGCGGTGGCTCCTGCCAGCCCCGGGCGCACGGCGTCGCGGGGGCCCGTGCGTCGGCCGTGCTGTACGCGGGTCTCGCCGAGGCGTACGACCTGGCGGGCGGGGAACAGCGCCGTGGTGCGGCGCCTGCCGCCGGTGAGGCGCTGGACGGGTTCGTGGACGCGTACGCGAGCACGTACGGGGCCCACGACACGCCTGCCTTCCGGCGCCTGCTGGCGGGCCGGCTCGCGACCGATCCGCGCATCGACCGGTACTGGGACCTGACGGCCGAGGTGATCAGCGCTCCCGGCGGCCGTCCCGAGCCGACGCCGGGGTCCGCGCACGACTGGCTTCTGACAGCGTTGGACGCCGAGTTGGAGGAGGTGGGGGCCGACCACGGCGACACGCCGGGCGGGTCCACCGGTGCGGGGCGGGATTCCGCCGCCCCCTCCCCCGTACCGGGCGGGGGACGGGCGGTCTCACCCCGGTGAGCGCGGCCCTTCGCGCTCCGTGACCGCCGTGTGCAGGAACTCCCGCAGGGTCAGGGCCGCCGGGAGCGGCGTATCGGGCAGTGCCACGTGCACGGTCCGGCGCAGGGTGGGGTCGGTCAGGGGGCGCAGGACGAGTTCGCCGGGGACCGCCGGCGCCGCCAGCGAGGGGACCAGGGCCACGCCGAGCCCGGCGGCCGCGTAGCCGAACTTCCCCGCCCACCCGGCGATCCGCATGATCCGTCCCGGGGTGAAGCCCGCGCGTGCGCAGGCGTCGGCGAGCATCGTGGGGCGGTCGCCGTACGCGCTCTGGATCCAGGTCTCGTCGCGGAGTTCGTACAGGTCGACGGCTTCGGCCCCGGCCAGGCGGTGTCGGCGCGGGAGGGCGACGAGCAGTTCGTCCTCGCACAGCACGGTCGTCGTGATCCCGTCGGCCGAGGGCAGACCGTACGGGTAGTCGCTCACGACCGCGAGGTCCAGCGTTCCGTCCGCCAGTTGCCGCATGAGCGTGCCGGTCGGGCTCTCGACGGCCGCCGCATCGATACCCGGCCGGGCGTCCTTGAGGGCTCTCAGCGCGGCCGGCAGGAGTGCGATGTTGGCGGTGGCGAACGCGCCCGTGCGGAGCGGCCCGCCGTCTCCGGCGTGCAGCACGCTCAGGTCCCGCTCGGCCCGGGCCAGGCGGTCGAGCACGTCCACGGCGTGCCGGTGCAGCACCTGCCCCGCGGGGGTGAGCCGTACGCCTCGCGGGAGGCGTACGAACAGCGGCCCGCCCGCCCGGTGTTCCAGCGCGGCGATCCGCCGGGAGACCGCGGACTGCGTGTAGTTGAGCAGGGCCGCCGCCCGTGTGAACGATCCGGTCCCGGCCACGGTGACGAGCAACCGGAGCGATTCGTTCTCCCACATGTCTTCCCCTCCCCTGCTCTTCGTTCTTCTCTCCGCTGCTCTGCTCTGCTCTGCTCTTCGCTGCGGTCTGCCGCCGTGCTTGTCGCCGCCCGGACATCCGCATCTTCGCCGATCGCATTCCTGCCACGCATGGGTTCCATGCGATTCAGTCGCTGGTGTCATGTCGTGGGCAGCCATAGCGTCGTTCACGCGGCGGCGCCGGAGGGAAGGGCGCGCAGCCGTCCGGGCCCGCCGCTCGCTCACCCCGAGGACGCGCGGGGCCGGTGGCCCCGATACCGAGAAGGCGGTTCAGCGTGCGACAGACCCGGAGCGGACCGGAGTTGGGGCAGCGGATCGGCACGTACCACGCCGTCGGGGTCATGGGCGCGCTCGCCCAGGCCGCGCTGCGGACCATCACGCTGCTGGTGGTCGCCCTGATCGTCGCGCTGGTGTGGATCAGGCCGGACTCCGCGCTGCTCAAAGGCATCGTGGCCGCGGCCGTGGTACTCGTGCTGTTCGGCCTGCGGCTGGTGTGGCGGACCGTCGTGGCCCGGCTCGGCGGCAACCAATGCCGGCTGCACAGGGGCGGCGTCGCCGTCACCGGCCCGTTCGGCGGGGTGCGGGACGCGGTGGTGTGGCGGGAGGTGACCGGTCTGCGCAGGACGAGCGGCGCGTCCGTCCTCATGGCCTTCCACCGCGTCGAGCTCGAACGGCGGGGTCGCCCGGCCCTCACCTTCACGGCGCTGGGCCTCGAACCCGCCGTGATCGCGGCCCTGTTGCGGCTGGCCGCACGCAACGGCCTGGAGTAGCGGACCCGGCCCGGCCGCGGTGGCGGACACCGGGCCGGGCCGTCGGGATCGAGGAGAAGGCAGCGTGCTCAGGCGGCGATGACCGCGGCGCCGACGCGCCCCCCGTCGACGTCCACCACCGTGCCGTGCACAAAGGCGGCCTCGTCGCTCGCCAGCCAGACGGCGGCGTGGGCGATGGCCCCGGGTGCCCCGATGTCGCCCGCCGGGGTGCCCTTCATCATGACCTGGCCGGGGTGGGCCCCGCTGTCCCTGACGGCGGGCGCGGCGATCACGCCCGGGGAGACGGCGTTGACCCGTACGCCCCGGGGGCCGAACTCGGCGGCCCAGGCGCGGGTGAGGGTCTCCATCGCGCCCTTGGTGGAGCTGTAGAGGGTGCCGACCGGGATGCCGAGGCGGGCGACCCACGAGCCGAGGTTGATCACGGCCCCGCCGCCCGCCCGCACCATGGCCGGGGCGACGGCCGCGGTCAGGAAGAACGGCGCCTTGACGTTCACCGCGTACACGCGGTCGAAGGTCTCCTCGTCCGTGTCGGTGGTCGTGGAGCCCGGGAAGACACCGGCGTTGTTGACCAGGACGTCGATGCGGCCGCCCAGCACCCGGGTGGCCTCCTCGGCGAGCCGGCCGGAGACCGCGGCGGTGCCGTCGAGGTCCGCCGCCACGAAGTCCGCGCGTCCGCCGGCCGCGCGGATCGACCCGACGACCGCGAGCCCCCGTTCATGGCTGCGGCCCGAGACGACCACGTGGGCTCCTTCGGCGGCGAAGGCTTCGGCGATGGCCTGCCCGATGTTGCTCGTCGAGCCCGTGACGAGCGCCGTCTTTCCCTGAAGTCGTCCGCTCATGGTGCGTCTCCTCATCTCGTGCGTACTCCCGCGTCCGGGGGCCTCGCCCGACCGGCTCCGCGGGGCGGTCCGGCGATCCGGACCACGCGACCGACTGTGCTCCGATGAAAATGGACCGGCAAGTCCAGTCCGGGCCGCCGCCGCGGCCGGCGCCCCGGTAGGCTGGACCCGTCGGTCCAGTCGAGGAGGATGCCGATGTCACGGGCTTCGACCGCGAAGGGGCGCGCCACCCGGGCCCGCATCGTCGAGGGCGCCGCGGAGGTGCTGCGCGAGCAGGGCGTCGCCTTCACCACGCTGGACGACATCCGGGACCGCACCGGCACCAGCAAGAGCCAGCTCTTCCACTACTTCCCCGGCGGCAAGGACGAACTTCTCCTGGCTGTGGCGGAGTTCGAGGCCGGCCGGGTGCTGGCGGACCAGCAGCCGCATCTGGACTGCCTGGATTCCTGGGAGTCCTGGTACCGCTGGCGCGACGCGGTGGTCGAGCGGTACGAGCTGCAGAACGACCAGTGCCCGCTGGGATCCCTGTTCCTCCAGGTGGGCCGTACGGAGCCGGGTGCGCGGGCCATCGTCGCCGAGCTGATGCGTCAGTGGCAGGAGCGCATCGCGGACGGTATCCGCACCCTGCGCGACCGCGAGCTGGTCCCGGCGTCCGTGGACGTCGACCGGAACGCCGCGGCGCTGCTGGCCGGGATCCAGGGCGGTGTTTCGATCATGATGTCCACCGGCAGCTCGGCCCACCTCAAGGCCGCGCTCGACACCGGGATCGACCGACTCCGCTCCACGCCGGCCGACGCCCACTGAGCGCCCCGGTCCGCCTGCCCGGAAAGGCGCTCTCCGGCCCCTCCTGCACAGGCTACGGGCCCGGAGCTCCCCCGGTCAGCCTGCCGTGTGCGGGCCGAAGCGTCCGGGGGCGAGGGTCGCCAGCAGCGAGGTGACCACGAGGTCGGTCGAGGCGGCCATGTCCACGGAGTCCGGCGACAGGAGCCACTGGACCTGGAGGCCGTCCATGACCGCGATGATGGCGTTGGCCGCGTTGTCGGTCAGGTCCGCCCGGTCGGCGGGCAGTTCGCAGGCCTCGCGCAGGGCGTCGGCGACGAAGGCGCGCAGCCCGTGGTAGCGGTCGCGGAAGTAGTCCTGGGCGGGGTGGTCGTCGGTGACGGATTCCGCCGAGAGCACCGCGTACAGCCGGACGATGCCCTCGCGTTCGGCGTTGAGCAACGCGGTGTTCACCAGGTGGCGCAGGAATTCCAGGCCGTGGGGACGGTCGGGGCCGAGGTGCTCGATGTCCTTCTGGTCGCGCAGTTCGAGGACGCTGGTGAGGAGCAGGGCCTTGGAGCGGAAGTAGTGCAGGACCCCTGCCTGGGTGAGGCCGACCCGGTCCGCGATCTCGGCGAGCGAGGCGTTGTTGTAGCCACGGGCGGCGAAGGCGTCCATGGCGATGGCCAGGATGTCCTGCTGTCGCTGCCGTGCTTCCGGGCTGCGCGGCGTGCGGGGCCTGGCCGGAGTGCGTGCCGCTCTGCCCACTGACTGGTTGCTCACCGGTTCAGCTTAAGCCTGCCGGGGGCCCGGCGAAGATCTTCCGGGCAGCGGGGACGACAGCAGGGAGGACAGCGGGGAAGAACACTGGAGCAGACTACTTACTAACCACTTAGTGGGTGTGCTTTCATGCCGTTGTCCCGCCCTCTTGTGACCGGCACGCCCGGAGCGAGGCGTCCGCCGCGCCCTCCGCCGGCCGGGGTGCCACCTGTCAGCAGGTACGAACCCAAGGAGAGCCGCAACCATGCCAAGCTCCACTCCCCCGCGTTTCAGAGCGCGCGCGGCAGGCGCCGCGCTCGTCATGGCCGTCGCCGCACTCGGCGTCCACGGCGCCGTCGGAACCGCGCAGGCGGCCGACCCCGCCGCACAGGTGTGGGTCACCACTCCCGACGGCGCCAAGAAGCTCACCCCGGAGGGGGACGTCCCCTTCGACGGGACCCCGCAGTCGGTAGACATCCGTATCGACGCCGACGACACGGGCCAGAGGTTCACCGGCGCGGGGGCCTCGGTGACGGGCGCCTCCGCCCATCTCCTCCAGAGCCTTCCGCAGGCGCAGCGCACCACGGTGCTGAAGTCGCTCTTCTCCACGGAGGGCGACGGCATCGGGCTCAACTACCTGCGCCAGCCGCTGGGAAGCACCGACTTCGACGCGGACACGGACGCGTACACGTACGAGGACACCCGGGGCGCCTTCTCCATCGACCGGGACCGGAGCCGGATCCTCCCGGTCCTGAAGCAGGCCACCGCCATCAATCCCGCCATCCGTTTCATGGGCTCCCCCTGGTCGCCCCCGGCCTGGATGAAGACCAACGACTCCCTCAACGGCGGCAGTCTCCGCACCGAGCATTACCAGACGTACGCCGACTACCTGGTCAAGGCGATCAAGGCGTACGAGCAGGAGGGCATCACCCTCACCGACCTCACGGCGCAGAACGAGCCGGAGTTCGCGACGAGTTACCCGTCCATGAGCATGACCTCGGCCCAGCAGGCGGACTTCCTGCGGGTGCTGGACCAGGCGCTCACCGCGGCGGGCCTGCCGACCAGCATCCTGGCCTACGACCACAACTGGGACCACCCGAACTACCCGCTCGACGTCTTCGCGCGGACGGGCGGCATCCAGCGGATCATCGGAGCCGCGTTCCACTGCTACGGCGGTGCGCCCGCGGCGCAGAAGCAGATCGCCGACGCCGGGAAGCGGGTCTTCTTCACGGAGTGCTCCGGCACCGACAGCGAGAACCCGGCGACGACGTTCGGCGACACGCTGAGGTGGCACGCCGAGAACCTCGTCGTGCAGAACATGCGCAACGGCGGTGAGACGGTCATCAACTGGAACCTCGCCCTCGATCAGAACGGCGGCCCCCAACAGGGGCACTGCACCAACCGCTGCAACGGCATCGTCGAGATCAACGGCGGCCAGGTGACCCGCAACGCCGAGTTCTACGTCCTGGGCCATGTCTCCAAGTTCGTCCGGGCGGGCGCGGTCCGGATCGGTTCCACCAGCCAGGGCGCGGGAGGGGTGCAGAACGTCGCCTTCCAGAACAGCGACGGCAGCCGCGCGGCCGTCGTCGTCAACACGGCTTCCGGAGCGCAGCGGTTCTCCCTGACGGACAACGGCAGGTCGCTCGCGTACACCCTGCCCGCCGGGGCCGTCGCCACCTTCACGTGGGACGGGAACGGCGGAACGACGGATCCGCCCGCGGGCTCCATCGACCCCGCCGCGTGGTACCAGGTGCGGAACGCCAACAGCGGGGCCTGCCTCGACGCGGCCGACTGGGGTACGGAGAACGGCACCGCGCTGCAGCAGTGGACGTGCGGGGCCGGGGCCAACCAGGGCTGGCAGTTCAGGCCGACCGACGGCGGCCACTACCAGGTGGTGAACCGGCACAACGCGAAGGCCTGGGACGTCGACGGCGGTCCCGGGGCGACCGCGGACGGCACCAGGGTGCACCTGTGGTCGTACGAGGGCGGCGTCAACCAGCAGTGGCGGCCGGAGGCCCTGGCCGGCGGCGGGCAGTACCGCTTCGTCGCCCGCCACAGCGGAAAGTGCCTCGCCGTCGACGGCTCCTCGACGGCCGATGGGGCCGGGCTCTCGCAGCAGCCCTGCTCCGGATCCTCCGCCCAGGCGTTCGCCCTGTCCGGCTGAGGCTCCGGGCGTGCCCGGCCGCAGCGGCTCTCCGGACGTGGGGAGCCGCTGCGGTGCGCGCGCCCGGCGGCTCCCATGTCCGGGGAGGGGGAGCCGCCGGGCGGCGCGGGTCAGGCGTTCCGCGCCAGCCAGTCGGCGTAGCGGGTGGGGGCGATACGGGCGCCGTTCTTCGGGGTGAGGACGTCGCCGTTGACGGCGGCGAACATCCCGGCGGTGTCGTCGGTGGTCACCGAGCGGCTGTCGCCCTTGGCGCGGAGTGTGACGGCGCCCAGTTCGTCCAGCGGGTAGGCGTCGGGCCCGGCGAGGTCGACGGTGCCCCGGAGCGGCTCGCCGACCGCGACCTCGGCGACGGTGGCGGCGACGTCCGCGGCGGCGACCGGCTGGATCCGGGTGCGCGGGAGGCGGACGGTGTCCTCGTCGGCGGTCCAGGAGAGGACGGCGTCCATGAACTCCATGAACTGCGTGGCGCGAACGATGGAGTAGGGCACGGGGCCGGCCTTGAGGATCTCCTCCTGGAGCGTCTTGGCCCGGTAGTAGTCCAGCTCCGGCACCTGGTCGACCCCGACGATCGACAGGACGACGAAGTGGCCGACGTCCGCCTTGCCGGCGGCGGCGACGAGGTGGTCCATCGAGGTCCGGAAGAACGCCGGCGAGGCGTCGTCGAACGTCGGTGAGTTGGTCAGGTTGACGACCACGTCCGCGCCGGCGAGGGCGGCCTCCAGGCCTTCGCCGGTGATCACGTCCACGCCGGTGGACTGGGAGTGGGGTACCGCGCGGTGACCGGCCGCGTCGAGATCCCGCACCACCTGGGATCCGATCAGTCCGGTTCCGCCGATGACGGCAATGTGCATGGCCTTGCCCTTCCTCGATGACGCGTCCCGTCCGGCTTCCGGGGGCTTCGCCGCCACCCGCACACCGAACGCGGACATCTCTTGTCCGAGATTCTACTCGGACATTCACTGTCCGGGTATCCGGGGGCCGTGGATTAGAGTGAAGAAGTGAAAATGTCTGGTGGCGTCGAGTGGGCACTGCACTGCTGCGTCGTGCTGACCTCGACGGAAGAACCCGCGCCGGCCGCGCGCCTGGCGGAGCTGCACGACGTCTCGCCCAGCTATCTCGCCAAGCAGTTGCAGGCCCTGTCGCGGGCCGGACTCGTCCAGTCGGTCCAGGGCAAGGCGGGCGGTTACGTCCTCACCCGCTCCCCCGCGCTCATCACCGTTCTCGACGTCGTCGAGGCGGTCGACGGCCCGGGGCCCGCGTTCGTCTGCACCGAGATCCGGCAGCGCGGCCCGATGGCCACTCCCCCGGAGGCCTGCACCGCACCCTGTGCCATCAGCCGCGCCATGGGCCGGGCCGAGGCCGCCTGGCGCGAGGCCCTCCGCTCGATCACCGTCGCCGACCTCGCCGCCGACGTCACCTCCGACTACGGGCCCGGCGCGCTGGGCAGGATCAGCACCTGGTTGAACCCCGCCGGCGCCTAGTGCTCCAGTGCGGTTTCGTGATCACGTGCGGGTCGACTGCGCCCAGACCTGCAGGAAGCCGGTTGAGTCGAGCCGCAGTTGTAGGCGGCTCGGTGAGCACACATATGGATGGTCGGGCCAGGAACCGAACTACTGGAGCACACGTCTCCCGCACCATGACCTCAAGCGAGCACCAAGAGCACCCGTTTTCCACCAGGCTGGTTTCACCATCCTCGGTATGTGTGGATCCGTCGAAGACCAACGACTACAACAGCTTCGCCGAGGCGTACACGGCCGCGAACGAAACCAACCTGGTCAATGCCTACTATGAGCGTCCCGCGATGCTGGCCCTCGCTGGAGACGTGGCTGGCCGGCGGATCCTCGACGCCGGCTGTGGCTCGGGGGCCTTGTTTGCCGCGCTGCGCGACCGTGGCGCCATGGTGAGTGGCTTCGATTCGAGCGCCGGGATGCTGGGGCTTGCCCGGCAGCGGCTCGGCGACGGTGCGGATCTGCAGGTGGCGGACCTGGGCAGCCCGCTTCCCTACCCTGATGACACGTTCGACGATGTAATGGCGTCCCTGGTGCTGCACTACCTGGAGGACTGGGGGCCAGCGCTGGCCGAACTGCGACGCGTACTCAGGCCCGGCGGTCGGCTGATTGCGTCTGTCGACCATCCCTTTGCCGTAAACCTCATTCACCGCGAGGCCGGTCGCGAGGCCGAGTGCGACTACTTCGACACCACCAAATGGACCGTAGAATGGAGCATGGGCGGCCAGACCACCCTGGTGAGTCGCTGGAACAGGCCGCTGCACGCGATGATCGAGGCTTTCACCGGGGCCGGTTTCCGGATTACGGTCATCAGCGAGCCGGAGCCTGATCCCGCCGCCCGCGAGCTGTTCCCCGAGGCCATCGCGGCCGAACCGCGCTTCCTGTGTTTCCTGTTCTTCGTGCTGCAAGCGGATTAGTACTCCGGTGTGCAGTCTCGCCATGGCCCAGGCGACGACGGCCAGTACGGCAGCGCCTGACGCTGGCGGCCGCCGCGAGATGATCAAGGGTTGTGTGGACTCCTGAAGATCGTGCGGTGGCCGCAGGCCATAGCGTAGACCCTGATTGATGGCGGGCGATGTTCGACCAGGTCATGGCCCGGATCGCGGGCAGGTTCGGGCGCGTTGAGCCCCGGGCGGCGGCCCGTTCCTACCTGCTCGGGCTCATGGCGGGCGTCGAACGGAAGAACTGCTGGCAGGTGGCCGAACGAGCGGGGCATAAGCGGCCGGGGCCCCTGCAGCGTCTGCTGAGGTATGTCCGATGGGACGCCGATGCGGTCCGCGACGACCTGCGTTCCTACGCCGCCGAACACCTCGGCACCGACAATGCTGTTCTCGTCGTCGACGAGACCGGTTTCCTGAAGAAGGGCCGGTCCTCGGCGGGAGTGCAGAGGCAGTACACGGGCACCGCCGGACGCATCGAAAACGCCCAGGTCGGCGTGTTCCTCGCCCTGGCCACCAGCCGGGGCCGGGCCCTGATCGACCGCCGGCTCTACCTGCCCGAGCGTTCCTGGAGCACCGATCCCGAGCGCCGCCGTGAGGCAGGAATACCCGAGAGGTGGAGCTCGCGACCAAGCCCCGTCTGGCCGGGGAGATGATCACCGCCGCGCTGGACGCCGGGATCGCCGCCTCACGGGTGACCGGCGACGAAGCTTACGGCCAGGACCCCCACCTGCGGACTGTCCTGGAAGCACGCGGCGCCGGCTACGTGCTGGCCGTCGCCTGTTCGGCCCTGGTGAGGATCAACCACGGGCGCACCACAGTCCGCGCGGACACCGTCGCCGGGCGCCTGCCCGCCACGGCCTGGCAACGACACAGCGCCGGAAGAGGCGCGAAAGGCTACCGCCACTACGACTGGGCCTGGATCCACATCGGCACCGGAAGCCACCGCCACCTGCTGATCCGCCGCAACCGGACCACCGGCGAACTCGCCTTCCACCTGTGCCGGTCACCCACCACCGCGACACTGGCCGAACTCGTCCGCGTCGCCGGTGTCCGCTGGAGCATCGAGGAGTGCTTTCAGGCCGCCAAGAGCCATGTCGGCCTCGACCACTATCAGGTCAGGCACTGGACATCGTGGCACCGGCACATCACCCTCGCCATGCTCGCCCTGGCCTTCCTGACCGCCGTCGCCGCCGACGCGGCCCCCGGCCGACCCGCCGACCGGAACTTCCCGACTCAGGACAGCGACCCGATCTCCCTGACCGTCCCCGAAATCCGCCATCCGCTCACCGCGGTCTTCGCCCCGCCAGCCGCGACCGCAGCCAGGCTGCTGCACTGGTCCATCTGGCGCAGACGCCACCAGGCAACAGCCCGGCGCAGCCACTACCAACGGCGGTCTCTCGACGAACCTACTGGATAGGCCACGAAACCAGACTGGAGTACTAGGACCCGCCCCCACGCCGAAACCCACGAAGATCGGGCGTGCCGGAGCCTGCCCCTGCCCGACGCACCCCCATATGCTTCGCCTTCTGCGTGTTCGCCCGCTTCAGGAGGTCCCGTGCCGGCCCGCGCCATGTACTGCTACACGTGTGATGCCGACGAGCGGCACCGCTCCCTCACCGCCGCCGAGAAGACCTGGCTCCGGGGCCGGACGGGCCGGCGGAGCGTCGACGAGTTCTTCATGTGCCAGGCGCCGAGTTGCCGCAATGTGCGCAGCGGGTTCAACAAGCACCCCTTCGACCCCGTGATCCGCGTGCCTCTGCCGGACTGACCGGCTGTCGGACCGGCCCCATCGCTCAGGGTGCCTCGACGGCTTCCTTGATGCGCCGTCCGAACGCCGGCGCGTCCTTGCGTGCCGCGCTTCCCGCGAAGCCGACCAGCAACTTGCCGACCCCGTGGCCCTCCAGGACGTTGAAGAGCCTCACCTGCGTGCCGCCGTCCGGCGTGCGCTCGAGGTCGTAGCCGCCCTCGGCCGCGGTGATGAGGTTCTTGGACTGCTCGTGCCAGCGGATACGGGTCGGGGCGGAGAGTTCGCTGATCTCGAAGTCGCGCCGGGTCGTCATGCCCGCGTCCTTGACCGTGCTGTGGAAAACGGTGCCGACGTGGGTCGGCCCGTCCGGTGATTTCTCGATGCGCTGCACCCTCGGGCTGAACTCGGGGTCGTGCGAGCCGTCCGCGAGGTAGGCGAAGACCTCTTCGATGGGCCGGTCGATGTCGACCGTGGCTTCGAAACGTGTGCTCATGGCTCTCTCCGGTGACTCTCCGGTCAACTGGGACGCGGCGACGCGCAGCGGGAGATACGACGGGAACGGTCACCGGTGGAGGGGCCGGGAACGGTCACCGGTGGAGGGGCGACCGCGCTCGGCGCGTCGCCCGGCCCACGCTACCGGAGCCGGGCGGGGTCAGCCTGTCGGCCGTCCGCCGGGCGCGAAAAATCCCCGGACCGTAATTGCGGTCCGGGGATTGTCCCGCGTATATTCGATTCTTCTGCGCACATGCAGAAAGGCCCCGCTCGGGGGCCTTATGATTACGAATATAACTGGCGGGGAGCCGTTTTGTCAAACCGGGAAAGCGACGAATTGCGGGAAGAGCAGGAATTCATCGATCGGCTCCATGCCCGGGTCGACGCCCTGCGCGGAGTCGCGGCCGACGGTGTCGAGCACGCGCTGACGCCGGTCGGGACGGGCCAGCAGGCGCGGCTGGAGCGCGACATCCTGGTGGCGGAGCGCTCGGGTCTGCTCGCCGCGCTCAACGCGGTGGACGGCTCCTTGTGTTTCGGCCGCATCGACCGCTCCGACGGGCTCGCGCACCATATCGGCCGTATCGGTATCCGTGAGGACAACACCGAGCACACTCCTGTTCTGATCGACTGGCGTGCGCCGGTGGCGCGTCCTTTCTATCTCGCCACGGGGCACACGCCGATGGGGCTGCGCCGGCGCCGGCACATCACCACCGAGGGCCGCACGGTCACCGAGCTCCATGACGAGATCCTGGATCTCGGGGACCGCGACCGCACCGGATTCGAGGACCCGAACGGTGACGCCGTGCTGCTCGCGGCGCTCAATTCCGCGCGCACCGGGCGCATGGGCGACATCGTGCGGACCATCCAGGCCGAGCAGGACGGCATCATCCGGGCCCCGCACCGCGGCGTCCTCGTCGTCGAGGGCGGCCCCGGCACCGGCAAGACGGCCGTCGCGCTGCACCGGGCCGCCTTCCTGCTGTACGAGCACCGCGAGCTCCTCGCCAAGCGCGCCGTGCTCATCGTGGGCCCCAACCCGGCGTTCCTGCGCTACATCGCGGAGGTGCTGCCCGCGCTCGGCGAGACCGGGGTGCTGCTCGCCACGCAGGCCGAGCTGTTCCCCGGGGTGCACGCCACCGGTACGGACACCCCGCGCGCCGCCACCGTCAAGGGCGGCGAGCCGATGGCCGAGGCCCTCGCCCTGGCCGTACGCGACCGGCAGCGGCTGCCGGAGCCCGGGGCGGCGATGGTGATCCCGCACGAGGACGGCGGGGATCTGATCCTGGACTGGGAGATCGCCTACGAGGCCCGGCAGGCGGCCCGCGACACCCGTCTGCCGCACAATCTCGCCCGCCCCCACTTCGTCTTCCGGGTGATCGACGCGCTCACCGCGCAGCTCGTCGAGCGCATCGGCGCGGACCCCTACGGCGGGCCCAACTTCCTCGGCCCCGACGACATGGCCCTGCTGGGCCGGGACGTCGCGCTGAGCAAGGAGGTGCACGCGGCGGTGGACGAGCTGTGGCCGCCGCTGACCCCCGAGGCCTTCCTCGCGGACTATCTGGCCGATCCGGTGTACGTACCGGAGGAGGACGCCGAAGCGATCCGCCGGCCGTCCGGCGCCGGGGCGTGGACCCCCGCCGACGTACCGCTGCTCGACGAGGCCGCCGAGCTGCTCGGCGTCGACGACAGCGCGGAGAGGGCGGCGGCCGAGGCGGCCCGTCAGGAGCGGGTCGGCTACGCGCAGGGCGTGCTGGAGCTGTCGCGGGGCTCGGAGAGTTACGAGTTCGAGGACGAGGAGTCCGAGGTCCTCGCCGCCCACGACATCATCGACGCCGAGCGGATGGCCGAGCGGCACGAGGAGGCCGATCACCGGACCGCCGCCGAGCGGGCCGCCGCCGACCGCACCTGGGCGTTCGGGCACATCATCGTCGACGAGGCGCAGGAGCTCTCGCCGATGGCGTGGCGGCTGTTGATGCGCCGGGCGCCGACCCGCTCGCTGACCCTGGTCGGCGACCCGGCGCAGACCTCCGAGGAGGCGGGCGTCGGGTCCTGGGAGAAGATTCTGGGGCCGTACGTCGGGGACCGCTTCGAGCACGTCACGCTGGAGGTCAACTACCGTACGCCCGCGGAGATCATGGAGCTGGCCGCCGGGGTCCTGCGGGAGAAGGACCCGTCGTTCACCGCCCCCGTCTCGGTGCGGTCGACCGGTGAGAAGCCGTGGAAGCGGGAGGCCGAGGGGGATCTGGCGGGCGCGGTGGCCGAGGCCGTCGTGGAGCTGACGCCCCGGGAGGGGCGGCTCGCGGTGATCGCGCCGCGTGCGCTGCACGCGGAGATCGCCGCACCGCTGGACGGCGTCGTGGCAGGCGAGGCACCCGATCTCACGCACCCGGTGGTGCTGCTGGATCCGCGCCAGGCCAAGGGGCTCGAGTTCGACCATGTGCTGGTGGTGGAACCCGCCCGGTTCGGCACGAGCGATCTGTATGTGGCGCTCACCCGTGCCACGCAGCGCCTCGGCATCGTCCACCGGGAGGAACTGCCCCCGGCGTTGCGGTGACGGGACCGGCGGGCCGCCCTCGTCGCGGTCGGCTTCGGCGGGCCCCGGGGGTGGCCGGGACACGGTGATCGAACCCATAGGGTGACGCCATGTCTTCGCCATTGAGTTCGACAAAGACCGCGGCCGCTCTCCGCACGTCGGCACGGGTCTCCGCTGAGCTGCTGCTGGTCCTCGTGGCGGCGGCGGTCTCGCTGTGGGTGCTGGGCCGGATGTGGTCGGTCGTATGGCCGCTGATAGTCGGTCTGTTCCTCACGACGCTGACCTGGCCGCTCGCCCGTTTCCTGCGCCGGCACGGCTGGCGGCCCGCGCTCGCCGCGTCGGCGGTGACGGTGTTCGCCCTGCTCGTGGGGGCGGGCATCGTGGCCCTGATCGCGGTGCCGGTGGCGGACCAGTCCGGGCAACTGGCCGACCGGGTGGTCGAGGGCATCGACAAGCTCCGCGCGTGGGCGGCCGGTCCGCCGCTGAACATCGGCGACGACCAGATCACCGGTGCCCTCGACACCGCGACCGCCAAGCTCCAGGACAGCGTCGGCAGTGTGGTCACCACCGCCGTCACCGGAGTGAGCACCGTGGTCAACGGGCTCGTCACCGCGGTTCTGGCGATCTTCCTGATGTTCTTCTTCCTCAAGGACGGCCCGCGGTTCCTGCCGTGGCTGACCCGTCAGCTTCCCGGCAGGCTCGCCACCGACATCCCCGAGGTGGCCGCCCGCAGTTGGGACACCCTGGGCGCGTTCGTACGGTCCCAGGCGTTCGTCGGTCTGCTGGACGCGGTCTTCATCGGGATCGGCCTGTGGATCCTGGACGTGCCGCTGGTTCTGCCGCTGGCCGTGCTGACCTTCGTCTCCGCGTTCGTGCCGATCGTGGGGGCGCTGTTCGCCGGATTCGTGGCGGTGGTCATCGCGTTGGTCTCGAACGGGCCGATGGACGCCCTGATCGTGCTGGGGATCATCGTCGTGGTGCAGCAGTTGGAGGGCAATGTGTTCCAGCCCATGATCCAGGGCCGCGGGCTGGGTCTGCACGCGGCGACGATCCTGCTCGCGGTGACGCTGGGCGGCAGCCTGGCCGGTGTGGTGGGCAGCCTGCTCGCCGTGCCGGTGGCCGCGCTGCTCGCGGTGGCCTGGAACTACCTGCGCGAGCAGCTCCTGGAGGAGCCGCGGGAGCCGGAGTCCGGGGCCGAGCCCGAGGATCTGCCCGGCGGTTCACCCGTCCCGTCGTAGCCTCCCGCACCGTCCCGTCGGGGGCGGCTCCGGGAGGAGTTCGTCGGACATGCCTGTGCCCACCGGGTCGCGCGAACCGGTGGGCACAGGCGTGCGCGGAGGGGATCTCCGGGCGGGCGAGGGCTCAGATGGTGGCCGTGTCGATGACGAAGCGGTAGCGGACGTCGCTCGCGAGAACCCGCTCGTACGCCTCGTTGACCTGGCTCGCGCCGATCACCTCGATCTCGGCGCCGAGCCCGTGCACGGCGCAGAAGTCCAGCATCTCCTGGGTCTCCTTGATCCCGCCGATCGCCGAGCCCGCGATCGACTTGTTGCCCAGGATCAGGGAGAAGAGGTTCAGCGAGATCGGCTCCTCGGGGGCACCCACGTTGACCAGGGTGCCGTCCGTGCGCAGCAGTCCGAGGTAGGCGCCGAAGTCCAGCGGGGCCGAGACCGTGGAGAGGATGACGTCGAAGGTGCCGGCCAGCTCCTCGAAGGTCCTGGGGTCGCTGGTCGCGTAGTAGTGGTCGGCGCCCAGCTTGAGCCCGTCGTCCTTCTTGCGCAGCGACTGGGAGAGCACCGTGACCTCGGCGCCGAGCGCGTGCGCGATCTTGACGGCCATGTGGCCGAGACCGCCGAGGCCGACGACGGCGACCTTCTTGCCGGGGCCCGCGCCCCAGCGCTTGAGCGGGGAGTACGTGGTGATGCCCGCGCACAGGAGCGGCGCGGCCTCGTCGAGGGCGATGCCCTCGGGGATGGAGACGGCGAACGCCTCGGTCACGACGATGTGCGTCGAGTAGCCGCCGTGGGTGGGCTCGCCACTGCGGTCGAGAGCGTTGTACGTCTGGGTGTTCCCCTCGGCGCAGTGCTGTTCGCGGCCCGTGCGGCAGGCGTCGCACTGTCCGCAGGAGTCGACCATGCAGCCGACGCCGACGCGGTCGCCGACCCGGAACCGGGTGACACCGGAGCCGGTCTCGGCGACGATCCCGGCGATCTCGTGGCCGGGCACCATCGGGAAGATGCCCTCGCCCCAGCCGTCACGGGCCTGGTGGATGTCGGAGTGGCAGATTCCGGCGAACTTGATGTCGATCAGGATGTCGAACTCGCCCACCGGGCGACGCTCGATCGTGGTGCGCTCCAGCGGGGCCTTGGCACGGGGAGCGGCGTAGGCGGCAACGGTGGTCATGCCGGAGGTTCTCCTCTGGTGATGCGGTAGGAACGTCTCCCAGCATCACGCCGCGACGGATGTTTACCCAGGTCACCGCTTTGCCTACGTCCAGCGGTCCTACTACTGACGGGGACAGGCTCCGGTGCGTACGACCGCGGAACACAGGAATAATGGAAAGCATGGATGATCAGCCAGAGGCCGCCGCCCCCGAGCCGCTGGACCGGCGGGCCGAGCTCAGCGAGTTCCTGCGCACCCGGAGGGCCAAGCTCCAGCCGCAGGACGTGGGGCTGCCGGAATTCGGCCGGGCCCGTCGGGTGCCCGGTCTGCGCCGGGAGGAGCTGGCACAGCTGGCCGGGGTGTCCGTGGCGTACTACACGCGCCTGGAGCAGGGCAACGGGCGCAATGTGTCGGCCGAGGTGCTCGACGCGATCGCGCGGGCGCTGCGGCTCACCGACGCCGAGCACGCGCATCTCACCCACCTGGCCAGTCCCGCGCGACACAAGAAGAAGCGCCGGCCGGCCAGGGTGCAGCGGGTGCGGACCGGGCTGTTGTATCTCCTCGACAGCATGGACGGCATCCCCGCGTACGTGACCGGGGCCCGCTCCGACATCCTCGCGTGGAATCCGATGGCGGCCGCGGTGTTCGGCGACTGGGGCGCGCTGCCGCCGGCCGAGCGCAACTGGGCGCGGCTCGTGTTCCTCTCCCCCGGCTACCGGGACCTGTTCGTGAAGTGGGACGCGAAGGCCTCGGACATGGTCAGCTATCTGCGGCTGTACGCGGGCTGCCACCCCGACGACCCGGAGCTGTCGGCGCTGGTGGGCGAACTCTCGGTCAAGAGCGACGAGTTCAGGCAGCTGTGGGCCACGCACAACGTCAAGGAGAAGGGCCACGGCGTCAAGCTGCTGCGGCATCCGCTCGCCGGTGACCTGACCCTGTCGTACGAGACGCTGAACCTCCCGGACGACGAGGAGCAGCATCTGGTGACCTACCACGCGGAGCCGGGCTCGGAGTCGGCCCAGGCCCTGCGTCTGCTGGCGAGCTGGGGAGCCGACGCGGGCCGGGCGGATGTGATCAGCGGCGTGGTGCGGGGTCCGGCCGACGAGCGGTGAAGACGGGGTTTCCGGCCGGAATCGCCGGGTGGCGTCGGAGGGCTTCCGCTCAGGCGCGTTCGACCGTCATGCGGGCGAACAGTGGGAGAGGGATCCAGGGTGTGCCGGTGACGAGGGTGCGCCGGACGGTGCGACCGGCGAACTCCGGGCGGGCCGCGACGGTCCGGTTGAGCGGCTCGTCGGACGTCGCGCGGAAGTCGTAGATGACGATTCGGCCGCCGGGGCGCAGGACCCGCGCCATTTCGGTGACGGCCTCGGGCACATCGGCCCAGTGGTGCATGCTCAGGGTGGAGACGACGGCGTCGGCGCTGGCGTCGGGGAGCGGTAGCGCGCCGGCCTCGGCGAGGTGGATGGTGACGCGGTCTCCGTAGCCGTGTTCCCGCATGTTGTGCCGGGCCCGCTCGGTCATGGAGGCCGAGACGTCGACGCCGTGCGGACGGAGGTCGGGCCGTCTGCGGGCGATGTCGAGGAGGAGCCGGCCGGGGCCGGTGCCGATGTCGAGGACGAGCGCTCCTTGCGGGGCCCGGCAGACGTCGTCGGCGGCCCGGCGGTAGATGCCGCTGAGCAGCCTTCCGGAGAGCCGGTCGTACGCCTCTCCGCTGATGCCCATCCCTCCGGGGTCGGCCTCGTGGGATCGGTGGTCGTGGCGCTGTCCGGCGAGGCGGTGGAGGCCCCGGTGGGCGGCGTTGAGGAGGATACGCATCAGCATGGCTTTCGGTGTGGAGGAGCGGCGGACGAGAGGACGCGTGGCCTCTCGTCCGCCGGTGGCCGGGTTGTTCAGGCGGCGCCGGGTCGGGTCGCTGTGCCGGCCGGGTCGTGGTCCTCGGTCCCGCCGTCGGTGCTCGGCTGCGGCGCCTGCTGACGCGGCAGCAGGCCGATGAGCAGCGCGAGCACCAGGGCCAGCGGCGCGCCCCAGACGAAGACGTCCGGGATGGCCGCCGCGGTGGCCTCGGGGGTCACCGGTCCGGCGCCGATCTCACGGCTGAGCAGGCTGCCGAAGAGTGCGACGCCGATCGCCATGCCCAGGCCGCGGATGGAGAGGTTGGCGGCGGTGGTGGCGGCCAGGTCGGGCGGTGCGGCGGCGTTCTGGGAGACCACCACGAGGTTCTGCATCAGCAGACCGAACCCGATGCCGAGGACGGCCATGGCCACGGCGACCAGGAGGTACGGGCTGTCGATGTCGAGCAGGCCGAGCCCCAGGAACGCGATGCCGAGCACCACGGCGCCGGTCAGGAGATAGGGCTTGAACCGGCCGCTGGCGCCCGCCTTTCCGCCGGTGACGGCGGAGACGACGAGGAAGGGGATGAAGTACGGGTTGAGCGCGAGGCCGGCTTCGGTGGCGCTCATGCCGTACGCCGCCTGGAGGAAGGTCGGCATGTACACCACGGACCCGTAGAGCAGCATGCCGAGGATGAGCGTGGCGGGCAGGACGAGCCGCAGTGAGGGGTTGGTGAACAGCCTCATCGGCAGCAGCGGATTCTCGGCCCGGCCCTCCCACCACACGAAGAGCGCGAACAGAGCGAGGCAGGCCGCGATCAGGCCGAGGATCGTGCCGGAGGCCCAAGCGTGGTCGCGGCCGCCCCACTGGGTGATCAGGAGCAGGCTGACCACGCCGCCGATGAGCAGCGCGGAGCCGGCCAGGTCGACCTTGCCCCCGGCGACCGGCTTCGGCACCCGCAGCGCGAACATGCACAGAAGGATGGACAGGATGCCCAGCGGAACGTTGATGTAGAAGATCCACCGCCATCCGAAGCCGTCCGTGATCGCGCCGCCCACCAGCGGGCCGCCGAGGCTCGCGAGGGCGAAGACGCCGCCGGTGAGGCCCTGCACCCTGCCGCGCAGATGCGTCGGGTAGAGCTCGGAGAGTGTGACGGTCGGGATGACGAAGAGCGCTCCGGCACCGATGCCCTGGAGCACCCGTGCGGCGATGAGCTGCGGCATGGACTGGGCCATGCCGCACAGCAGCGAGGCGACGACGAAGAGGACGACGGCGACGACGAAGACGCCGCGCCGTCCGTAGCGGTCGCTCAGCCGGCCGTAGAGCGTCCCGGTCGCGGTCGAGGCGAGTACATACGCGGTGACGACCCAGCCGGAGGAGCTCGCTCCGCCGATGTCGGAGGCGATGTCCGGCAGGGCGATGGCGACGACGGTCTGGTCGAGTACGGAGAGCAGCATTCCGAGCACGAGTCCGGCCGAGGCCAGCGGGACGTTGCTGCGGTGGGACGGTGTCTCGGAGCCGGCGCCGCCCGGACGGTGGGCGGGTGTTTCGGCAGTGGTGCCTTCG
Organism: Streptomyces sp. NPDC091289; assembly: GCF_044757365.1. NCBI lineage: Bacteria > Bacillati > Actinomycetota > Actinomycetes > Kitasatosporales > Streptomycetaceae > Streptomyces > Streptomyces sp. NPDC091289. Next base: position 76,336 of record NZ_JBIVUT010000031.1, read on the forward strand.
GACATGGTGAGTCACGCCCTCCCGGACGCAAACGGGTTGGGAAGTTTGAAGTCGACGCCGACGAGGTCCTGGTCGATGACGCTCCCGGCGACGGTTCCGCTGGCGGCGGCCACGACGGCGGCCAGGGGTATCGGCACGGTGGCGCGCCGGGCCATGTCGCCGGCGGCGTAGACGCCGGCGACGCTGGTCTGCGCGAACTCGTTCACCTCGACGCAGCCGTCGGGGAAGTCGTCGCAGCCGAGCCGCTCGGCGAAGTCGGCCCGCTGGTGGAGGGTCGTCTTGATGAAGACGGCGTCCCTCCCGATCGAGGAGCCGTCGTCGAAGACGATCCGGCGCAGCCGGGTGTCCTCGTGCTCCAGCCGGGCGAGCGGGGCGCAGTGCACGGCGACGCCGTTGGCCTCGAGGACGCTCTGCATGACGGGTTCGAGCGAGGCTCCGCCGGTGCACAGGGCTATGTCGTCGGTGAAGCGGCTGAGGTGGAGTGCCAGCCTGACCCGGTCCGGCGCGGCGCCGAGGACGGCGATGCGGCTGCCGCTGGCCTCGAAGCCGTGGCAGTAGGGGCAGTGGAAGGCGCTCTTGCCCCACAGCGCGTCCACGCCCTGGAGGTCGGGGAGTTCGTCGCGGAGGCCGGTGGCGAGCAGCAGCCGGCGTGATTCGACGAGCTCGCCGTCGGCCAGGGCGACCTCGAAGTGGTCGTCGGCGAGGCGGCGGACCGAGTCCACGGTGGTGGCGGCGGTCCGGACCGTCGGATAGTGCCGCAGGTTCTCGTGACCGAGGTCGCGCAGGGTCTGCGGTGGCGTGCCGTCGTGGGTGATGAAGTTGTGCACGGCGTCCGCGGGTGCGTTCCGGCCCTCTCCGCTGTCGATGAGCAGCACCGTGCGGTGGGCTCGTCCCAGGGTCAGCGCGGCGGACATTCCGGCGGGTCCGCCGCCGACGATGATCACATCGAGCATGATTCCTCCTGCCTCGGCGGGGACGGGGAGCGTCCCCTTGACCTGGGACCAACTCTGCAAGTTAATGTCAACATGAAGTCAAGTACCGATGAGACATCCATGACCATCGGCGAGCTGGCCGACCGTTTCGCGCTGCGCACGCATGTGCTGCGCCACTGGGAGGCGACGGGCCTGCTGTCCCCGGCGGAGCGGGTGAACGGCCGCCGTCGCTACAGCTCACGTCATATCGCGCGGGTCGCGATGATCGTCCGCGGCAAGGCCGCCGGCTTCAGCCTCGACCAGCTGCGCGGCGTGCTGGACGCCACGGACGCGGCGGAGCGGCGCGTGCTGCTGCTGGAGCAGCGCGCGGAGCTGGACCGGCGTATCCAGGAGATCGAGGCGTCGAAGACGCTCATCGAGCACGCGCTGGAGTGCCGGGCCAAGGACTTCACCGAGTGTCCCGGCTTCCGCAGGCTGGTGGAGCAGCTGGCGGACGGCACCGGGGTCGGACGTCCGGTCGGCTGACCTCTCGGTCAGCCGACCTCTGCCACCTGCGCCGTCTCCTCCGCCTCGCCGGCGGCGAACGCCGCGCGTGCGGGAACCCGGGTCGAGGCCGCCGCACCCGTGCCGGCCGGGTTCAGGAGCGGCAGGGTCTCCGCGGCGGCGAGCCGGGGCAGCAGCAACCGCCAGAAGCCGGTGAGCATGTACGGGGACAGCCACGCGGGATCGTGCCGGCCGAGCACCTCGAACCCGGCCGTCGCGGCGACCGTGGCGGCCGCCGCGTCCTCGCGGGAGACGTCTTCGGCGAGCGTTCCGGCGGCGGCCGCCTCGTCCAGCAGTTCCCGCACCCGGTGGTGCCACTCCAGCCTCAGGTCCGGGGCGGTGGCTCTCTCGCCGTCGCAGCTCAGCCGGAATCCGGCCCGGCTCACCGGGTCCTCGCGCAGGCGTTCGGCGAGAGCGTGCGAGCTGTCGACCAGTGCCTGCAGCGCGCTGTCCGTCCTGCGCCGGATCGCGCCGGACATGTCGCGCAGTCCCCGGGACGCCTCCGCCACCACCGCTTCCGCGACCGCGGCCTTGTTCTCGAAGTGGAAGTGCAGCGCGCCCGTGCTGACGCCCGCGCCGGAACTGATCAGCGTCAGCCGCGCCTGCGCGTAGCCGTGCTGCTCGAAGACGGTGGCGGCGGAGCGGATCAGCGCCTGGCGGGTCCGGGTGGCCCGCTCCTGTTTGGTCACCGGAGCCTCCCCGCGGGGAAGAAGCGGCCGGATACGGGACCGGAAAGGGAGCCGGCTCCGGTCGAGGGCTCCCCGCCGGAGCGGTGGGACGGCGTCATGGAGTTATCAAACCAACTTACCGGTTTCATTTCCAGGGAACGGAAGAATGCGGCGGAGCCGGACCGGAAAAGAAGAAAGGCATACTTTCGCACTTATCCGAGGTCTGTAAGGGGCTGCCGCACCCTACTCGCCCGTGAACACGTCGGCGTGATCGGCCGCCCAGATACGGAACGGCCTCGCCGGACGGCCCGTCAGTTCCCGGACCGTGGGCGCCACGGCCGCCTTCGCGCCCGCCCGCTGCCGCTCGGCGCTCTCCAGAAAGGCCTCCGCGACGGGCCGCGGGTACTTCGCCAGCAGGGCCGTGCGCGCGGCGTCCACGCCCAGTTCCTCGAAGCGCAACGGCCGCCCCAGCAGCCGGGAGAGCTCGGCCGTCTGCTCCCGCGCGGTGATCGCTTCCGGGCCCGACACCGCGTACGCCCTGCCCTCGTGTCCCGTACCGGTGAGAACGGCGACGGCCACCGCCGCGACGTCGCGCGGGTCGACACACGCGACCGGAGCGTCGCCGTACAGGGCGCGCACCACTCCCGCCGACCGGATGCCGGGCGCCCAGGACCGCGTGTTGGACATGAACGTCCTGGGGCGGACGAACGTCCACGGAACCCCGGACTCCCTGACGGCCTGTTCGTTCTCCCGCTGACGCCGGGTGATGAAGTCGTCGGCGCCCGGCTCCTCCACCGCCATCATGGACAGCTTGACCAGATGGCGCACGCCCGCCGCGGCGGCCGCCGCGGCGACCCGCTCGTCGTCGGGCTCCGTGGGGCTGTTCGTCACCAGGAACACCGAGGTGACGTCCCGCAGGGCCCGGTCGAGGGCGGGGCGGTCCCCGTACTCCCCCTCGACGACCTCGACCCCGTCCCCCCGTACCGTCAGCCGCTCGGGACGGCGCGCGAGAATCCGCACGGGGCCCGCCGCCAGTTGTCCGGCGACCTCGCGGCCCACCGCTCCGGTCGCACCCGTCACGAGAATCACTCGAGCAAACCTCTCAGCCGTCGGCCCGCGGGCCGGACAGGACCGTGGAGAACACCGGTTCATCGTCCTGATGGCCTGTCACCTGGACCGTCACCGTATCCTCGGCCGTCCCCGGCAGGACCACCGCCCCGATCCAGCACGGGCTGCCGAACTCGGCGTACCGGTGGAAGCGGGTGCGCGCCTCCGCGGGAACGACTCCGCCGGGCCCCGCCGCCAGGCAGGCCGCCTGGCGGGCCGCCTCCAGCAGCAGCATGCCCGGGACATGGTCGTTGGGGCGCTGGAACAGCGTCGGATGCCGGGTGTCCACGCGCAGTTCCCACAGCGCGTCCCGGCCGGTCTCCGACAGCACCACGTCCTCGGCCCTGCTCCGGCCCGCCCGGGCGGCGGGGACGGGTGTCGCCTCCGGTATCGATATCCCCTCGGTGGGGGCCTCGCCGCGCATCCGCCGGTACACCTTGGGGTTCGTGAAGCGGGTCGCGCCCGTTCCCGTCGCAGCCAGCTCCCCGTCGCGGTACACCGCCCAGCCCACCCGGCCTTGAACGGGCAGTCCGCCCCGCCACTTCAGGTCGGAGCAGAACACCTCCACGTCGATCTCGGTGGGGGCGTCGCCGACGCCCAGGTGGTCCAGGTGGCACACGTAGTCCAGGTCCGCCATCAGGAAGTGGTAGCCCAGCGGGACGCCGTACCCGGCGTGGAAGGAGAGCATGGCCGCCTGCCGCATCGCTTCCGCGACCAGCAGCGGGTCGTGCCGGTCGCCACCCACCGGGGCGAAGAACGGATGGTCGTGCGGCAGGACCGCCGCCACCGAGAACCGATCGTGCGCCAGGCGCACCCAGTTACGCGGAAAGGCGTCCTCCGGCCTGGTCCGGTGCACCATGTCGATCCCCACGGGATGCACCACCTCGGCCTCCGCATCGATAGCCGGCACCGGATCGGTCAAGACTGCTGCTTCGGGCATAACTCCCCCCAGGGGTCATGTGATGGCGAGCCGTTCCTGCGATGCACGTGCGCTGATAAGATACAGACTAAGCGGTTTTTTTTCTATCCCCGGCAGGGCCGTCCCCCCACAGCGTCCCGGCCGTTTCCCGGGCCTTCGCCCAGCAAAGGAGACAGGATGGCCAAGCAGGACCGGGCGATCCGCACCCGCCGGACCATCCTGATGGCAGCGGCGCAGGCCTTCGAGAAATATGGCTACCAAGCCGCGACGATCACCGAAATACTCAAAAGCTCCGGCGTCACCAAAGGAGCTCTCTATTTCCATTTCCCGTCCAAGGAGGATCTCGCGCTGGGTGTTCTCGACGCCCAGGAGCCGCCCCAGGCCATTCCGGACCAGGCGCTCAAACTCCAGCAACTCATCGACCTGGGGATGCTGTTCAGTCACCGCCTGCAAAACAGTCTCCTCACCCGTGCGGGCGTCCGGCTCTCCATGGACCAGGCGGCCCAGGGCCTCGACCGCAGCGGTCCGTTCATCCGCTGGCAGGAAGCCACCCATCACCTCCTGGCCCAGGCCAAACTCCAGGGCGAACTGCTCCCCCACGTCAACCCCACCGAGACGGCGGACCTGTACGTGGCCGCCTTCACGGGTACGCAGGCGGTCTCCCAGACTCTCACCGACTACCGGGACCTGCAGCGCCGCCACATCACGCTGCAGCAGCACATACTCCCCAGTATCGCCACGCCCTCCGTCCTCACCGCCCTCGATCTGACGCCGGAGCGCGCCGAGCGCCTCAGCCTCCTGCATCCCGTCGGCTGAACCGGCCGGGGGCGGCGCACAGGGCGGCGTGCGGTTCCCGCCCGCGGAGCGGGCGCCGGCCGTTCAGGCGTCCAGCGCCAGTTTCGCGCCGAGGCCGATCATCGTCACGGCGACCAGACCGTCCAGCACCCGCCAGGCGGAGGGCCGCGCGAGGACCCCGCTCAGCAGCCGGGCGCCGTACCCGAGCGCGACGAACCAGCACAGGCTGGCCAGGATCGCGCCGAGGCCGAAGGTCCAGCGCAACGGGCCCCGGTCGGCGGCGACGGATCCGAGCAGGAACACGGTGTCGAGGTACACGTGCGGGTTGAGCCAGGTCATCGCCAGGCAGGTCAGCACGACACCCCGACGCGATGTGGCCGGGGCGTCCCCCGCGTGCAGGGCCGAGGGGCGCAGGACGCGGCGTGCGGCGAGGAGCCCGTAGCCGATCAGGAACAGGCCGCCGAGCAGTCCCACCGCCGTCAGCGCCGACGGCCAGGCGACGACGACCGCGCCGACCCCGGCGACCCCCAGCGCGATGAGCACCGCGTCGGACAGGGCGCAGATCCCGACCACCGCGAGCACTCCGTCGCGGCGCACGCCCTGGCGCAGTACCAGGGCGTTCTGGGCGCCGATGGCGACGATGAGGGAGAGGCCGGTGCCGAATCCGGCGGCCGCGGTGGTGAGGGCGTTCGTCATGCGTCCGACGCTACGGAGCGGGACAATATGCTGTCCAGCTAAAGATTCTTACCTATCATTAGCTTTCATGATGTCCGAGCTTCCTCTCGATCAGGTACGGACGCTGCTGGCCGTGGTCGACGAAGGCACGTTCGACGCGGCGGCCAACGTCCTGCGGCTGACGCCGTCAGCGGTCAGCCAGCGCGTGAAGGCACTGGAGCAGCGCACGGGCCGGGTGCTGCTGATGCGCACGAAGCCGGTGCGGCCCACCGAGTCCGGTGAGGTGGTGGTGCGCTTCGCCCGCCAGCTGGCCCGGCTGGAGCGCGATGCGCGAACAGCGCTCGGGATGTCCGGGCCGGACGAGCCGACGCCCCTGTCGATCGCGGTGAACTCCGACTCCCTGGCGACCTGGTTCCTGCCCGCCCTGCGGCGGGTGCCGGAGGAGCTGGGCCTCTGTTACGAGCTGCACCGGGAAGATCAGGACCATACGGCCGCCCTGCTGCGGGAGGGGCTGGTGATGGCGGCGGTGACGTCGTCGCCCGAGGCGGTGACGGGCTGCTCGGTGCGCGGGCTGGGCCGGATGCGGTATCTGCCGGTGGCCAGTCCCGGTTTCGCGGACCGGTGGCTGGGGCGGCGGGAGGGCACCGCGCTGCGGGAGCTGATCGGCGACGCCCCGGTGATCGGTTTCGACCGGCGCGACGATCTCCAGGACGCCTTCCTGCGCCGGCTCGGCCCCGGGCCCCGCGCGAGCGCCCGGCGCCATCTGGTGCCCACGTCGGAGGGGTTCGTGAACGCCGTGGCGGCGGGCATGGGCTGGGGCATGGTGCCCGACGTCCAGGCGGAGCCCTTGCTGGGCGACGGCCGGCTGGTACGGCTCATTCCGGACGACGCACCGAACCGCAGCGTCGACATTCCGTTGTACTGGCAGCAGTGGAAGCTGGACTCACCGGCCCTGGCGACCGTGGCCGAGGCGGTGGCCGCGGGGGCCGCCGAGGCGCTCGACGGCGCGAGGCCCTTCCGCCCGGGTGACCGCACCAACGGGTGATTGCCACCCCACCCGGTGGAGGTTAGGTTTACCTAACTCAAACGAAAGGGGCGGGATATGACGGACAGTCATGACCAGAACTCCGACAACAGCCAGGATGCGACGGCGAGTTGGCAGGCACGGGGGACGGTGGCCCGCCTCGTGCTCGGCCAGATGGCCACCCAAGCACTGGGCACCGCGGTGCGGTTGGGGGTGTTCGACCGGATCGGACCGGGTGAGCTGGACGCCGACGGGCTCGCCGAGTCCCTCGGCACCCACCCGCGATCGACGCTGCGTCTACTGCGCGCCCTGGCCGGACTCCAGCTGCTGTCCGAGCCGGAACCGGGCGTCTTCCGGACCACCGCGGCGGGCGACGCCCTGCGCACCGACACGCCCGGCACGATGGTCGCCATGGCCCGGATGTTCACCGATCCGGTCATGCTGCGGGGCTGGGACCTGCTCGACGAGAGCATCCGTACGGGAGAGACCACGTTCGACACGGTGTTCGGGACGGACTTCTTCGGCCATCTCAAGGAACAGCCCGAGCTGTCCGCCGCGTTCAACGAGGCGATGAGCCAGGGCACCCGGCTGACCGCCGCGAACGTGCCGCACCACTACGACTTCGGGCGCTTCGAGACCCTCGTGGACATCGGCGGCGGCGACGGCACGCTGCTGGCCTCGGTCCTGCGCGCACACCCGAAGCTGCGGGGCGTCCTGTTCGACACGGCCGAGGGGCTCGCGCAGGCTCCCCGGCGGCTGGCCGACGAGGGCCTGACCGGGCGTGTGGCCCTGGAGACCGGCGACTTCTTCGCCTCGGCCCCGGCCGGCGGCGACCTCTATCTGCTCAAGAGCATCATCCACGACTGGGACGACGAGAGGTGCGCGGCGATCCTGCGGCACATCCGGGACGTCATCCCCGCCCACGGGTCCCTGCTGATCGTCGAACCGGTGCTGCCCGCCACCGTGCCGCCGGACCCGTCGGGGGGCGTGTACCTCAGCGATCTCAACATGCTCGTCAACGTCGGAGGCCGGGAACGGACCGCGGACGACTTCGCCGCCCTGTGCACGGCGGCCGGCTTCGCCCTCCGGAGCGTGACGCCGTTGCCCGCGCCCGACATCTTCCGGATCATCGAGGCCTCCCCCGTCTGACAGCCTCACCGGCCGCCTCGGGGCGGGTTCCCTGGACGCCTTAGGATGGCGGGTCTCTCCCCCTGGAACGACATCGGAGGCGTCCTCACCGTGCGTGTGCTGCTGGTGGAGGACGACGACGACCTGCGGGAGGTGATCGCGTCCGGGCTGCGGGACGGGGGCTTCGCCGTGGACTGCGCGGCGGACTGGCCGGAGGCGGACGTACTGCTGCACGTCACCGCGTACGACTGTGTGGTGCTGGACCGGATGCTGCCCTCCGGCGACACTCTCGTCCCGTTGGAGGCCAGGCGCCGGGCCGGCTGGTCGGTGCCCGTGCTGTGCCTCACCGCCCTGGACTCCCTGCCCGAGCGGCTGCGGGGACTGGAGAGCGGGGCGGACGACTACCTGGCCAAGCCGTTCGCGATGCGCGAGCTGGTGCTGCGGGTCCGGGGGCTGAGCCGGCGGGCGCCGGCCCGCCTCCCCGCCTTCCTGGACTGTGCGGACGTGGTCATGGACGTGGCACGGCACGAGGTGCGGCGTGGCGGCGTGCTGCTGTCGCTGAGCCCGAAGGAGTACGCCGTGCTCCAGCAGCTCCTCGTCCACCGGGATGCCGTCGTCACCCGTACCGGGCTGCTGGAGCACTGCTGGGACGAGATGGCCGACCCGGTCTCCAACGTGGTGGACGCCGTCGTCGCGGGCCTGCGGCGCAAGCTCGGCTCCCCCGGCCTCGTGCACACCGTGCGCGGTCAGGGGTTCCTGCTGTCGGCGGAGCCGGGGCCGGGGCCGGCCTGATGGCGAGGCCCGTACGGCGGCACCGCTCCCCGGCCCGGAGGCGGCTGCACCGGCTGCGGCTGCGGCTGACCGCCGCGTACACGCTGATCACCGTCGTCGGGCTGGCCTGCCTGTCCTGGCTGGTGATCCGTACCGACGACCGGGCGCGGCAGGACGCCGAGTACGACGAGATGCGCCGCCGGGCGTCGGTCGCGGCCTCGCTCGTCTACTACGAGGACGACCGCATCCGGCTGGACGGCCTCGACGACGACGAGGCGACCTCGGGCACCCCGCAGATCCTGGTGCTGGAGAGACGGCCCGGCGGGGAGCCGGTGACCGTGTTCCGGGGCCGTACCGAGCAGTTCGCCATAGCGGCCGGGGTGGTCCGGGCGGTGACCCGGTCGGCGATGGACGAGGAGGGGCCGGTGCGGGCCGAGGCGCGCGACCGCACGGGAGAGCCCGTGCATCTGCTGGCCGTGCCCTTCTACCACGACGCCACCGACGAGGTGGCGGGCGCGGCCGTCGCGGTCGGGGATCCGGAGCGCGGCGCGGCCGGGCATCGCAGTCTGGTCCTCTCCCTCGTCGTCGGGGCCGGTGCGCTGACGGCGCTGGCCGCGCTGACCGGGCATGTGCTCTCCGGGCGGAGCCTGCGGCCGGCCTGGCAGGCGCTGGAACAGCAGGAACGGCTGCTGGCCGACGCGGCGCACGAGTTGCGGACCCCGGTCGCGGTGATGCGCGGATCGGTGGAGGTGGCCGCAGGCTCCCCGGGTGGGCTGGAGGCCCACCTGCCGCGGATCCGGCGGGCGGCGGACCGGATGGCCGACGTCGTGGAGAACCTGCTGACCCGGGGGCGGTTGGAGGCCGACGTGGACGGCGTACGGGCGGAGCCGCTGCGGCTGGACCAGCTCGTCGAGGAGGTGTGCGCGGAGCTGCCGGAGAACGGCCACCGCCTGGAGCTGCGGCTGGAGGAGTCGGTGGCCGAAGCCGACGCGGGCCTGGTGCGGGTGGCCGTGCGCAACCTGCTGGACAACGCCGTACGGCACGGCCGGACGCCCGACGTGCCGGACCGGGCCGATCTGCTGGTGACCGTGCGCGGTCCCGAGGTGTGGGTCGCCGACCGGGGTCCGGGCGTGGATCCGGCCCGGCTGCCGGAGCTGATGGAGCGGTTCAGCTCGCCGGGCGGGGGAACGGGCATCGGTCTCTCGCTGGTACGGCGGGTCGCGGAGGCCCACCGGGGAACCCTCACGGTCCGCGACCGCCCCGGCGGCGGCGCGGAGTTCGTCCTGCGGCTCGCCCCCGCCGGGTCGCGGCGGGAGCGCCGGCGTGGCACGGTGCGGACGCTCACGATTCGCTCATGATCGGTCGTCCATGATGCGGGGGCAGGTTCCGAAGTCCACCCACGGGAGTCACGTATGCCCCAGCACGCCGTCCCTCCGTTCCTCCGCCGACGTAGCACGCTCGCCGCTCTGGCCTGCGGGGTCGCGGTCGCGACGGGAGCGGGGCTGCTCCTGTCCCACGCCTCCGCCACGGGATCGACGGCCGGGGCCGCGCCTGAGGTCGTGCCGCCCACGGCGCATGTGCGCTTCGACTACCAGATCGGCGGCGCGTACACCCCGCCCGCCGGGGTCGGGGCCGTATCGCGGGACCGCGGCGACCGGCCGGCCGAGGGCCTGTACAACGTCTGTTACGTCAACGCCTTCCAGACCCAGCCCGACGCGCTGGACCAGTGGCAGAAGGACCACCCCGATCTGCTGCTGCGGGACGGCGACGGGGAGTTGGTCAGTGACGAGGCCTGGGACGAGGTACTGCTCGACACCTCGACCGCGGGCAAGCGCGCCCGGCTGGCGGAGATCGTCGGGGACTGGATCGACGGTTGCGCGGAATCCGGCTTCCAGGCGGTGGAGCCGGACAACCTGGACTCCTTCGAGCGCTCCGACGGCCTGCTGACCAGCGCGCACAACGCGGCGTTCGCGAAGCTTCTGGCCGACCGCGCGCACACCGCCGGGCTGGCGATCGGCCAGAAGAACACCACCGATCTGCTGGACCAGCGCGAGGAGATCGGGTTCGATTTCGCCGTCGCCGAGGAGTGCGGCCGGTACGACGAATGCGCCGACTACGCCTCCGCGTACGACGACAGGGTGTTCGTCGTCGAGTACACCGACAGCGACTTCACGAAGGCGTGTTCGTCCGTGGGGGCGACGGTGTCGGTGGTGCGCCGGGACCTCGACGTCCGGCCGGCCGGAGAGCCGGGGTACGTGTTCCGTACCTGTTGAGGATCCTTCGGGGGCGGGCAGGCCTCAGGGGGCGTCCGGCGGGTGGGCGCAGACCGTGAAGATGCCGCCGTCGGGGTCCCTGATCACCACTTCGGTTCCGTCGGCGGGCGAGTCCACCGGCGGTCCGGCCGCTCCGCCCGCCGCGCGCGCCGCCGCGGTGACCGCTTCCAGATCCGCGACCTGGAAACGGACGTGCCAGCGCGGGCGCAGCCGGGGGTCGGGGGACGACGCGTCCCCGCCTCCGCGCAGGGTGGCCACGGTGCGGCCGCCCTGCCGTACGACGACCGCGTCCTGCTGGTACGCGTAGCCGACCTCGCAGCCGCCGGGTTCCTCGTCGGCCCAGCCGAACACCCCGGCGTAGAAGATCGCGGAGTCGAAGGCGTGGCTGGTGCGCAGTTCGAGGGAGGCCGGCACGTTGTCGCGGCCGAACGACCAGGGCGGGGTCCGGCCTTCCCAGAAACCGAATCCGGCCCCTTCGCGGTCGGCGGCCACGGCTCCCCGGCCGGGGCCCAGCCGGATCGGGCCGACGGCGATGGTGCCGCCCCGTTCCCGGACCCGGGATGCGGCGGTGTCGACGTCCGCGACGGCGAAGTACGGGGTCCAGGAGACGGACGTCGGCAGACCGGGGGCGATCTGTCCGATCCCGGCGACGGGCAGGGCGTCGACGTGGGCGACGGTGAAGCCCTCACCGAGGGTTCCGGAGCGGAAGGTCCACCCGAGAACGGTCCCGTAGAAGTCCTGGGTGGCCCGCAGGTCCCGGGTCATGAGGCTGACCCAGCACGGAATCCCGTGCACCGGGGTGCTCTGCTCTGCCGCGGTCATCGGGATCCGTCTCCTCGTCCCCGGTGGTGAGCCGCCGGACACGGGCGCCGGTCCGGCGGGTGGGCCATGTGGTCACCGGCCGTTCGCAGGCCGGTGCGCTCCGTGGCGTCATGCGTCCTCCGGAGCGGCACGCCTCCATACCTACGCCGCCGGGGTCGCCGCCGCCACCCGGGCCGGGTCCCGGACCGGACGGAGTACGACGTCCGCCGCTCCCCGACGCCGACCGGCACGAATCTCCTCGGCGAGGCGGGGGCGGCGGGGTAGCCGCTCCTCCGGGGGCACGCCGCCCGTTCAGGGTCCGGTGAGCGCCGCGGGTTCGCCGAGGTGGTGCGCGGCGGTGCGCCAGGCGGCGGTGACGGCTTCGCGGGCCGTGGCGGTCGCCGCGCCGACCTCCGGCGGGAGGTGCAGCGGGGTGCCGATGTGTACGTGGAGCCGGGGGCGGCGGGCCGGAGCGGTGAGGAGCCCGGAGATCTGTTTGACGCACGGGCCCGAGGTCACCCGGCGGGCGCCCGCCTGGCCGAGCGGTACGACGGGCGCCCCGGAGGCGTGCGCGAGGCGGGCGAGGCCGCTGCGGAAGCTTTCCGGCGGTGCCTCCGCGGCGTCCGTGCGGCCGGGCAGTCGTCCTTCGCCGTAGATGAGCAGATGGCGGCCGTCTCCGAGCGCGGCGGCCGCCGCGTCGAGGGCGGCCGCCGCCCGGGGGGTGTCGCGGTGGACGGGCACATGGCCGCCGCGCTCCAGGAGGCGGCCGAGGACCGGGATGCGCCACAGGCCCGCGGTGGCCATGACGACGGGTTCGACGCCGAGGCGCCGGAGCGCGGCGAGGACGATGCCCGGGTCGGCCAGGGAGGTGTGGTTGGCGACGATGATGCTGCCGGCGGCCGGGGCCGTGGCGTGGTCGGAGGTGACCGTGAGGCGTCCGAGCGAGGGGACGACAGTGGCGGCGATGCGGCTGAGCACGGTTCTCCCGGGGTCCGGCGGGCGTGGCCGTCCCGGTGGACGGCGGTGCGGTCGGGCCCGCCTTCCTCGGCCCGGCCCGCCACGCCCTCATCGTCGCGGCGGCCGGGGCGCGGGGCCTGAGTGCGGGTACTCAGGCCCTCCTGCGCCGATCGCCCCACGTCGTGGCGCTCCTGGGGTGGCACCGGCTCCCCCGGGCGGTGAGCCGGTCACGTACGGTGGACTACCTTGTTGCACATAGGTTGCAATTGACTCTGGATGGCAAGGAGGCTCCCGTGGGCTCTCCCGTGGTGCTCGGTATCGAATCGTCGTGCGACGAGACCGGGGCGGGGCTGGTGCGGGACGGGCGGCTGCTCGGGCACGCGCTCGCGTCCAGCATGGACGAGCACGCCCGGTTCGGCGGTGTGGTGCCCGAGATCGCGGCGCGGGCCCATGTGCACGCGTTCGGCCCGGTCGTCCGGCAGGCGCTGGAGAGCGCCGGGCTGCGCATGGCGGACATCGGCGCGGTGGCCGTGACCACCGGACCTGGGCTGTCCGGGGCGCTCCAGGTGGGGCTGGCCGGGGCGAAGGGCCTGGCGTACGCGCTCGGCGTTCCGCTGTACGGGGTGCATCACCTGGCGGGCCATGTCGCCGCCGACACCCTGGAGCACGGGCCGCTGCCCGACCCCTGCGTGGTGCTGATCGTCTCCGGCGGCCACACCTCGCTGCTGCTCGTACGGGATCTGGCCCGCGACCCGATCGTGCACCTCGGGGACACCGTGGACGACGCCGCCGGGGAGTGCTTCGACAAGGTCGCCCGGGTGTTCGGGCTCCCCTATCCGGGCGGTCCGGCCATCGACCGGGCGGCGCGGGAGGGCGACCGGCGTGCGGTGGCGTTCCCGCGTCCGATGACGGGCGCGCGGGACGCCCCGTACGCCTTCTCCTTCTCCGGGCTCAAGACGGCGGCCGCCCGGTGGGCCGAGCAGCAGCGGATCGCGGGCCGGGAGCTGCCGCTGGCGGACGGTTCCGCGTCGCTCCAGGAGGCGGTGGCCGATGTGCTGACCCGTAAGGCGGTGGCGGCGTGCCGTGATCACGGGGTGGGCACGCTGGTGGTGGTCGGCGGGGTGGCCGCCAACTCGCGGGTGCGGGAGCTGGCGGAGCGCCGGTGCCGGGCGGCCGGGATCACGCTGCGGGTGCCGCCGCTGAAGCTGTGCACGGACAACGGCGCGATGATCGCGGCCGTCGGGGATCTGCTGGTGCGGGCCGGTGCGGAGCCCGCTCCGCTGGAGGTGTCGATCGACCCTTCGGCGCCCCTGGAGTACGCGGCGCTGCACCCGGTGGCGCGGCGCGCGGGCCTGGCCGCCTGAGGCTCGGTCCCCCGGGTTCTCCCGGTTCCGGACGCCGGGGGGCGTCCGGAACCGGGCTTTTCCAGGTGTCGCACCGCGGAGTTCTGGACGTTCGAGGTTCCTGCGGTCAGCGCCGCAGCCACACCGCGGTGTCGGACGGCAGGCAGCCGTCGGCGTCCAGTGGCCCGCTCGCCAGCAACTGTTCTTTGTGTACGGGCAGTTCGACGCTGTGGTCGAGCAGGTTCACCACGCACACCAGGCCGTCGGTGCGGGCGAAGGAGAGCACCCCGTCCTGGGAGGGCAGCCAGGTCATCGGGCCGTCGCCGAAGCCGGCGGTCTCGCGGCGCAGGCGCAGGGCCGCGCGGTACAGGCTGAGCATCGAGTCGGGGTCGGCGTTCTGCCGGTCGACGGCGTACGTCGGCCAGTCGGCGGGCTGGGGCAGCCAGGGTTCGGTGGTGGAGCCGAAGCCGCCGTACGGTTCGGCCGCCGCCCAGGGCAGCGGGACGCGGCAGCCGTCGCGGCCGGGGTCGGTGCCGCCGGAGCGGGAGTGCATCGGGTCCTCGATGCGGTCGAGGGGGATGTCCGCCTCGGGCAGGCCCAGCTCCTCGCCCTGGTAGAGGTAGACCGAGCCGGGCAGGGCGAGGGTCAAAAGCGCCGCGGCGCGGGCGCGGCGGGTCCCGAGCTCCAGGTCGGCGGGGGTGCCGAACGCCTTCGTGGCGAAGTCGAAGGCGGTGTCCGTGCGGCCGTAGCGGGTGACCGTGCGGGTCACGTCGTGGTTGCACAGGACCCAGGTGGCGGGGGCCCGGACGGGTGCGTGCTCGGCGAGGGTGTCATCGATGGTGCGGCGCAGGCGCTCGGGGTCCCAGGGACAGGCGAGGAAGGTGAAGTTGAAGGCGGTGTGCAGTTCGTCGGGGCGCAGATAGCGGGCGAAGCGCTCGGAGTCGGGGAGCCAGACCTCGCCGACGAACACGCCGTCGTACTCGTCGGCTATCGCCCGCCAGGAGCGGTAGATGTCGTGGATCTCGTCCTGGTCGATGTACGGGTGCGGGTCGACGCCCTCGGTGAAGTCGGGCAGGTCGGGGTGTTTGGTGAGCAGGGCCGCGGAGTCGATCCGGACGCCGGACACGCCGCGTTCGAACCAGAACCGCAGGACGTCCTCGTGTTCGCGGCGGACGGCGGGATGGGACCAGTTGAGGTCGGGCTGTTCGGGGGCGAACAGGTGCAGGTACCACTCCCCGTCGGGGACCCGGGTCCAGGTGTCGCCGGAGAACTGGGAGGGCCAGTTGTTCGGGGGCAGTTCACCGTTCTCGCCGCGGCCCGGGCGGAAGTGGAAGAGCTCGCGCTCCGGGCTGCCGGGTCCGGCCTCGAGGGCGGCCCGGAACCAGACGTGCTGGTCGGAGAGGTGGTTGGGGACGATGTCGACGATGACCTTGATACCGAGGTCAGCGGCTTCCGAGATCAGCTTCTCGGCCTCGTCGAGGGTGCCGAAGGCCGGGTCGATGGTGCGGTAGTCGGCCACGTCGTACCCGCCGTCGACGAGCGGCGACAGATACCACGGGGTGAACCAGACGGCGTCCACGCCGAGCGCGGCGAGATACGGCAGGTTCGCCCGGACCCCCGCGAGGTCCCCGGTGCCGTCGCCGTCTCCGTCCGCGAAGCTGCGGGGGTAGATCTGGTAGATGACGGCGTCTCGCCACCATGTGTCGGTTCGGGAGAGGGGCACAGCTGCCACGTGACGGTCCTTTCGGGCAGGTGGGGACTCCGCCGCCGGTCGCGGCGGGGCATGGATGACGTGACCGGCGGCGGAGAGCGTGTCGATGGTGGGGCGGAAGAGAGGTGAGGGGTGCGGATCAGCCCTTGAGGCTTCCGGCGGTGAGGCCGGCCATGATGCTCCGCTGGAAGAAGAAGAACACGATGATCATCGGGATGCTCGCGATCACCAGACCCGCCATGATCTGGTTCTGTGTGACGGCTCCCGCGGTCTGCGAAAGCCCCACGCTGATCGTCATCTTCTCGCTGTCCGGCAGGACGAGCAGCGGCCAGACGAAGTCCTTGAAGACCAGGACGACGGTGAAGATGGAGACCACACCGAGGATGGGCCGCGAGATCGGCAGGATGATCGAGACCAGGACGCGCCACGGGGGTACGCCGTCGATCTCGGCCGCTTCGAGGATCTCGTCGGGTATCGAGTCGAAGAACCGTTTGAGCAGGAAGATGTTGAAGCCGTTGGCGGCCACCGGGAACCAGATCGCCCAGGGCGAGTTGAGCAGCTGCCAGCCGAAGATCGGCACATCGGTGACCGTGATGTAGGCCGGAATCATCACGACGATCGGCGGGATCATCAAGGTGGCCAGCATCGCGCCGAGGATCACGTTGCCGAACATCGGGCGCAGTTTGGACAGCGCGTAGGCCGCGGTGACATCGACGGCGAGGGCGAACAGCCAGGCGCCGACCGCGTAGAAGAGGGTGTTCTTCAGCAGCAGCCCGATGTCGAAGAGCTCCCAGGCGTCCGAGAACACCGAGAAGTCCGGGGTCTCGGGCCACAGCGTGGGCGGCATCTGGGCTATCTCCTCGCCCGACTTCATCGCCCCGGTGACCATCCAGTACAGCGGGAAGACGAAGACCAGGGTGAAGACGAGCAGGATGGCCACGAGGACCGTCCAGTAGATGCGGCTGCCCCAGCGGGACTTGAGTTCCAGGGGCGAGACGATGGTCCGGGCGTGACCGTCGGCCCACGCGGCGCGGCGCCGCTTCTTCCTGTCGTGCGACGGCGGTGGTGTCACCGTGCGGTTCTCTCCCGCCGTATCGGAGTGGGCTGTTGTGTGGACTGCGTTGGCCACGGGACTACCTCTTCTCGTCACGGGTCAGCCGGAGCTGCACCGCGGCGACCGCAAGGAGAACGATCATGAGCATGAGGCCGAGCGCGCTGCCGGCCCCGTAGTTGCCGCCGTACACGAAGGCGTACTGGTACATGAGGTACGCGACGGTGACCGTCGCGTTCTCCGGTCCACCGCCGGTGAGCATGTACGGCTCGATGAACACCTGCATCGTGGCGACGATCTGCAGCATCAGCATCAGGAGCAGAATCAGCCGGGTCTGCGGGACGGTGACGTTCCAGATCCGTTTGAAGATCCCGGCTCCGTCCAGCTCCGCGGCCTCGTACAGATCGCCCGGGATGTTCTGCAGGGCGGCGAGGTAGATCAGGACGCCGGACCCCATGTTCATCCAGGTGGAGACGATCACCAGGGAGATCAGCGCGGTGTCCGAGGAGTCGAGCCAGGACAGTGCCGGCAGGCCGACGACGTCCAGGACCTGGTTGAACAGGCCCGGTCCGGGATCGTAGAACCAGCGGAAGAGCAGCACCGAGACGATCGGCGGCAGCATCACCGGCAGATAGACCACGAAGCGCAGGTAGCCGCGGGCGTGCCGCAGTTCATTGAGCACGATCGCCACCGCGAACGGGATCACATAGCCGCAGACCAGGGCGAGCAGGGTGAAGACGACGGTGTTCGTCCAGGCCTGTCCGAAGGCCGGGTCCGCCACCACCGTACGGAAGTTGTCCAGGCCCACCCAGGTGGGCTCGTCGACGAGGTTGGTCTCCTGGAAGGAGAGGACGACCTGCCTGATGATCGGCCACCAGGCGAACATGGCGAAGCAGAACAGCGCGGCGCACAGGAAGCCGTACGCGGTGATATTGGCCTGGACCGCCCGTTTCCGCTTGCCCGCCGGTCTGCGGGGCGGCCTGGATGGCCGCTTCGGTTCGATGGTGCGTGTGTGCATGGTGATCTCCCGTTCCCCGCCTCTCCCGCCGGCCCTGCTCGGGTGCCGCTCTCCCCTCCTGAGCGGCACCCGGGACAGTCGCCGTCAGCCCCTGGCCAGAATTCCGTTGGCCTTGGACTCGGCGTCCTTGAGCAGCTTGCCTATGTCCGCGTTCTGCCGCGTGAGGACCGCGGACATGGGCACGTCGAGCACCGCGTAGAGCTCCTGGGCCTTCGCCGGCTCCAGCTTGAGCTCGACACCCCGGGAGGTGTTCACGTAGGGCTCGTAGTACTCGACCGGCAGGACGGCGTTGGCCTCGCGGTCGTCAGCGATCCGCTGGCCGGTCGGGGAGTCACCCATGTAGTCGTTGTTGGGCACGCCGACGGCCTCGCCGTTGGCCTTGCCGCGGGCGTAGTCGTGCCGGCCCTTGCCCGGGGTGTTGAACTGGAAGTCGATCCATTGCATGGCCGCCTCGGTCTCGGCGGCGTTCGCCTTCGGATCGACCATGTAGGCCTCGCCGCCGGTCAGCGACGCCTCGCCCTCGGGGATGCCGGTGATGCCGTAGTCGTCCTTCTTCCCCTGGAACTTCTGGACCACGTCGGAGATGACGTCCGGGGCTCCGAGCATCATGCCCGTCTTCCCGGCGGCCATCTGCTGCATCAACGTCTCCCAGCCGATCAGCACCTTCTTGCCGACGCTGTCGTCCTTCCAGCGCATGTCGTGCAGCGTCTGCAGCACGGCCTTGCCCTCCGGGCTGTTGAACGCGGCCTTGCCGTCGACGACCATCTCGCCGCCCCGGCTGAAGATGGACTGCGCGAAGTGCCAGCCGCCGACGTTGCCGCCGCCGTACTCGCCGTATCCGACGTAGCCGTCGCCGAGGCCGGCGATCTTCTTCGCCGCGGCACTGACCTCGTCCCACGTCTTCGGCGGGGCGTCGGGGTCGAGACCGGCGTCCTTGAACAGCTTGCGGTTGTAGACCAGGCCGACGCTGTAGCTCACGTTGGGGACGCCGTAGGTCTTGCCGTCCTTGATGACCATGTCCCTGACGTCCTGCTTGATGTCGCCGTAGTTCTTCACCAGGTCGGTGACGGCCGTGATGTCCTTCGCCTGCTTCTTGGAGATCACGTCGGCGTAGTTGGTGACCGGCACCATGAAGACCGTCTCCATCTGTCCGCCGGCGAGCTTCGCGGCAAAGCTCTTCGGGTCGAAGCACGGCTGCTGGTCGGTGCTCTTGACCTTGACCCCCGGGTGCGCCTTCTCGAACGCGGCGACGTCGTCGTTCCACGCCTCGCGCTGCTTCGGTGCGGTCTTCGGTGGCTGACAGGCCACGGTGATCGTCACGCCTCCTCCCGCGTCGGACTCCGAGTCGCTGCCACAGGCAGCGAGGCTCATGACAAGACCTGTGGTCAGCAAGATCGCAAGATTGCGGGGCTTCATTACGGCTCCTCCGGGGTGACGCCCAAGCACTGCCTTGATCGGAGCGTCACGATAGAACGGCAGGCAGACGTACGCAATATTCCGATCCAAATTTGCAAGATTGCGACTGCATCACGCTCTCCGGTACCGATGGGTCGACCTCCGAGCCCGGGCCGATCAACAGCTCGCGATCATCCCCACCGCATGCCGGACCGAAGGGCCCTCACCGCCCGGGACCTGGACAGCGCGATGAACGTCGCCGTAAACCGCAGTCGGGCGATGGTGGCGCCCTGTCGCGCCTGCGGACCGATCGAGAGGCACCTCCGCCGACGCGTGTCCGCAAGATGCCATGACCCTGGCGTAAATCATTGACAGATCGTGCCCTGTCGGGGATCCCTGGAGACGGAGGGAACCGCGGGAGCGGAAGGGGGCACCTGGAGAACCCCGCCGGAGGCCGCTCCGGAAGTCCGGGAGGGGGGAGGTGGGTCCGGGCACCGCGCGGGGCGCCGGACCTGCGGCGTCCGCCCCCGGCGGCCGGCTGGGAGCGCTCTCCACGCGGTTGCGTGGACCGCTCACCGAAGCACGGCCGCCGGGGCGGTCGCGACGGGTGGCCGGGGGCCGCGGTGGCATCGGGCGCCGTGTTCGGACACCCGGCCTACCGCGGCCTCACCCGCTTCCACTGACGACGGCTGTTCAGCAAACCATCGCGCCGCGAACGCAAGAATATGGAAATAGTTGCGGGACATTTATCGTCCCGTGATGGACCTGTCCGCCCCTGGGCGGCCGGGTCCGGGGTTCCGGCTCGTCGCTAGCGGGCCGCGGCGGCCGACCGGACGGCGCCGAAGTCGATGGCGCGGTCGGCCTCGCGCAGGACTTCCTCGGCCACCCGGCGCACTTCGGCGAGCACGTCGCCCTGCTCCTCCACGAGGCCGGCATAGATCGGTGCTTCGGTGCTGTCTGCGGAACTCATACGGTTTTTTCCCCGTCGGTCTGGTGCGAAAAGCCCCGGCCGGTCGGCGGAGGCGGGGGCGAGTGTACGTGGTGGGTGGCGGCGTGGGCGATTCGTTATCAGCTGCCGGGACCACCCCGCACCTGCTGGAACGGTCCCCGCCACGCCGCGGGCGGCCGCTCCGTCACTTCCTGCGGCGGCCCGCGCCGAGGTGCAGCACGGGAAAGCCCGCACGGGCGGCGAGCGCGGTCAGCTCGTCGGCACGGGCCGCCCGCAGGCCCACCACCGGATAGCAGTCGGACTCGATGTCGAGAACGGCCAGCGCCGCGCCGATCTCCCGGTAGCGGCGGCCACAGGCATGCAGGAACCTCTCGGTCGGCAGGAGCATCTCCTCCGCGTCGACGAGCACCCACGGGTCCACGGAGGGCCGTGACTCCAGCTTCCGCAGCCGGCCCCGGATCTCCTGCGCGTCCTCCTTCCAGTCGAACTCCGCGAGCAGACCGTGTGCGTCGAGCGCGTCGATGAGCGCGATCCAGGCGAGGTTGTCCACCGGCTCCTCGATGCCCCGGCCCGCCAGGCGGCCCGCGAAGGCGCTCACGTAGTCGTGCGGGCTGTCGTGGGCGCGCAGCACCTCCTCGGCCACGGCGGGGCGCGCCGGGGCGAGCAGCGAGGCGATCTCGGCCAGGGACGTGCGGATGGCGCCGGTGTCGTGCGGGTCGGACATGTCGAGCTCTCCTCCTGCGGCCGGGTGGCCGGGGTACGGGGTTGTGGGGCTGGGGCTGGGGGGGGGTGCGGTGGGGGGCGGGGCGGGGCGGCGAGCCCGGCATGATCCGGACGACAGGCCCTAGGCTCGTCGCCGCCGGGCCGCGGGCAGGGGCCGGTGGCCCTCGGTCCACTCGTTGACCCAGCCGCAGCCCGAACAGGCGTACCGCCCGTCGAGGCCCGCGATCAGGGTGCCGCACCGCGCGCATCCGATGTACGTGATCTCCGGGTGCTCCGTGGCCGCTCCGTCCCGGGACCGCCGCTCCGGGCCGGGCGGCGGGGTCGGCATCGTCACGCGTCCTTTCCCGCGGCGTCCAGCAGGATCCCGGCGAGCTCACGCGGCTGCGAGAACATCGGCCAGTGGCCGGTGTCCATGGTGACCAGCCGCCACCGCTCGCTCGTCAGCAACTCGGCCACCACGGGGCTCGGCTCGGGCCAGTCGAGCAGGCACTTGACGTACGTCGCGGGCAGCAGGCCCAGGGGGCGGGTCAGGGCGGCGGGCTCGGTGAGGGTGGCGCCGGGGTGGGGTGTCGAGCCGGCGAGGAACCGGGCGAGCTGTTCGTCGGTGAGGCCCTGGTCCGCGCAGTCGGCGGCGGCCGGCGGCGGCCAGAAGCCCCCGTTGGCGGCGATGGCGGCCCGCACGCCGGCCCCGCCGTCCGGCTGGGCGGAGACGAAGGACCCGCCGTCGGCCGGGACGTTGGAGTCGACGAACACGACGTGGGCGAGCCGGTCGCCGATCCGCTCGGCCGCCTGCCCGACCGGGATGCCCGCGTAACTGTGTCCGGCCAGCACCACATCGCGCAGGCCGAGGCGCTCGATCTCCTCGACGATGTCCTGGACGTGCGTCTGCTGCCCCGCCGCCGCTCCCTGCTTCTCGGCGAGGCCCGACAGCGTCAGCGGGTGGACCCCGTGACCGGCCTCGCGCAGGACGGGCTCCACGTCGCGCCACGCCCACGAGCCGAGCCAGGCCCCTGCCACCAGTACGAATTGCGTCATGCCAGCAACGTAGTGCAGGGGTCTGACAGCGCCTCCCCGCAGCCGTGGCCGCCCTGCCCTCCGCGCCGCCCGCCGTACCGCCGTCCCGCCCGCCGCCCGCCGTCCCGCCCGCCGCCGGTGCTTCGCTATCTTCGCCGGACACGGAACGGTGCGGCGGGCCCGGTTGATCGCCGTCGCCCGGCCGCCGACCGAAGGAGAACACCTGTGCGCTCCCCCGCCACCGCCCCGACCGTGGGCGTCCTGCTGCCGCGCGACCTGCCCGCCGACCGGATCCTGCCGTACGCACGCCGGGCCGAGGAGCTGGGGTTCGGCGCCGTGTGGGTGGTCGAGGACCTCGGCTTCCGTGGCGGGATCGCCCAGGCGGCCGCCGTGCTGGCCTCCACCGACCGCCTCCGGGTCGGCATCGGGCTGCTGCCCGCCGGGGCCCGCAACGTGGCGTTCGCGGCGCTGGAGGTCGCGTCCCTGGCGCAGTTGTTCCCGGGCCGGGTCGACGTCGCCGTGGGGCACGGCATGCCCCACTGGATGCGCAGCGTCGGCCAGTGGCCCAGGAGCCCGCTCGCCTTCCTCCGCGAGTACGTCGACGCCCTGCGGGCCCTGCTGCGCGGCGAACTCACGCAACGGCGCGGCCAGTACGTGCACCTCGACGGCGTTCGGCTCGACCCCAGCGCGCTGCCCGACGTCGTGCCCGACATCCTGGCGGGCGTCCGGGGCCCCAAGTCCCTGGCCGTGTCCGGTGAGGTGGCCGACGGGACGGTCCTCGCGGAGCCGGTCGCCCCCGAGTACGCGCGGGCGGCGCTCGGGCACATCGCCGCGGACCGCCCCCACCGGCTGGTCGCGTACAACATCGGGTCCGTCGACACCGATCCGCAGGCCGCGCTGGCCGCCGCCCGCCCGGGGCTGGAGTGGATCGGCGAGCCCGACTGGCACGCGCACATCGCCCCGCTCCCGTTCGCCGGCGAGCTGGTGGAGCTGCGGGCCGGGTGCGCGAGCCGCGAGGAGTTCGTCCGGCGCATGCCCGACGACTGGGTCGCGCGGCTCGCCGTGGCCGGGACTCCGCAGGAGGCCCGTGCCCGCCTCGCCGGGCTGCGGGCGGCGGGCGTCACCGACACCGTCCTCGCGCCGGTGGGCCCCGATCCGGTGGGGGCCCTGGAGTCACTGGCCGGCGTTCTCGACGTCTAGGGCACGCCAGGGGGGGCCTGGGCACACCATCGGCTTCCGGTTCACGATCGGCTTCCGGTTCACGCCGCTTGCCGATCGAACAGGATGCATTGTCGGCCGTTTCTGACTGCTTTTCGCTATGAACGGAGGCGGTGGGCCACGGCGAGGCAGGATGTCCCCGTGATGGGCAACCTCCCCGTCGTGACGACCAGTTTCGTGGGCCGCGACAGCGAACTGGTCAGCGTCGAACGGGCACTTCGAGATCATCGGCTGGTCACGCTCACCGGCCCCGGCGGGGTCGGCAAGAGCCGGCTGGCCCTGCGCACCGCCGAGCGTGCGCGGGACCGCTACGCCGACGGCGTCTGGTGGGCCGATCTTTCCCATCTGCACGACGAGCAACTGCTCGCCACGACGGTCTGCGACGGCGTCGGGCTCCTGGACCACAGCCCCCGCCGGCCGGTGGCCGCGCTCGGTGAGTGGCTGTCCGAACGGCGTCTCCTGCTCGTCCTCGACTGCTGCGAGCGGATCGTCGGCCCCTGCGGGCAGCTCGTCGCCGAACTGCTCGCCGCGGCCCCGGGGCTGACGGTCCTGACCACCAGCAGGGAGCCGCTGGGCGCGGCGGACGAGCTGTGTGTCGAGGTGCCCCCGCTGTCCGCGGGCGACGACGGCGACGAGGCGGTCCGGCTCTTCCACGAGCGCGCGGCCGCCGTCGCCCCGGGAGCCCCGCTCGACGACCCCGCGGGCGCGGCGGCCGTCGCCGAGATCTGCCGTCGGCTCGACGGCATACCGCTCGCCGTCGAACTGGCCTGCGCCCAGCTCCGCGAGAGCAGCCCGCAGGAGATCACCGGGCGGCTGGCCTCCCGGATGGAGAACCTCACCGACGACACCCTCTGGCCCCGCCGCCACCGTGCCCTGCGCACCACGATCGGCTGGAGCCACGAGCTCTGCGCACCGCTGGAGCGGCTGCTGTGGGCGCGGCTCTCCGTCTTCCGCGGCGTCATCACGGTCCCGGACGCGGAGGCAGTGTGCGCGGGCGGGCCGCTGGAGGCCGGGGCCATCGCCCCCGCCCTGGAACGCCTGGCCGACCAGTCCGTGCTCCGGCGGACCGGGGACGGCTACCGGATGCTGGACACACTGCGCGAGTACGGGGCGATGTGGCTGGCCGAGCTGGCGGAGGACGTGCTCCTGGCGGACCGGCACGCCCGGCACTTCGCCCATGTCGCCGTCCAGGCGTACGCGGGCTGGCTGGGACCGTCGCAGGTCCTCTGGTACCACCGGATCGCCGACACCCACGCGGACCTGTGCGCGGCCCTGGACCATCTGCTGGCCGAGGACCCGGAGATGGCGATGGAGATGGCCGGGTGCGCCGGTCTCTTCTGGAGCTGCTGCGGCCATCTGCACCAGGCCCGTACGTATCTGCGACGGGTGCTCGCCCTGCCGCTCTCCGCCGGTCCGCACCGCACCCGGGCGCTCTGGGCCCTGGGCATCACGCTGACCCTCCAGGGCGACCACGAGGCGGCCCGCCGCGTCGGCGAGGAGTGCCGGCACGCGGCCCGCCGCGACGAGGACCCCGAGGCCATGCTCCTGGCGGCCCACTCCATGAGCTTCACGTATCTGATGATGGGCCGGCCGCTCACCGCGCACTCCGTCAGCGACCGCGCGCTGCGCCACCACGCGGGCGACCCGGCGGACGCGCCCTCGCAGCTGCGCTGCCGGGTGATACGGCTGTTCGCCCTGTCCGCGCTCGGCCGGCTCGACGAGGCGTACGAGGAGGCCATGCGGCTCCAGCGGATCAGTCTGCGCTTCGGCGAGCACTGGGCACGGGCCTACGCCGATCATCAACTGGCCCTCATCCACCTGCTCCAGGGGCGTCCCCGGCACGCCGAGAGCCATGCGCGCGCGATGCTCGCGAGCAAGCACGAGCTCCATGACAGCCTCGGCATAGCGCTCGGCCTCGATCTCCTCGCCGGAGCCATCGCCGCCCAGGGGAACGGGGTGGCCGCGGCCCGTGCCTCCGGTACGGGACACACGTACTGGCGCATGATCGGCCACCCGCACCGGGGCACCCCGGAGCTCGGGGCGATCCGCGAGCAGTGGGAGCTCCGGGCCCGGCAGGCGGCGGGCGACTCGGCGTACGAGCGGGCCTACCGGCACGCCTCGGCCGACGACGCCGAACGCGGCCTGGCCCACGCGCTGGAGCGCGGGCAGCCCGGATAGCCGGGGCCGCGGTCCCGGCGCTCCGGCGGCCGCTCGCCGGACACCCGGGGAGACACCGCCTAGCATCCCGGTATGACGTCCATCAGCCGGCTCCGTCCCGACCACGCCGAGGCTCTGCTCGCCTTCGAGCGGGAGAACCGGGCCTATTTCGCCGCGTCCATCTCCGACCGGGGCGACGACTACTTCGCCGCGTTCGCCGAACGCCACCGCGAGCTGCTCGCCGAGCAGGACGCGGGGCTCCACCACTTCCACCTCATCGAGGACGACAGCGGCGGCGTCCTCGGCCGGATCAACCTCATCGGGGTGCGGGACGGTTCGGCCGAGCTGGGCTACCGGATAGCGGAGAAGGCGGCGGGGCGGGGGCTGGCCACCTGGGCGGTCCAGCAGGTCTGCGTTCTGGCGGTCCAGGAGTACGGACTCACCGCGCTGCGCGCCGAGACGACGCTGGACAACACGGGATCCCGCGCGGTGCTGGCGCGTACGGGGTTCGAGCCGCTGGAGGACGTCATGTTCGGCGACCGCCCCGGGCGGCGCTACGTCCTGGATCTGAGCGGGGGTGCTCCCCCGGCGCACTGACCGGCCCGGTGCCGGAAGACACGAGCACGGGCATTGGCACGGGCACGAGCGCGGCGGATTGACCGGAGCGCGGCCCGCCGGCGGTATGGCGGTGATCGGCCGGATGGTCCACCTCGGGGGCAAGCCCCGTCCGGCCGCCCGATGCTGGGGCTCGCGGGAGCGGACCGTACCGCTCCGGCCACCGACGCCCACCGCCTTCAGGAGGCCCCCGTGCCCGCACGTCCCGTTCCGGACGCCCCGCTCCCCCGCAGGAGACCTCTGCGGCGAAGAGCCGTCGTCGCGGCCCTGGCGGCCGCATCGCTCGCCGGTCCGATGACCGGCCCGGCCCACGCGGGCGGCGCGACGGGCGGGAGCGGGGGCGACGGCACGCACGGCACCATCGACCGCACGCTGGAGCGAAGGCTCCAGGCGCTCGTCGACACCCCGGGTGGGCCGCCCGGTGCCATCGCCGTCCTCACGGCGGGCGGCAGCAGCGAGGTGTACCGGGCCGGCACGTCGCAGCTCGGCACGGACCGCCCGCCCCGGACCACCGACCACATGCGGATCGCCAGCACGGCGAAGGCCTTCAGCGGCTCGGTCGCCCTGCAACTGGCCGAGCGGGGCGCGCTCGGCCTGGACGACACCCTCGGCCGGCGGCTGCCCCGGCTGCCCGCCGCCTGGCACCGGGTGACGCTCCGCCAGCTCCTGAACCACACGAGCGGGCTCCCCGACTACACGGAGGACCCCACGTTCATCGCCGAGCTGACGGCCGACCCGCGTCGGCACTTCGACTCCCGGCGGCTGCTGGACTACGTCGCCGGGGACCCCCTGCGGTTCCGGCCGGGCTCGGCGTACCGCTACTCCAACTCCGACAACATCGCCGTGGCGCTGATGGCCGAGGCGGCGACGGGACAGCGGTACGAGAAGCTCCTCGCCGAACTCGTCTACCGGCCGCTCGGCCTGCGCGACACCACCCTCCCGCAGGGCTACCGGCTGCCCGAGCCCTATCTGCACGGCTACGCGGTGGACCCGCCGAACGCACCGGAGGACGTCAGCACGGCGCTCGGCGCCTCGGGGGTGTGGGCGTCGGGCGGCATCGTCTCCACGCCCCGGGACCTGGGGGCCTTCATGCGCGGTTACGCCGGGGGGCTGGGGCTCGGCCCGGCGGTCCGCCGGCAGCAGCTGTCCTTCGTGACGGGCAGCTCCGAACCCGCCGGTCCCGGACGCAACAGCGCCGGGCTCGCGGTGTTCTCGTACGCGACGCGCTGCGGCACCGTGTACGGCCACACCGGCAACTTCCCCGGGTACACACAGCTGGCGGCGGGGACCAAGGACGGCAAGCGGTCGCTGACCGTCTCCCTCACCTCCCAGGTGAACAGCGCGACGAATCCACGGCTGCTGGCCACCCTCCGCGAGCTCCAGGAAGACTTCGTCTGCCGGCTGCTCGATCCCGAAAGGCCCGGCGGTGCGTACCGGTAGCCGGTAGTCGGTAGCCGGCAGCATGGAGAAGGGGTACGCCGGACTTCCGGCGTACCCCTTCTCCCTGTCGGTGGGGCGGTCAGTCGTTGTCGGTCTCCTCGCGGACGATGGTGTCGTTCTTGGCGTCCACGTCGAAGGTCGTCTTCTTCCAGTCGGAGCCGACCACGTCGACCTGCCAGATGACGCCGTTGCCCTCGTTGTCGTCGAGGCTGACGGAGGTGACCGTCCCCTTCTTCTTCTCCGTGGCGACCTTGGCCGCCTGCTGCGGGGTCTGGGTGGCCTGGGCGAGCCGGTCGGCCGTCTCCTTCTTGTCGTCCGCGTCCTGATCCGCGTCGACACGGGCCTCGATCACCTTGCCGTCGACCGCGTTGATGCGGACGGTGTGGATCGTGCCGTCCTTCTCCGCGACCTCCGCGACCCAGACCGGTCCCTCGGCACCCGGGCTCGCGCTCGGGGAGCCGGTCGGGGAGCCGGTCGGGCTCGCGGTTCCGGTGGGACTGGCCGTCCCGGTGGGGCTGGCCGTGCCCGTCGGGCTCCCGGTCCCGGTCGGGCTGGGGCTCTCGTCGCGGTCGTCGTCGTCGACACCCTCCAGGTCGATGTCGACCAGCTTGCTCCCGGCGACCTCGCCGGTGGCGGTGGTGGCCGCGTCGTCGAAGGTGACCTTCGTGGCGTCGAGTACCTGCTTGCGCTCCTGCTGGTCCTCGGTCAGCTCGGCGGTGGCCGAGGGCGACGTCGTCTGCTTCTGCGGGACGACCTTCGCGGCCTCGGAGGTGGCCGCGCTCGTCGCACTGTCCGAGCTCTGACCGCATCCGGTCATCAGCATGGCCGTGGCGGCGGCCAGGCCGAGGGCACCGACCGCCTTGAGGGTGCGGGAACGGGAGGAGGCACTGTTCATTCGTCGAGGCTCAAGTCTCATGCACGCATGCCTAGCCCTCCAGACCACCGGTCATGTTGTCCTACCGGGCGGAGTCACCCGATCGACCGGGCGGCTCCGCCCGTTGGCTTCGCTCCCCGGGCGGCGCGCGCCCGGGTGCGAAACAATGGCGGCAGGGCCGTATTCTCCGCGCCCGGCCGGGAGGCCGTCATGGATCACATGGTGCACACCGAGCGTTACGAACTCATCTTCCAGATGTCCGGCGCCGCGGACGACGTGGTCTCCGTCCGGATGACCGACCGGCTGGGGGCGGGCGGATCCCCGGTGTACGAGGACGAGACGGGGATCGTGCGCGCCGAGATCAGCGACCGGGGCGAGGTCCGCATGCTCGCCAGCGGCGGCCATCAGGTACCGGGGGCTCCCCTGCTGGCCCGCCCCCTGAGCGCGGGCGCACCCGGAACGCCGTAGCCGGACCCGGTACGCAGTGACCGGACCCGCCGGGGGGGGGGGCCCCGGCCGGGGGGGGCCCCCCCCCCCGGGGGGGGGCCGGGGGCGCCGCCCCCCCCCCCCCCCCCCCCATGGCCCCAACGCCCCCCAAATTGTTTT
>NZ_JBIVUT010000032.1:0-99113 GCF_044757365.1 Streptomyces sp. NPDC091289
TTGTTTGGGGCCCCGGGTCTGGCGGGGGGGTGGGGTTTTCTGTAGCCCCCCGGGGGGGGGGGGGGGGGGGGGGGGGGGGGGGGGGCCGGGGGGGGGGGGCGGGGGGGGGGGCGCCCCCCCGCGACTGCGAGTCATATGCGAAGAGTGATCATCTCTTTCGTACCACCACGAAGTCGGCGAGCTCGGTGAGCTGCTCCCGCACCCGGTGGGACATGTCGACGGCGTGCAGCGCCTCGATGGCGATGGCGTGCTGACGACGGGCTTCCTGGGCGGTCCACTCGCGGCCGCCCGCCTCCTCGATGAGTGCCGCGCGGACGGCGAACTCCTCTTCGGAGAAGCTGTCGAAGTCATTGCTCTTGGCGTCGGCGGCGAGCAGTTCGCCCAGCCGCTCGGACGCCTCGCCGCCCGCGGCGAGCGCGGCGACGACGGGCAGGGACTTCTTGCGCTGGCGCAGGTCGCTCCAGGTCTGCTTGCCGGTGGACTCCGGGTCGCCCCAGATGCCGAGGAGGTCGTCGACGGCCTGGAAGGCGAGGCCGAGGTGGTAGCCGTACGCCTCCAGGGTGTCGGCGGTACGGTCGTCGGCGCCGCCGAGCACCGCGCCGATGGAGACCGCGCAGGCCAGCAGGGCGCCGGTCTTGTTGCCCTCCATCTCCAGGCACTCCTCGACGGTGACCCGCTCGCGGTGCTCGTAGGAGATGTCCTGGGCCTGCCCGTCGATGAGCTTGCGGGTGGCGGTGGTCAGCCGGCGGGCCGCGCGGCCCGCCTCGACCGTGCCGAGCTCCAGCAGCAGGTCGTAGGCGAGCGCGAAGAGCGCGTCGCCGACCAGGATCGCCTGGGCGGGGCCGTGCACCTTCCAGACGGTGTCGCGGTGGCGGCGCTGCTCGTCGCCGTCCATCAGGTCGTCGTGCAGCAGCGAGAAGTTGTGCACGAGTTCGACGGCCACCGCGCCGGGGATGCCGGCCTCGGCGGGGGCGCCCGCGGCCTCGGCGGAGAGCAGGGCGAGCGCGGGGCGCACGGCCTTGCCGCCGTCGCCGTCCGAGGGGTGTCCCTCGGCGTCGATCCAGCCGAAGTGGTAAGCGGCGACGGTGTCCATGGGCGGCGCGAGCCGGCCCACGGCAGCCCGCAGGACCGGCGCTGACAGGGCTCGTCCGCGCTCCAGAAGCGCGGTGACGTCCGCGGTGTCCGCCACGGTGTCGAAAGCCGGATTCGCCGGGGTCACAGACTCTCCTCTTGTTCCGGTGGTACTGCTCATGCCGCCTCCTGCAGCGGATGTCCAAGGGGGCGGCCGAGGTCGTGGAGGGCCGCGTCGGCGGCGCCGGCGCCGCTGCGCACGGCCCCCTCCATCGTCGCGGGCCAGCCGGTGGCGGTCCAGGCCCCCGCCAGCTGGAGACCGGGCAGCCGGGTGCGGGGGCCGGGGCGCAACCGTCCGACGCCCGGGGCGGGCGCGAAGGTGGCGGTGCGCTCCCGGGTGACGAAGAAGTCGCGGATGCCGGCGCCGCGGGCGGCGGGCAGCAGCCGCTCCAGCTCGGGCAGGTAGCGGGAGCGCAGTTCGGCGACGGGCAGGTCGATCTCGTCCTGGGCGGCCGACTGCGAGACGGCCAGATACTGGCCGGGGCCCGTCAGTCCCGAGGAGTGGGTGCGGTCGAAGACCCATTGGACCGGGGAGCCGATCGCGGCGAAGAACGGCCTGCGCAGCACCTTGCGGTCGTAGATGACGTGCACGTTGAGGATGGGCGCGTTGTCGATGTCGAGCAGCAGGTCCGGTTCGTCCAGCGCGCCCGCGGGCAGCAGGTCGTGGGTCTCCGTCTGCGGCACGGCCAGGACGACGGTGTCGGCGGTGATCCGCTCCCCCGCCGTCTCGACGCTCCAGCGGCCGTCCTCGGTGCGGGTGAGGGAGCCCACCTTGGCGCGGAGTTCGGTGCGGACGCCCGCGGTGTCCAGGGCCTTGCGGGCGAGGGTGTCGTGCAGTTCGCCGAGCGGCACGGAGGCCCAGCCGATGTCGGCGGCGCCGGGCTCGGAGAGCAGGCCGGTCTTGAAGACCTTCGCCGCGAGCGCCATGGAGGCGTTCGGGGCGGTGGCGTTCAGAGTGGCGACGCCGACGAGGTCCCAGAGGGCCTCGATGGTGCGCTCCGACTGGCCGTGCCGCCGCAGCCAGGTGGCGAAGTCGATCCGGTCGAGCTCCGGATCGGCGGGGTCGAGGCGGCCGAGCGCGAGGGCGGCCCGGCCGACGCCCGCCTTCTCGGCGAGCGAGAGGTGCGGATAGGCGGCGAGGCCCCCGGCGAGGTGCAGCGGAACGGGCAGTCCGGTGCGGCGCAGCCGTCCCAGGCGCGGTCCGGCGGCCCGGCCGACGTCCAGCACGGGCACGTCGAGGCGGTCCTGGAGCGGGGCCAGGTGGGCGGCGTCGATCCGGTCGAGGAACCAGCGGTAGCCGGTGCAGCAGCGCAGGTAAACGTGCTGGCCGTTGTCGACGGTGAGGTCGCCGCGCTGGAAGGAGAAGGCGAGGCCGCCGAGGCGGGGGCGTCCTTCCAGGAGGGTCACGTCAAGTCCGGCGTCGGCGAGGCGGAGCGCCGCCGTGACGCCGGCGAGACCGCCGCCGACGACGACGGCGACGGGGCGCGGGGTCTCGTCGCTCATGCGTGCCCCTCCCGCCGGGTCGTGGCCGTCTGCCGGGTCCTCGTTCCGGTGATCGTCGCAGTCGATGACGCGTCGGGCCACCGGAGGGTTGCCCGGGGGCCGGAGCCGCGGGGACGCATCAGGCACGCCCCCTGGCGGTGAGCCGCGAGATGTGGCGGGCGTCCAGTCCGGACAGGCCGCGCACGGCCACGTAGGCCTTCTCGTGGCCGGGCAGCGAGACCCGTCCGCGCAGGACGGCCTCGGGGTCGCGCTCGATCCGGTCGAGGAGGCGGCGATAGATTCCGGCCATCGCCGCGACGCAGGCGCCGCTGCGGCGGTCGAGCATCGGCAGCAGCCGGTAGCCCTCGGCGAACAGGGCGCGGGCGCGGCGGACCTCGAAGTGGATGAGGCCCGCGAAGTCGGAGCCGGGGGGCGGGGTGGTGCGGTGGAAGCCGGCCGAGCAGCCGAATTTGGCCAGGTCGTCGGCGGGCAGATAGGTGCGTCCGTTGCCGGCGTCCTCGCGGACGTCGCGCAGGATGTTGGTGAGCTGGAGGGCGAGGCCGAGGGTGTCGGCGTACTCCGCGGCGCGCTCGGCCCCGCGGGCGCCCGGCGCGGTGCCGAAGACGCCGAGGCTGAGGCGTCCGATGGCTCCGGCGACGCACCGGCAGTAGGTCTTGAGGTCGTCCCAGGTCTCGTAGGTCGCGCCCCGGACGTCCATCAGGACGCCGTCGATCAGTTCGTCGAGCCCGTCGAGCGGGAGCGGGAAGCGGTGGGCCGCGTCGGAGAGCGCGACGGCCACCGGGTCGGTGTCGTCCTCGTCGACCGCGTCCTTCCGGACCCGGTCGAGCAGCTCGCGGGTGCTCTCCAGCCGGGCACGCTTGGTCTCCGGGTCCAGCTCCCCGTCGCCGATGTCGTCGACCCGACGGGAGAAGGCGTACAGCGCCGACATGGCCTGCCGCTTCTCGTACGGCAGCAGCCGGATGCCGTAGGCGAAGTTACGTGCCTGCTGTCCGGTGACGGCTTCGCAGTAACTGTATGCGGCCTGCACCGGCGGCGACATGTACGTCGTCTGTCCCTCCACGGTCCGGCTCACCTCTCTCCACGCGCTCTTCGCAAGACGATTCCCACTTCGCGCAGCAGGCTGGGCTTGGTGGGCTTGGGCGGTCCGGGCAGTACGTCGAACCCGGCGGCCGAGATCGCCGTGAGCGCGCTGCGCCCGCCTCCGACGAATCCGGCGAGGAGCAGCTTGAGCCTGCCGTCGACGCTGCCCACCAGTGGGGGGCCTTCGTTCAGCAGCTCGCTCGCACGCTGGGCCTCGTACGCGATCAGGGCGCGCACGGAGGCTCCGGCGGTGGGCGCGGCCAGGTCGGTCTCGGTGACCCGGAAGCGTTCCATGTCCTCGGCGGGCAGATAGATCCGGTCGCGTTCCAGGTCCTCGGCCACGTCCTGCAGGTGCTCGACGATCTGGAGCGCGGTGCAGACCGCGTCGGAGCGGCGGATACGTTCCGGGCTCGCGGTGCCGGTGAGAGCGAGGACCAGGCGGCCGACCGGGTTCGCCGAGAGCTCGCAGTAGGCGGCGAGCTCGGCGTACGTGCCGTAGCGGCGGATCTTCTGGTCCTGGCGGTTGGCCTCGATCAGGCCGAGAAAGGGTTCGGGGGTGAGCGCGCGGCGCCGCACGGTGGGGCGCAGCTTGCGCAGCAGCGGGTGGTGCGGGTCCTCGCCGGTGGTGGCGAAGACCCGGTGGAGGTCGGTCTCGAAGGCGTCGAGCAGGGCGAGGCGGTCGTCGCTGCGCTCCGGCTCCAGGCCGAGGTGGCGGGCGTCTCCGCCGCCGGGGGCGAGGTCGCCGTCGCCGATGTCGTCGACGAGCCGGGCGAATCCGTAGACCGCCATCAGGTCGTCGCGCCAGGCGCGGGGCAGGAAGAAGGGCGCCACGGGGAAGTTCTCGTCCGCGGCCTTGCCGAGAGTGGCGTCACCGATGTGCGCCTCGGGGGTCGAAGTCACTGCCGACCGCCCGGCGCGGGGACGGCGAAACCACGTCGGAGCTGGAGATCTTCCGTCATTGCCGTCACATCTCCCGTTCTACACTGCTGACCCAAAACAACCCTTTTCGGACACGCCGCTCAATCTTCCGAGTGCACTGCGGCAGAGCGGGCGGTGCCGGGGCGTATCGCCCTACTTGCCATGAATCAGCACCGCTACAGCTTACGTTGTACAGCTCACAGGGGTTCGGCGGGGTGGAGCGCCTGCCGCCGCTTCCCGGCCGTGCCCGTCAACCTTCCCCGCGCACGGCGGAATTGACGTCATCCGCCGGGAGGAGATCGCCCCTGGGGGCCTACTGCGCAGGGCCTGCCCGGCACCGGACACCGCAGGGCCCCCGCCGGACCGGTCCGGCGGGGGCCACGGGGAGGGCTCGCGCTACTTGCCCGTTTCGCGCTCGTACGCCTTGAGGACTTCCTCGGTGGGGCCGTCCATCAGGAGCTCGCCCTTCTCCAGCCAGAGCGCGCGGTCGCAGGTGTCCCTGATCGACTTGTTGTTGTGGCTGACCAGGAAGACGGTGCCGGCCTCCTTGCGCAGCTCGCGGATGCGCTCCTCGGAGCGGATCCGGAACTTGCGGTCACCGGTGGCCAGCGCCTCGTCGATCATGAGGACGTCGTGGTTCTTGGCGGCGGCGATCGAGAAGCGCAGCCGCGCCGCCATGCCGGAGGAGTACGTCCGCATCGGCAGGGTGATGAAGTCGCCCTTCTCGTTGATCCCGGAGAACTCCACGATCTCGTCGTAGCGCTCGCGGATCTCGTCCCGGCTCATGCCCATCGCCAGACCGCCGAGCACGACGTTGCGCTCGCCGGTCAGATCGCTCATCAGCGCCGCGTTCACCCCGAGCAGCGAAGGCTGACCGTCCGTGTACACATGGCCGGATTCGGTCGGCAGCAGACCGGCGATGGCCCGCAGCAACGTCGACTTGCCGGAGCCGTTGGTGCCGATGAGGCCGATGGCCTCGCCGCGGTAGGCGGTGAAGGAGACACCGCGTACGGCGTGCACCTTCCGGACGCCGCGCGGCTCGCCCTTGCCCCGCCGCATCATGCGGCTCAGCGCGGCGGTGGCACTGCCGCGGCCGCCGCCCGTGCCGTTGACCCGGTACACGATGTGCACGTCGTCGGCGATCACCGTGGGGATGCGTCCCTGTGCGTTGTCCTCAGCCACGGCCGTACCGTTCCTCTGCCTTCCAGAAGTACACGAATCCCACGCCGCCCAGCAGCACGGCCCAGCCCAGGCCGACGGCCCAGACGTGGTCCGGCAGGTTCTCGGAGCCGTATCCGTCGATCAGTGCGAAGCGCACCAGGTCCATGTAGATCGCCGCCGGGTTGTACTGGAGCACGTCGGCGATCCAGGCGGGCTTGTCCTTGAGCATCACCGGGATGGAGAACATGACGCCCGAGGCGTACATCCAGGTCCGCATGACGAACGGCATCAGCTGCGCGAGGTCGGGGGTCTTGGAGCCGAGCCGCGCCATGACGAGGGCCAGGCCCGTATTGAAGAAGAACTGGAGAATCAGGGCGGGGATCACCAGGAGCCACGACAGCGAGGGGTAGCTGCCGAAGATCACGGCGACCGCGACCAGCACGATCATCGAGAACAGCAGTTGCTGGAGCTGCTGGAGCGAGAAGGAGATGGGCAGTGAGGCCCGGGGGAAGTGGAGGGCCCGGACGAGTCCGAGGTTGCCGGAGATCGACTTGACGCCCGCCATCACGGAGCTCTGCGTGAAGGTGAAGACGAAGACGCCGGTGACCAGGAACGGCACGAAGACGTCGTGGGGAATCCCCTCCCTGGTCCCCAGGATCAGGCCGAAGATCAGGTAATAGACACAGGCGTTCAGCAAAGGCGTGACCACTTGCCACAGCTGGCCCAGTTTGGCCTGGCTGTACTGCGCGGTCAGCTTCGCCCGGGAGAAAGCCAGGATGAAGTGGCGTCGGCCCCAGAGCTGTCGCATGTACGCGAACAGCCCCGGCCGGGCGCCGCTCACGGTCAGGCCGTACTTGGCGGCCAGCTGGGCCGCGCCGAGGCCCTCGTCGGCGGACGGTGGGGTCCCGAGGGCTACCCCACCGTCGTGGGTCGTGTCACTCACAAGTTGAAACTCTCGTCTTCACGCGCAGCCAGTCGCGGGCGCGGCTCAGGCGGACAGGTCCCGGAAAGAAAATACGCCTCATGCTCTCAGAGGAAAGCCTCTCAGATGACCGGAGGTCGGCCCAGCCTCGTCAGCCGCCACACCGTACGCCACTTCATCGGGCGCCGGGGCCCGCAGGGGGTCGACCAGCCTTCCCGGAATCCGCCGAACCAGGCCTTGAGCGCGGGCGGCGACGGACGCCTGACCAGGGTCAGCAGCAGCCAGACCCCCAGGTAGAGGGGGACCAGCGGGGCGGGCAGGTTACGGCGGGCGAGCCAGACCCGGTTACGGGCGACCATGCGGTGGTAGACCGCGTGCCGGGACGGGGAGGTGGTGGGGTGGTTCAGCACCAGGTCCGCGCGGTAGTCGATCATCCAGCCCGCGTCCAGCGCCCGCCAGGCGAGGTCCGTCTCCTCGTGGGCGTAGAAGAAGTCCTCCGGCAGCGGGCCCACCTCGGCGATGACCCGGGTGCGTACGGCGTTGGCGCCGCCGAGGAACGTCGTCACGCGCGAGGAGCGCATCGGGTCGGCGGCCCGCAGCCGGGGCACGTGCCGCCGCTGGGTGGCGCCTGTGTCCGGGTCGGCGATCCGGAAGGTGATAATCCCCAGCTTCGGGTCCGCCGCGAACGCCTGCCGGCACAGCTCGGCGGTGTCCCGGTCCGGGAGCAGCCCGTCGTCGTCCAGGAAGAGCAGGGCGTCCACGTCCGCCCCGCAGGGGCCGAACGCCTCGATGCCGACGTTGCGGCCACCGGGGATGCCCAGGTTCTCGGGGAGTTCCACCGTGCGCACCCCGGCGGGCACGTCGGGGACCGGGGCGCCGTTGCCGACCACCACGACCTCGATCCGGTCACCGTGCTGGGCGGTGACCGAATCGAGGAGGGCGCGGAGCTCGTCCGGGCGGTTGCCCATGGTGATGATCACCGCGCCCAGTTTCATGGGAAGGGTCACTTCAGCCTGCTGGACACCAGGACGGACACCAGGTGCAGCAGGGTCTGCAGCAGCGCGATGCCGGCCATGACCGCCACGGTCAGGCGGGTGTAGAAGAGGTCGCCGCCGATCGCGTCGACGACGGCCACCACGAGGATCACCAGCGAGGCCTCGATGCCGAGGATCAGCCGGTGGAACTTGAGCGCCGCCGCGGCCTTGCGGGCCAGCGCCATGCCGGAGGAGCGCGGCTCGGACGCCGCCTCCTTCACCGGCGGCATCCCGCCCTGGTGGCGGGCCACGCCCACCAGGTCCGTCTCGGCCTTGATGAGGATCGCGCCGAGCGCGGCGAGGGTGCCGAGGAAGGCCCAGAGCCAGTCGGTCCGGCCCTCGCCCCAGATGTCGGCGGCGCGCAGGCCGAGGCCGACGAGCACCGCGGCGTCGCACAGGTAGGCGGCGACCCGGTCGAGATAGACCCCGCTGAGCGAGTACTGCTTCTTCCAGCGGGCCAGCTCGCCGTCCACGCAGTCGAACAGCAGGTAGAGCTGGACCATCACCACGCCGAGCACGGCGCCCCAGATGCCCGGCACCAGCAGCGCCGGGGCGGCCAGCGCACCGGCCAGCGTCATGACGTACGTGACCTGGTTCGGCGTGACCCGGGTGTTGACCAGGTAGCGGTCCACGCGCAGCGAGACCTCACGCATGTACATGCGCCCGGCCCAGTGCTCGCCGCTGCGCCGGTCCTTCACGCCCGGGGGGTGAACGACCGGACGGAGTTCAGCTACTGATGGTCGTCGCATAGTCGGCGTACGCGTCCCTGATCTGGTCGGTGGAAAGGTTGAGGTGCTCCAGGATCGTGAAACGTCCCGGACGGGTCTGCGGCGCGTAGTCGACGGCCCTGATGAACTCGTCGACGCTGAACCCGATCTCCTCGGGCAGCACCGGCAGACCGTGGCGGCGCAGTACCGATGCCATCAGGAGGGCCTCCTGGCGGGCACCGCGCAGATGCATGGCGAAGCAGGCGCCGAGGCCGACCTGCTCGCCGTGGCTGGCCGCCCGCTGGGCGTACAGCAGGTCGAAGGCATGGTTGATCTCGTGGCAGGCGCCGGACGCCGGACGGGAGTCGCCCGCGACCGACATCGAGATGCCGGTGAGCACGAGCCCCTCGGCCAGCACCTTGAGGAAGGCGTCGTCGCCGACCCCGCCGGGGTGGCGCAGCACGGCCTCGCCCGCCTGGCGGGCCATCGCGGCCGCGAGACCGTCGATCTCCTCGCCGTTGACCTCGTGGGCCAGCTCCCAGTCGGCGACGCAGGAGATGTTCGAGACCGCGTCGCCGACGCCGGAGCGGACGTACCGGGCGGGCGCCTCGCGGATCACGTCGAGGTCGATGACCACGGCGATCGGGGTGGGGACTCCGTAGGAGCCGCGCCCGTTGTCGTTGTCGAGCGTCGCGACCGGCGAGCACAGGCCGTCGTGCGAGAGGTTTGTCGCGACGGCGACCATGGGCAGACCGACCCGCGCGGCGGCGTACTTCGTCACGTCGATGATCTTGCCGCCGCCGAGGCCGACGACGGCGTCGTACCGGTTGCCCTTGATGTCGTCGGCGAGCTTCACCGCGGAGTCGATCGTGCCGTCGGAGACCGGGTACCAGTCGGCGCCCGGCAGGACCGGCGCGAGCCTCTCCCGCAGGGCGCGCCCGGAGCCGTCGCTGATCGCGATGGCGAGCTTGCCCGAGGAGGAGATCCGCTGATCGGCCAGGAGACCCGCCAGATCGTCCATGGCGCCGCGCCGGATGTCGACGACGACCGGGGACGGAATGAGCCGGGTCAGTACTGGCACGCGATCTCCCGGCCCTTCTGGAGGTCGTCGTGGTTGTCGATCTCGACCCAGGTCACGGTGCCGATGGGGGCCACGTCGACGGTGAAGCCGCGGTTCACGAGCTCCTGGTAGCCGTCCTCGTAGTAGAGGTCGGGGTCGCGCTCGAAGGTGGTCTTCAGCGCGTCCGCCAGCTCCTCGGCGGCCTCGGCCTCGATGAGGGTGACGCCGATGTACTCACCGGTCGCGGTGGCCGGGTCCATCAGCTTCGTGATGCGCGAGACGCCCTTGCCCTCCTCGGTGATGACCTTCATCTCCTCGTCGGCGAGGCTCTTCTCGGTGTCCAGGGCGAGGATGATCTTCTGGCCCTTGCCGCGGGCGTCCAGGAGGGTCTTCTCGACGGAGAACGGGTGCACGGTGTCGCCGTTGGCGAGGATCACACCGCGCTTGATGACGTCACGGGCGCACCACAGGGAGTAGGCGTTGTTCCACTCCTCGGCCTTGTCGTTGTCGATGAGCGTGAGGGTGACGCCGTACGTCTCCTCCAGCTCGGCCTTGCGGGCGTAGACGGCCTCCTTGCGGTAGCCGACGACGATCGCGACCTCGGTGAGTCCGACCTCCGCGAAGTTGGCGAGCGTGAGGTCGAGGACCGTCTTGTCGCCGTCGACAGGGACGAGCGCCTTGGGCAGCGTGTCCGTGTAGGGGCGCAGACGTCGTCCTGCACCGGCTGCCAGTACGAGGCCGATCATGCGAGTTCTCCTTCGTCGTGGACGGCGGGGGCCGAGGAGGACACCCAGAAGCGGATGGACTCCACGAGCACCACCAGAGCCACGGCGACCGCGAGCGCGGTCAGGGCCGTGGTGAAACCTGAGGTGTGGGTGAGTGCGGCGGCGAGGACGGCCACCAGCGCGGTACGGCCCTCGTGTCCACCGATCGTCCGTACCAGCCACTGGGGCGGTGCGCCGGTGCCGCCACGGATGCGGTACACCGTGTCGTAGTGGTGGTAGGCGACGGCCGAGACCAGCCCGAAGGCGGCCGGAACGGCGTGCGGCACGTCGCTGCGGGCCGCCAGCACGAGGATCGTGACGTACTCCGCGGCCCGGAAGAACGGCGGCACCAGCCAGTCGAGCGCGCCCTTGAGCGGGCCGGCGACGGCGAGGCCGGAGAGGACCACGTACACCGCCGCGGCGGCGACGGTGAGCCAACTGCCGTACGGGAGGAAGAGGGCGCCACCGATCATGACCAGCGTCCCGAGCAGGGCGACGGCCGGGACCGTGAACGCGCCCCGGAGCCCGGGGGCGACCGCCGCGACGCCCTGGGCGAGCGGGCCGGAGTCGGCGAGGTCCGCGAGGGCCCGCGCGGCCCGGTCGGTGCGACGGGCCTTACGGGTCAGTGAGCGCAGCAGTCGGCCCGCCGTGGTGTAGCAGGCGGCCAGGGCGCAGCCGATGAGCAGGGCGTAGAAGACGATGCGCGGGGTGGTGAGCGCGGTGAGCACCGCGATCATGGCCCAGCGCTCGCCGATCGGCAGCACGATCATCCGGCGTACCCAGACCGTCCAGCCGACGTTGTCGAGCTTGTCGGAGAGGGCGGCGGTGGGGCTGGTGTTGGCGACGGCGTCGTGGTTGGCCTCGTTGAACGAGAAGTCCACGACGTGGCGGCAGGCCTGGAGGACCATCGCGCCGAGCGCGAGGACCCAGACGTCATCACCGCCGCGTACGGCGCCGATGGCGAGCCCGGCGTAGTACGCGTACTCCTTGGCCCGGTCGAAGGTGGCGTCCAGCCAGGCGCCCATCGTGGAGTACTGCAGCGAGTAGCGGGCGAGCTGCCCGTCGGTGCAGTCCAGGACGAAGGAGACCAGGAGCAGGATCCCGGCGGCGACGTAACCGCCCCGGGTTCCGGTGGCCGCGCTGCCCGCCGCGATGAGCGCGGTGATCAGCGAGGCGGTGGTGACCTGGTTCGGGGTGAAGCCGCGGCGGGCGCACCAGCGGGCGATGTAGCGGGAGTAGGGGCTGATGCAGAAGGTGGTGAAGAACCCGTCGTGGGCCTTGACCGCGCTGCGCAGCCGTACGGCCTCGTCGTCCACCTCGTCGCGGGCCGTCTCGGCGGCCGCCCGCTGTCCGGCGTCGGTGGGGACGTCGGCGGTGAGCGAGCCGAGTTCGGGGCGCTTGACGGCGGTGCCCTCGGCCTCCAGCGCGACGGCGATGCGGCCCGGGACCGTGCGGTCCTCGGGCGCGGGGTCGGTCTCCGGCTCGACGACCGGGGCGCCCGCGCCGACCGCCGCGGTGGTGCGCTCGAGCGCACGCAGCAGGGCGCCGCGCGCCTCGGGCTGGGCGGTGAGCGCGCCGGGGACGGTGGCGGCGGGGAAGCGCGGGTCGGTCAGGCCGAGCCGCAGCGCGTGGACGTGGCCCACGAAACGCGGGTCGACCAGGGCGACCCGGCGGCCGGCCGGGACAGCGGCGAGGAGGGCTGCGGCGTCACCGGCGTCGACGGCGGTCCGCACATCGAAGCCCAGGGACCGCAGATCGTCCGCGAGCGACGACCCGGGTACCGGCGTACCGGTGAGAATGGCGGTCGACAGACGAACTCACTCCTTGGCACTGACGGGGGCGACACACGGCCGTACGGCCACGGGACGGGCCGGCGGCGTGTCGGCTGAGGCTATCCGATGAACGGAAGGCCGAGTTCACCACCCGTTTGTGCGCTGTTCGGGTGGGCCTGCAAGCGCGGCCGCCGTTCGCGATCATCATCATCGATCGGGGGCCCGGCCCACAAACCGCGGCTGGAACCGCGTGGGCGGGGTGAGGGCGGGCCCTTAGGCTGACGGTCATGACATGGCTGATCACAGGCGGGGCGGGATACATCGGGGCACACGTGGCACGGGCCACGGTCGCGGCGGGCGAGCGGGTCGTGGTGCTCGACGACCGCTCCAGCGGCATCGTGGACCGGCTGCCGGAGGGCGTCACACTGGTGGAGGGATCCCTCTCCGACCGGCCCCTGCTGGACCGGGTGCTGGCCGACCACGCGGTGAGCGGTGTGGTGCATCTCGCGGCGAAGAAGCAGGTCGGCGAGTCCGTGGAGAAGCCGCTGCTGTACTACCGGGAGAACGTCACCGGGCTGGGCGTGCTGCTGGAGGCCGTGGTCGCGGCCGGGGTGCGGCGCTTCCTCTTCTCGTCCTCGGCGGCCGTCTACGGCGTACCGGACGTGGAACTCATCACCGAGGAGACGCCCTGCCTGCCGATCAACCCGTACGGCGAGACCAAGCTCGCCGGGGAGTGGCTGGTGCGGGCCACCGGGAAGGCGCACGGGATCTCGACCGCCTGCCTGCGGTACTTCAACGTGGCGGGCGCCGCCGCACCGGAGCTCGCGGACACCGGGGTCTTCAACATCGTGCCGATGATGTTCGAGCGGCTGACACGCGGCGAGGCCCCGCGGATCTTCGGCGACGACTACCCGACGCCGGACGGCACCTGTATCCGTGACTACATCCATGTCGCCGACCTGGCGGAGGCGCATCTCGCCGTGGCGCGGCGGCTGGACGAGGCGGGCACCGGCGACCTGACGCTGAACGTCGGCCGGGGCGAGGGCGTCTCCGTACGGGAGCTGGCCGAGGTGATCGGCGAGGTGACGGGCCACGACCTGAAGCCGGTGGTCGAGCCGCGCCGGGCCGGTGACGCGCCGAAGGCGGTGGCGTCGGCCGCGCGGATCACCGAGGAGCTGGGCTGGACGGCGCGGCGGAGCGTGCGCGCGATGGTGGAGTCGGCCTGGGAGGGCTGGTGCCTGCGTCACCCCGAGGCCCGTTCGTGATCGTTCACGGGTGGCGTCGGTGATCGTGTCAACGCTCTGACCTGCGGAACGTTTCCGCAGGTCAGAGCACATGACAACGGTGTTCAGTGCCGTGTTGCCTCATACCCCCCACCCGTAGTTCACTGGCCTGGTCGGGGCGGTTTCGACCCGACACGTCCTACGGACCTGGAGGCGTTTCGCATGGGGGCTGGCCACGATCACGGGCATACGCACGGCGGGCCGCCTCCGACCGGCACGGCGGCCGCCGCGTACCGGGGCAGGCTCCGGGTGGCCCTGGCGATCACGCTGAGCGTGATGGTCATGGAGATCGTCGGCGGGGTGCTCTCCGACTCGCTGGCCCTGATCGCGGACGCCGCCCATATGGCCACCGACGCCCTGGGGCTCGGGATGGCGCTGCTCGCCATCCACTTCGCCAACCGTCCGGCCGGCCCGAACCGCACCTTCGGCTTCGCCCGTGCGGAGATCCTGGCGGCGCTCGCGAACTGTCTGCTGCTGCTGGGGGTCGGTGGCTATCTGGTCTTCGAAGCGGTCGAGCGGTTCATCACCCCGGCCGAGACGAAGGGCGGCCTGGCCATCGCGTTCGCCGCCGTCGGTCTGGTGGCCAACGTCGTCTCCCTCTCCCTGCTGACGCGCGGACAGCAGGAGAGTCTCAATGTGCGGGGCGCCTATCTGGAGGTGCTGGCCGACACCCTGGGCTCGCTCGCGGTGATCATCTCGGCGGGCATCATCATGGCGACCGGCTGGCAGCCCGCCGACCCGATCGCCTCGCTGGTGATCGGCCTGATGATCGTCCCCCGGACGGTGAAGCTGTTGCGGGAGACCCTCAACGTGCTGCTGGAGGCGGCGCCCAAGGGTGTGGACATGGCGGAGGTGCGGGCCCACATCACGGCGCTGCCCGGGGTCCTGGACGTCCACGACCTGCACGCCTGGACGATCACTTCGGGGATGCCGGTGCTCTCGGCGCATGTGGTGGTGCGCCAGGAGATGCTCGACTCGATAGGGCACGAGAAGGTGCTGCACGAGCTGCAGGGCTGTCTCGGGGACCACTTCGACGTGGAGCACTGCACCTTCCAGCTGGAGCCGAGCGGTCACGCGGAGCACGAGGCGCATCTCTGCCACTGAGGCGGTGCTAGGGTGGTTTCGCTGAGACGTTCGAGTCTCACGGTGGAGCGGAACCCGGTGTCACCGGGACCCTTTTCGAGAGGAGCTGAGGTTGATGACGGTCGCGACGACGCCTTCCCGGCGCAGCAATCGGTCCTTCCTCATCTCCCGGGTTTCCGGCTAGGTCCACTTCTTCCCGGATCAGGTCGGAGCCCTCACACCCAAGGGTTCCCACGTTGACCGACCACACTGACGACGCCTCGCGCACCGAGGCGTTCTTCACCCTGCACCACCGTCTTCCCCGGCAGAGCCCCGGCTCCGACGCGACCACGCGCCGGCTGCTCGCTCTGGCCGGCCCGTTGCCCGACCGTCCGCGCGTCCTCGACCTGGGCTGCGGTCCGGGCCGTGCCGCTCTGCTGCTCGCCGCCGAGGCGGGCGCCGAGGTGACCGCGGTCGACCTGCACCAGCCGTTCCTGGACGAGCTGCGCGAGGCGGCCGGGGCCCGTGGCCTCGACGACCGCATCCGTACGGTCCGGGCGGACATGGGCGACCTCACCGGCCCCGCGTTCCCCGAAGGGTCCTTCGACCTGATCTGGGCCGAGGGATCGGCGTACTGCATCGGGTTCGACACCGCCGCCCGCGACTGGCAGCGGCTACTGGCCCCGGGCGGCGCGATGATGATCTCCGAGTGCGTCTGGACCACGGACGCACCCTCCGCCGGGGCGCGCGAATTCTGGGACCGCAACGGTTCCCCGCGCACCCTGCCGGAGACCACCGCGGCGGCCGTCGCCGCGGGCTGCACGGTCGACGCCGTGCTGGTCCAGCCCGACAGCGACTGGGACGAGTACTACGTACCGCTCGCCGAACGGGTCGGGAGCACCGACCCGGGCGCTCCGGGCATGGAGTGGGCGCTCGCGGCCACCCGCGAGGAGCTGGCCGTACGGCGGGAGCACGGCACGGAGTACGGCTACGCCGCGTATGTGCTGCGCCCGGCCGACCCCCGGTGGTCCACCCGTGCGGAGACGCCGGCGGACCGTGCGACCGTGCACGCGGTCAACGCGGCCGCGTTCCCGACCCGGGACGAGGCGGACCTCGTGGACGCCCTGCGGGCGGACGCGGAGGCCTGGCTGCCGGACCTCAGTTACGTCGCCGAGGCCCCGGACGGGTCGCTCGCGGCGTACGCGCTGCTGACCCGCTGCCGGGTCGGCGACGCCCCGGCGCTCGCCCTGGCCCCGGTGGCCACCTCTCCCGCGTACCAGCGGCAGGGTGCGGGGCAGGCCGTGGTGCGGGCGGTGCTGGACGCCGCCCGGGTGCGCGGTGAGGCGCTGGTGCTGGTGCTCGGTCATCCCGAGTACTACCCGCGCTTCGGTTTCGTGCCGGCCTCGCGCTACGGAATCCGGCCAGGTTTCGAGGTGCCGGACGAGGCGATGATGGCCCTGGTGCTGGACGATTCCGTCCCGGTTCCGGCGGGCATGATCCGTTATCCGGCGGCCTTCGGGGTCTGACGGTCCGTCCGTCCCGCCGCGCTCACCGGGCGCGGCGGGGCGGACATGCCCGGACCCGAAGTACGGACAAGCGGCTTTT
The DNA here is from genome assembly GCF_044757365.1 of Streptomyces sp. NPDC091289. Lineage (NCBI taxonomy): Bacteria > Bacillati > Actinomycetota > Actinomycetes > Kitasatosporales > Streptomycetaceae > Streptomyces > Streptomyces sp. NPDC091289. Next base: position 16,003 of record NZ_JBIVUT010000032.1, read on the forward strand.
GTACGGCAGACTTGACCGGACTCCAGGGGCCCGGCGCACGAGGCCGGGGACCAAAGCGAAGGATGGGTATGCCGACCACACCAGCCACCGCGACGCACAGCTCGTCGAACGGCACCGCAGAAGCGATCATGCTCGAACTGGTCGACGAGAACGGCACCACCATCGGCACCGCGGAGAAGCTGGCGGCCCACCAGGCCCCCGGGCAGCTGCACCGCGCGTTCTCCGTGTTCCTCTTCGACGAGCAGGGACGGCTCCTGCTCCAGCGCCGGGCGCTCGGCAAGTACCACTCCCCCGGTGTCTGGTCGAACACCTGCTGCGGGCACCCGTATCCCGGCGAGGCCCCGTTCGCGGCCGCCGCCCGGCGTACGTACGAGGAGCTGGGGATCTCGCCCTCGCTGCTGGCCGAGGCGGGCACGGTCCGCTACAACCACCCGGACCCCGCGTCGGGTCTGGTGGAGCAGGAGTTCAACCACCTGTTCGTGGGAATGGCGCAGGAGGCGCTGAAGCCGGACCCCGAGGAGGTCGGGGAGACGGCCTTCGTGACGGCGGAGGAGCTGGGTGAGCGGCACGCGCGGGCGCCGTTCTCGGCGTGGTTCATGACGGTGCTGGACGCGGCCCGGCCGGCGATCCGTGAGCTGACGGGCCCCTCGGCGGGCTGGTGACCCTCCGCCCGGTCGCGTACGGGGCGGTCAGAGCTGCGTCTTCAACGGCAGCGCCGCCCAGATGATCTTCCCGCCGCTCGCGGTGTGCTCGACGTCGCAGGTGCCGCCCGCCTCCGCGGTGACCACCTTGACCAGCAGCAGGCCCCGGCCGCCGGTCTGCGCGTAGTCCGTCTCCAGGGCGGTGGGGCGGTAGGGGTGGTTGTCCTCGACCGAGACTCTGACCCAGTCGGCGGCGATGGCCACCTCGACGGCCAGCTCGGGCGAGAGGAGCGCCGCGTGCTTGACGGCGTTGGTGACCAGTTCCGAGACGATCAGCAGGAGCCCCTGGAGGATGTCGTCCTCGATCGGCACGCCCTGCCGGCCGAGGAGATCGCGTACGGCGTGCCGGGCACTGGGCACGGACGCGTCCACCGCGGGGGCGGTGAAACGCCACACCCCCTCGTACGACACGGGGTCGGCGGGGGCACTCCCGAGGCTCTCCATCGTCCGGCACCAGCTCTCACTCGCACTGCACTGACCGTCGAGTAAAGAGTGTTGGGAATGGCTTGGTCCGGACCGTGCCACTGATCGGAAGTAGTCAGGTATCGGCGCTATTCGACCAAACACGCACGCCTTTGCGGGCTCAGCGACTACTTCTGCTCTTCTTCTGGTGACGTGATCGGCTCGTCCGGGGCCGGGGCAGTTTCATCGAGCCGCTCCGAGACCATGCTGACGATGCGCCGGCCGCCGACGCCGATGGCGATCAGCCCGAGCCCGTCGAACAGCAGGGCCAGCGAGAAGAAGCAGCCCAGAACATACAGACTGCTGTGCGGCCAGTCGAACAGCACCAGCAGCCCCAGCAGCAGGCCGAAGGCTCCCTGGAGCAGCGTCCACCCCATCTGCGGGCCGCGCACCACGACGCTGCCGACCAGCCGGAAGACCCCGCCGGTCAGGAAGAGCAGGGCGGCGAACATGGTCAGCGCCTCGGCCGTGCCCTCGGGGTGCTTGATGACGACGACGCCCGCGGCGAGGTTGAGGGCCGCGACCACGACGCCCAGCCAGAAGTAGTTCGTGCCGCGCGACTCGATCGCGTGCAGCAGCCCGACCAGCCCGCCGACGAGCAGCAGCCAGCCGAAGAGCAGCATCGAGGTGAGGGTGGCGACGCCGGTGTAGACGAGGCCGATGACGCCCGCGATCACCAGCAGCGTGCCGAGCAGCGCGAGCCAGCCGAAACTGCGGCTGAGCCTGCGGCCCTCGGCGGTGGGTTCGTTCATCGACAGCTCCTCACGGTGCGTGCCCGGTTCGCGACCCCTTCTTGATCATAGGTTCGAACCCCCCGGATAGCATCCGGCCCATGGACCGTACGGAACCCCGCCTGATCCCGTCCGTCGAGCGCGGCGTCGCCACCGTCGTGATCGCGAACCCCGCCAAGCGCAACGCGATGACCGCCGCGATGTGGCGGAGCCTGCCGGAGCTGCTGGAGCGGCTGGCGGCCGACCCGGCGGTCCGGGTCCTGGTGCTGACCGGGGCCGGGGACACCTTCTGCGCCGGGGCCGACATCTCCACGCTGCGGGAGGGCGCGGACACCGCCCAGGGCCTGGCGGTGGCGGCCGAGGAGGCGCTCGCCGCGTTCCCCCGTCCGACGCTGGCAGCGGTGCGCGGCTACTGCGTGGGCGGCGGCAGTCAGCTGGCCGCCGCCTGCGATCTGCGGTTCGCGGAGGAGGGGGCCTCCTTCGGGGTCACCCCGGCCAAGCTCGGCATCGTCTATCCCGCCTCCTCGACCCGGCGGCTGGTCGCCCTCGTCGGTCCGGGCACGGTCAAGCATCTGCTGTTCTCCGGCGAGCTGATCGACGCGGAACGGGCGCTGCGCACCGGCCTGGCCGACGAGGTGCTGCCCCCGGGCGGCCTGGACAAGCGGGTCGAGGAGTACGTACGGGTCCTGGCGTCCCGGTCCCAGCTGACCCAGGCCGCGGCGAAGGAGTTCGCCGCGGGCCGGACGGACCGGGACGCGCACTGGGCCGGTGAGGCGCGGGGCAGCGATGACACGGCGGAGGGCGTCGCCGCCTTCCTGGAGCGGCGCGCGCCCCGGTTCACCTACACCACCGGGCCCACCGGGTGACGCGGTGCGCCACGGGTCCTACCGCGTGACGTGACGGCTCTTGGCCCGCCACTCCTCGACCAGGGCCGCCGGGGCCTTCTCCGGCGAGCCGCAGTCGTACGGCGGCTGCGGGTCGTACTCCGTGAGCAGCTGAACCGTGCGCGCCGCGTCGTCGCCCGCGATCCGGCCGAGCAGGGTCAGCCCCATGTCGATGCCGGAGGAGACTCCGGCGGCGGTGACGTACTTGCCGTCGAGGACGACGCGTTCCCCGGTGGGCTCGACGCCGAACTCCTTGAGCACCTCCAGCGCCAGCCAGTGCGAGGTGGCCCGTCGGCCCTTCAGGAGTCCGGCCGCCGCGAGGAGCAGCGACCCGGTGCAGACCGAGGTGGTCCAGGTGCTGGTGGCGTCGACCGCGCGCAGCCAGCCGAGCAGGGCCTCGTTCGCCATCTGGTCGCTCTGGCCGGGGCCGCCCGGCACGATGACCAGATCGGGCGACGGCACCTCGGCGAGCGTCTTCTCCGCGACGAGTGCGAGGCTTCCGCTGTCGTTGCGGACGGGTCCGGTCCGTTCGGCGACGAAGACGGTCTCCGCGCCCGGAGCGCGGCTGAGGATCTCGTAGGGGCCCACCGCGTCCAGGGCGGTGAAACGGTCGAAGAGCAGGATGGCGATCTGCACGGGAGCTGCCTCTCGGTTCGGTCGGTGGTGGTGCCGTCGGTCGGTCAGGAGCCGGCCGCGGGGGTGCGGAAGCGGCGGCGGTATTCGGCCGGCGCCGTCGCGAGGGTCTTCACGAAGGCGCGGCGCATGGCCTCCGGGGTGCCGTAGCCGCTGGCGCGGGCGATCCGCTCGACGCCGTCGGCGGTGTCCTCCAGGAGTCGGCGGGCGTGTTCCAGACGGACACGCTCGACGTACCGGCCCGGGGTCGTGCCGGTCTCCGCGCGGAACGCCCGGGCGAAGTGCCGGGGCGAGAGCCGGGCGCGAGCCGCGAGGGCGTCGACCCCGAGGTCGGCGTCGGGGTGCTGGGCGATCCAGTGCTGGATCTCGCGCAGCGGTTCGCGCTGTGCGGTCTGGGCGCTGAGCTGGGCGCTGAACTGGGCCTGGTTGCCGGGGCGGCGCAGGAACACCACGAGGTGCCGGGCGATGTTCAGCGCGAGGTCCCGCCCGTGGTCCTCCTCCACGAGCGCGAGAGCCAGATCGATCCCCGCGGTGACGCCCGCCGAGGTGGCCAGCCTCCCGTCCCGTACGAAGATCGGCTCCGGATCGACCCGGACGGCCGGATGGTCGCGGGCCAGCCGCTCGCAGTAGTTCCAGTGGGTGGTGACCCGGTGCCCGTCCAGCAGGCCCGCCCCGGCCAGCAGCAGCGCCCCGGTGCACACGGAGACGAGCCGCTCCGCCCGTGGCGCGTGCTCCCGCAGCCAGTCGGTCAGCTCGGGGTGCGCGTCGCGGGTGCCGTGTCCGCCGGGCACCAGCAGGGTGTGCGGTACGGGTGCGTCGGCCAGGCTGCCGTCGGGCACCAGGGTCAGGCCGCAGGTGGACCGGACAGGGCCGCCGTCGAGCGAGGCGGTCCGCAGGTCGTAGGAGACCCCGGGCGACCGGGAGGCGCCCGCGAAGACCTCCATCGGGCCGCTCACGTCGAGGCTCTGGACGCCGTCGAAGAGGACGACGAGCACGGTTCGCTGCTTCACGTCCGCCATCCTGGGCGACGGGCGGAGATGGCCGCAATGACGAGTACCCCACCTTTCCTGCCATCACCCCGGCTGTGAGGATCGCCCCGCTCCCCCGGGGTTCCGCGTCGTACCGACCAGTCGGTAACGTGCCGGTATGAGTTCTCTCCCGGCCCGCGCGGAGCGCCGCTGCCACAACGCCGTCAACCCGCTGCACTCGTGTCTCTTCTTCTCCCCCGACCTGGGTACGGAGATGGCGAAGATCGGCATCGAGGACCCCAGTGCCGCCTACTTCGCGACCCGGGCCGCCGCGCTCGGCGCGGTGGGTGCGGGGACCGTCAGCGCCACCTTCTACAACTTCAACCCCGTGCTGGTGGCCCGTCATGTGCCCGCCGTCTGGGAGACCGCTTCTCCCGACGTGGTCCTCGGGGCCCGGCTGCGGGCGGCGGACGCCACGCTGCGACGGCTCCTCGGCGAGGAGATCATCGCCTCCGACGCGATGGCGGAGGCGGCCCGGCTCGCGCTGCGCGCCACCGAGGCCTGCACCCCGCACGCCCGCCCGCTGTACGCCGCGCACGCGGATCTGCCGGTGCCCGAGGAGCCGCACCTGGCGTTCTGGCACGCGGCGACCCTGCTGCGCGAGCACCGGGGCGACGCGCATCTCGCCGCCCTGCTCGCCGCCGGTCTGGACCCGCTGGAGTCGCTCGTCAGCCACACGGCGACCGGCAAGGGGATGGCGATCCGCTGGATCCTGTCCTCCCGCGGCTGGCGCCGCACCGACTGGGAGGCGGCCTCCGACCGGCTGCGGAAGCGCGGGCTGCTGGCCGACGGCGAGAAGCTGGCGCTGACCGAGGGCGGCACGGCGCTGCGCGCGGAGGTCGAGGAGGCGACGGACCGCATGGACACCGCCCCGTACGAACACCTGGGCGCGGAGGGCGTGGAGCGGCTCACCGAACTGGGACGCGGCTTCCTGTTCACGGCCGCCTCCGCGGGGGCGTTCCCGGCCTCGGCGACCGGCCAGGGCTGACGCCGGACCTTACGGAGCCCTCGCCCACGCCGGCGGGGGCTCCGGGCGTGTTGCCCGAGGTCACGCGACACGGCCCCCGGCCACGCGGCACAATGCAGGCCAGGGGGGATGCCCCCCGGCAAGCAAGAACGTGCTCATCGCGACCCGAGCACGGCCAGCACAGCCAGTACGAGAAGGCGAGTCGGGAAAACCGTGACGACGTCCATCGAAGGCAGGATCGCCGAGGAGCTCGGCGTACGTGAGCGACAGGTCAGGGCCGCCGTCGAGCTGCTCGACGGCGGATCGACCGTGCCGTTCATCGCGCGCTACCGCAAGGAGGCGACCGAATCCCTCGACGATGCGCAGCTGCGCACGCTGGAGGAACGGCTGCGCTATCTGCGGGAGCTGGAGGAGCGGCGTACGTCGATCCTGGAATCCGTACGCGAACAGGGCAAGCTCGACGCGGCGCTGGAGGCGAGCATCCGGGCCGCCGAGACCAAGGCGCGCCTGGAGGACATCTACCTGCCGTTCAAGCCGAAGCGGCGGACGAAGGCGCAGATCGCCCGGGAGGCCGGGCTCGAACCGCTGGCGGACGGGCTGCTCGGCGACCCGTCGGTCGATCCGCTCGCGGCGGCCGCCGCGTTCGTGGACGGCGACAAGGGCGTCGCGGACGCGGCCGCCGCGCTGGACGGCGCCCGGTCGATCCTCACCGAGCGGTTCTCCGAGGACGCCGACCTGACCGGCGAGCTGCGCGAGCGCATGTGGACGCGCGGCCGGCTGGCGGCGAAGGTGCGCGAGGGCCAGGAGGAGGCGGGCGCGAAGTTCGCCGACTACTTCGACTTCGCCGAGCCGTTCACCGCGCTGCCCTCGCACCGGGTGCTCGCGATGCTGCGCGGCGAGAAGGAGAACGTCCTCGACCTGGTCCTGGAACCGGAGGAGCCGGAGGCCGCCGAGAAGCCGGGCCCTTCCACGTACGAGAACATGATCGCCCGTCGCTTCGAGATCGCCGACCGGGGCCGCCCGGGCGACAAGTGGCTCGGCGACACCGTGCGTTGGGCATGGCGGACCCGGATCCAGGTGCACCTGGGCATCGATCTGCGGCTGCGGCTGCGCACGGCGGCGGAGGACGAGGCGGTACGGGTCTTCGCGTCGAACCTGCGCGATCTGCTGCTCGCCGCCCCGGCCGGCACGCGCGCCACCCTGGGCCTGGACCCCGGTTTCCGTACGGGGGTGAAGGTCGCGGTCGTCGACGCCACCGGCAAGGTGGTGGCCACCGATGTGATCCACCCGCACGTGCCCGCCAACAAGTGGGACCAGGCGCTGGCGAAGCTCGCGCATCTCGCGAAGGAGCACGCGGTCGACCTGGTCGCGATCGGCAACGGCACGGCGTCCCGCGAGACGGACAAGCTCGCCGGTGAACTGATCGACAAGCACCCGGAGTTGAAGCTCACCAAGGTGATGGTCTCGGAGGCGGGCGCCTCGGTGTACTCCGCCTCCGCGTTCGCCTCGCAGGAACTGCCCGACATGGACGTGTCGTTGCGCGGCGCGGTCTCCATCGCGCGGCGGCTCCAGGACCCGCTGGCCGAGCTGGTGAAGATCGACCCGAAGTCGATCGGTGTCGGCCAGTACCAGCACGACCTGTCCGAGGTGAAGCTGTCCCGTTCGCTGGACGCGGTCGTCGAGGACTGTGTGAACGGCGTCGGTGTGGACGTCAACACCGCGTCCGCGCCGCTGCTTTCACGGGTCTCGGGGATCAGCTCGGGGCTCGCCGAGAACATCGTGACGCACCGGGACACCAACGGCCCCTTCCGCTCCCGCAAGGCGCTGAAGGACGTGGCGCGGCTCGGCCCGAAGGCGTACGAGCAGTGCGCGGGCTTCCTGAGGATCCGGGGCGGCGACGACCCGCTGGACGGCTCCAGCGTGCACCCCGAGGCGTACCCCGTTGTGCGACGGATGGGGAAGACGGCGGGCGGCGAGGTGGCCTCGCTGATCGGCAACGCGGAGGCCCTGCGGTCGCTGCGCGCCGCGGACTTCGTGGACGACATGTTCGGGCTGCCGACGGTGACGGACATCCTCAAGGAGCTGGAGAAGCCGGGCCGCGACCCACGCCCCGCTTTCCGCACGGCGACCTTCAAGGAGGGTGTCGAGAAGCTCGGCGACCTGGAGCCCGGCATGGTGCTGGAGGGCGTCGTGACGAACGTGGCCGCCTTCGGCGCGTTCGTCGACATCGGCGTTCACCAGGACGGTCTGGTGCATGTCTCGGCGCTGTCGAAGACGTTCGTGAAGGACCCGCGGGACGTCGTGAAGCCCGGGGACATCGTGAAGGTCAAGGTCATGGACGTCGACGTGCCGCGCAAGCGGATCTCGCTGACGCTGCGTCTTGACGACGAGCCCGGCGCGGGCGGCGGTTCCGGCGGCGGGCAGCAGGGCCGCGGCGAGCGGGGCGGCCGTCCTCCGAAGCAGCGCCAGGGCCAGGGCCAGCCGTCCGGTGGCGGTCAGGGCCGGCAGGGCGGCGGCGGCCGGGACCGGCGCGGCGGTGGCGGCGGCGGTGGATCCCGGCAGGGCCAGGGGGCTCCGGCTCCGGCGAACAGCGCGATGGCGGACGCGCTGCGGCGGGCCGGGCTGACCGACCCGAAGCAGGGCGGCGGCCGGGGGCGCTGAGGTGGATCGCGGTGGGGGCGGATCGCCGTGTGCGGCCCGCCCCCACCGCCGCGGTTCCGCTCAGACTTCCTTGACCTGGCCGTCGGCCACTTCGATGCGGCGAGTCGTCCGGACCGCCTCCAGCATCCGCCGGTCGTGCGTGACCAGCAGCAGAGTGCCCGTGTACGTCTCCAGGGCCGCTTCCAGCTGCTCGATGGCGGGCAGGTCGAGGTGGTTCGTCGGCTCGTCGAGCACCAGGAGATTGACGCCCCGGCCCTGGAGCAGGGCGAGGGCCGCACGGGTGCGTTCGCCCGGGGACAGGCTGGTCGCGGGCCGCATCACATGGTCGGCGCGGAGGCCGAACTTGGCGAGCAGGGTGCGGACTTCGGCCGGCTCGGTGTCCGGAACCGCCGCGCAGAACGCGTCGAGCAGCGACTGCGCGCCGAGGAACAGCTTGCGGGCCTGGTCCACTTCGCCGACGACGACGCCCGAACCGAGCGTGGCGTTGCCGGAGTCCAGCGGCAGCCGCTCCAACAGGGCTGCCAGCAAAGTGGACTTGCCCGCGCCGTTGGCTCCGGTGATGGCGACCCGGTCCGCCCAGTCGATCTGGAGCGAGGCGGGGCCGAAGGAGAAGTCGCCGCGCACCACCCGGGCCTCGCGCAGGGTCGCGACGACGGCCCCGGAGCGCGGGGCGGAGGCGATCTCCATCCGCAGCTCCCACTCCTTGCGCGGCTCCTCGACGACATCGAGACGCTCGATCATGCGCTGGGTCTGCCGGGCCTTCGCGGCCTGCTTCTCGCTGGCCTCGCTGCGGGCGTTACGGCCGAGCTTGTCGCCGTCGGTGGCCTTGCGGCGGGCGTTCTTGACGCCCTTGTCCATCCAGGAGCGCTGCATATGGCCACGCGCCTCGAGGGACGCCTTCTTGTCGGCGTACTCCTCGAAGCCCTCGCGGGCGTGCCGGCGGGCGGTCTCCCGCTCCTCCAGGTAGGCCGCGTAGCCACCGCCGTACAGGTTGATCTGCTGCTGGGCGAGGTCCAGCTCCAGCACCTTGGTGACCGTGCGCATCAGGAACTCGCGGTCGTGGCTGATGACGACGGTGCCCGCGCGCAGGCCGGACACGAAGCGCTCCAGGCGCTCCAGGCCATCCAGGTCGAGGTCGTTGGTGGGCTCGTCGAGCAGGAAGACGTCGTAGCGGGACAGGAGCAGCGAGGCGAGTCCGGCACGAGCCGCCTGTCCGCCGGAGAGCGCGGTCATGGGCCGGTCGAGGCCCACGGTCAGGCCCAGCTCGGCGGCGACCTGCTCGGCCCGCTCCTCCAGGTCCGCGCCGCCGAGGGCGAGCCAGCGCTCCAGGGACTCGGAGTACGCGTCGTCCGCGCCGGGGGCGCCCGCGACGAGGACCTCGGTGGCCTCGTCCATGGTGCGCTGGGCGTCGGCGACGCCGGTGCGGCGGGCGAGGAACGCGGCCACGGTCTCACCGTCGCGCCGCTCGGGCTCCTGCGGGAGGTGGCCGACGGTGGCGGTGGGCGGGGAGAGCCGCAGCTCGCCCTCCTCCGGGCGGTCGAGCCCGGCGAGCAGCCGGAGCAGGGAGGATTTGCCGGCGCCGTTGACTCCGACGAGACCGATCACGTCACCGGGGGCGACGACGAGGTCGAGCCCGGCGAAGAGCGTGCGGTCGCCGTGTCCGGCGGCGAGGTCCTTGGCGACAAGAGTGGCAGTCATCAGGGTCCCGATCCTAGTCTCCGTCGCTCCATGCCCCTCGCCCCGCTGCCCCTGGCCTCGGGTTTCCGGTTTCGGTTAGCGTCCGGGCAGCGACGGACGCGTACCGAGGGGACAGGAGTGACCGTGATGACGGATGTGATCGTGGTGGGCGGCGGGGTCATCGGGCTCACCACCGCCGTGACCCTGGCGGAGCGCGGGCTGCGGGTGCGGGTCTGGTCGCGCGATCCGGCCGGGGCGACGACGTCGGCGGTGGCGGGGGCCCTGTGGTGGCCGTACCGGATCGAGCCGGCGGAGCGGGTGGGCGACTGGTCGCTGGAGACGCTCGCGGTGTACGAGGAGCTGTCGGGCGCACCGGAGGAGACCGGCGTACGGCGGGTGGCGGGGCTGCACGCCGGGGAGCGGTTCGCGGCGCTGGGCGGCTGGGCGGCGGAGCTGAAGGACGCGGTGGAGGTGCCCGAGGGGCTGCGGGTGACGCTGCCGCTGCTGGACATGCCCGTCCATCTGGCGTGGCTGGAGCGACGGCTGGTGGCGGCGGGCGGCGCGGTGGAGCGGCGGGCGGTGGCGGGGTTCGGCGAGGCGGCGGAGCGGAGCCCGGTGGTGGTGAACTGCACGGGCCTCGGGGCGCGCGAGCTGGTGCCCGACGCCGGGGTGCGGCCGGTGCGGGGGCAGCTGGTCGCGGTGGAGAACCCGGGGATCGAGGAGTGGTACACGGAGGCGGATCCGGCGTCGGCCGCGACGACGTACTTCTTCCCGCAGCCGGGCCGGCTGGTGCTGGGCGGTACGGCCGAGGCGGACGACCCGCGCACCGAGCCCGACCCGGGGACGGCTCGGGAGATCGTGGCGCGGTGCGCCCGGATCCGGCCGGAGATCGCCGGAGCCCGGGTGCTCGGGCACCGGGTGGGGCTGCGGCCGGCGCGGGAGGCCGGGGTGCGGATCGAGGCGGAGGCGCTGCCGGGCGGCGGCCTGCTGGTGCACAACTACGGGCACGGCGGCGCGGGTGTGACCGTGGCCTGGGGGTGTGCTCGGGCGGCGGCGGCGCTGGTGGGCTGAGCCGAACCGGCCGACGGCGCACAGCGGCCGACGGCACCGGAGCCCGCGACCGGTCGACGGTCGCGGGCTCCGGGTGGACGTACGGTTCTGCGGTTCTGCGGTTCTGCGGTTGTGCGGTGCCGCGGTCAGTCGGAGGGGCGCTTCTCCGTGGCCGTGGAACCCGATCCGGTGGCGTCGGGCTTGTGACGCTCGTCCGTGATCGTCGCGGTCCCGGGGCCGATGCGGATCTCGAAGTCGCCGTCGTACTTGGCGTGTCCCTCGATCACCGCGGACTCGACCGCCTCCACGCCGAATTCCTGCCGGACGATCTGCGGGTCCTTGCGCAGGTCCCGCATCAGGGCCACGCACATGCCGATCATCACGACCGCGAAGGGGGCGGCCACCAGGATGGTGAGGTTCTGCAGCCCTTGGAGCGCGTTGTCCTTGCCGTCGCCGATGAGCAGCATGATCGCGGCCACGGCTCCGGTCACGACACCCCAGAAGATGACGACCCACTTGCTCGGTTCGAGGACGCCCTTCTGCGAGAGGGTGCCCATGACGATCGAGGCGGCGTCCGCGCCGGATACGAAGAAGATGCCGACCAGGACCATCACGAGGATGCTCGTGAGCGTGGCGATCGGGAACTCCTGGAGGACGCCGAACAGCTGCGCCTCCGGGGTGTCGGCGCCGGTGAGCTTCCCGGCCTCGTCCAGCTTCATGGCCGAGCCGCCGAAGACGGCGAACCAGATCAGGCTGACCGTGCTGGGCACCAGGATGACGCCGCCGACGAACTGACGGATCGTCCGGCCGCGGCTGATCCTGGCGATGAACATGCCGACGAAGGGCGTCCAGGAGATCCACCAGGCCCAGTAGAAGACCGTCCAGCCGCCGAGCCAGTCGGCCACGTCACCGCCGCCGGTCGCCTCGGTGCGTCCCGCGAGCTGCCCCAGGTCGGTGATGTACGCGCCGAGGGACGTGGGCACCAGGTCGAGCACGAAGATCGTGGGACCGGCGATGAAGACGAACAGGACGAGCAGCAGGGCCAGCACCATGTTGATGTTGGACAGCCACTGGATGCCCTTCTCGACCCCGGAGACCGCGGAGGCGACGAAGGCGACGGTCAGCACGGCGATGATCGCGACGAGAAGTCCGGTGCCGGCCTTCTGCAGCCAGTCCAGCTCCTGGATGCCGCTGCCGATCTGGAGCGCGCCGAGGCCCAGCGAGGCCGCCGAGCCGAACAGGGTGGCGAAGATGGCCAGGATGTCGATGACGCGGCCGACGCCGCCGTACGCGTGGCGCTTGCCGATCAGCGGCTCGAAGACGGCGCTGATCGTCTGCCGCCTGCGCATCCGGTAGGCGCTGTAGGCGATGGCGAGCCCGACCACCGCGTAGATGGCCCACGGGTGCAGCGTCCAGTGGAAGAGCGTGGTGGCCATGGCCGTCTGCATGGCCTCGGCCGCGTCGGCGGGGTCGGTGCCCGGCGGTGGGTTCCGGAAGTGGGCGAGGGGTTCGCTCACGCCCCAGAACATCAGCCCGATGCCCATGCCGGCGCTGAACATCATCGCGATCCAGGAGATGGTCCGGAACTCCGGCTCCTCACCCTCCTGGCCGAGGCAGATCTTGCCGTAGCGGCTGATGGCCAGCCACAGGGCGAAGATGACGAAGGCCGACGCGGCCAGTATGAAGGCCCAGCCACCGTTGTGGATCAGCCCCTTGAGCAGCCTGCCCGACACGCTCTCCAGGGAGTCGGTGGCGGTCGCACCCCAGACGACGAAGGCGAGGGTGAACACCGCCGTGACGCCGAACACCACCCTGTCGGTGGTCGGACTCCTGGTGCTTACCGGATCAGGGGGAAGATCCGCCGTGACCGACAGCCCTTCCCGCCCGTCCGTTGTCTGGTCGTCCTGGGACACTAATGGCACCTTTCACCGAGTCTGAAAAACGCTCTCCGTAGGCAGTACCACACCTGCCCCGGATCTCGAAGGATCAACAAGCAGTTCTGGCTTGACCGTTTGTGAGGTGATATGTCGCTCGCTGATCGAGTAGCAGCGGGATCAGGCTACGAGCCGACTGGCGCAGGGGCACAAACGCGCCATCCTTCTCCGGGCGGGCCCTGACGCCGTGCAGGGCCAGCTCGTCCTTCACCTCCGCGTACTGGGCCGCGTCCAGCCGGTAGCCGCACGGCGGGTCGGCGAGGATCTCGTGGGGCTCGGCCGGGTCGTTGTCGGCGCCGCCGAGATACACGGGCCCCCGGTCGGCCAGGCCGGTCAGCCGCGAGAGGGCGGTGGCGCCGCGGAGCCGGGCGCGCTGCTCGTCGGTGAAGTCGAAGAGGCCGCCGAGCGCGGTCCGCTGGGAGTGCACCCTGCGCCGGTGGTTGAGCGCCGGATCGTCCTTCTCCGCGTCGCTCAGCGCGTCGACCCGGGATTCGATGAGCAGGCCGACGGCGTGCTTGAGGCCGGAGGTGTTGCGCAGGATGCGCTCCTGGCCGTCGCCGGCGACCTGCTTGATCGGCTCCCCGGTGGCCGGGTCGGTCCAGATGCCGTAGTGGCCGCTGCTGTAGCCGCCCGCCGTCGCGGCCGGACGGACATAGCGCTCGGAGAGGGTGCGCGAGGCGTCGTGGACCCGGTCGTCGACGTTGAGGTTGCGCGGCCACAGGGCGAACAGGTCCTTGTCGTAGTACGGCGGGGTCGCGCCGTACTCGTGCAAGTCGTAGATCACGTGCGGTCGTTCGTCGCGTACGACGGCGGCGACGGCCCGCGCCTCGGCGGTCTCCAGGGCGATGTGGTCGCGGTTGACGTCGATGCCGTCGGCGTTCCCGCGGGTGTCGGCGGCGCGTCCGTCGGGGTTGGCCGTGGGCAGCACCAGCAGGGTCGTACGGGCCAGGAAGGCGCGGGTCGCGCGGTCCTCGGCGTACGCCAGGTCGCGGATCGTGGTCAGACAGGCCTCGCGTCCGGCGGGCTCGTCGCCGTGCTGACTGCAGATCAGCAGCACCGTGGTGGCGCCGGGGCGCTCCGGGCCGACGCGTACGAGGCGGAGCGGGCGGCCCTGTTCGGTCGTGCCGATCCGGTCCACGGAGACCTGGTCGCTCCCCCGGTCCACCGCGGCGAGGAAGGCCCGCTCCTCCGCCTCGCCGGTCCAGCGGGCCCCCTCGCTCGTCTCGAACCCGGTGCGCGGCGGGCGGTGCGCCGCCTCGGCGGGAGCGATGGCGAACGGGAGGGCCAGCGCGGCGAGCGTCGCCGCCACGGCGGTCCTGCGCATCACCCTCGTACCCCGGCGCGAGGGCGCGGACTCCGGCCGGGCCGGGCCGGCGACCGGCGCGAGCCACGGGTGCGGGCTGAGCATGCGGAGTGCGCGAGCGACGCGATGGGTCATCGGCGGCTGCCTCCCGGGCATGTGGGGCGGGCACCGTGACGCCCGTAGGGCCCCTCGGCGATGTGCGGACGTTACACCGGTCAACTCCTGTGCAACAGGGGGCGATCACTGCCGACCGTACGGCCGACCGTGACGACGGAATGGCGATCGTGTGACAGGAGTGCCCGGAATAGCACGTCCTGCTCCGGCGCGCGCATAGCCTCGTGACGACCGGTCGGAAGATCATCCGTCCCGACTATTTGGAGCTTGTTGTGCACCGCAGATTCATCGTCCCCAGCGCACTGGCGGCCACCCTTCTGCTGGCGATCCCGGCAGCGGCCGCACCGGGCACCGTGGGCGCCCCGGGTATCGGCGACCCCTACTACCCGGCCAGCGGAAACGGCGGCTACGACGTCTCCCACTACGACCTGCGGCTGAAGTACCAGCCGGCGACCGACCTGCTGGAGGGCACGGCGACGATCCTCGCCACCACCACGCAGGAACTGTCCCGCTTCAACCTCGACTTCGGACTCGACGTCTCCGAGGTGCGGGTCAACGGCAAGAAGGCCCGCTTCGCCACGAGCGGCGACCACGAGCTGGAGGTCACACCGGCGGAGGCCCTGCCGCAGGGCAGGAGCGTCTCGGTGGTGGTCCGGTACGCCGGGAAGCCCTCCGAGCTGAAGATCGGCGGCTGGACCGCCTGGGCCCGGACCCCGGACGGCGGTGTCGCCGCGCAGGAGCCGGAGTCGGCCGTGTGGTGGTACCCGAGCAACGACCACCCGCTGGACAAGGCCACCTACGACGTATCGGTCTCGGTGCCGGACGGCACCCAGGCGATCAGCAACGGGGTGCTCCAGTCGCAGAGCTCGAAGCTCGGCTGGACCCGGTTCGACTGGCGCTCCGACAAGCCGCAGGCGACCTATCTGACGACGCTCGCCATCGGCAAGTTCGACATCACCACGGACAGAACGACGGACGGCCTGCCGGTCCTGAACGCCTACAGCAAGGACCTGGGCGCCAACGCCGGTGCGGCCCGCGCGAGCATCGAGCGGACCACCGAGGTCGCCGAGTGGCTGACCGAGGTGTTCGGCCCGTATCCGTTCAACGCGCTGGGCGGATACGTGCCCAACGTGACGAGCGGCTTCGCCCTGGAGACCCAGACCAGGCCCTTCTACAGCCCGAAGCAGTTCGCCAACGGCGCCAACGTCTCGGTCGTCGTCCATGAGCTGGCCCACCAGTGGTACGGCGACAGCGTCTCGGTCGACGGCTGGAAGGACATCTGGATCAACGAGGGCTTCGCCCGCTACAGCCAGTGGCTCTGGTCGGAGAAGGAGGGCGAGGGCACCGCGCAGGAGCTGGCGGACTACACGTACGCCCAGCACCCCGCCGACGACCCGTTCTGGAACGTGAAGCCGGGCGACCCGGGCCCGGACAACCAGTTCGACATCGCCGTGTACGACCGGGGCGCGCTGGCACTCCAGGCGCTGCGCAACGAGGTCGGCGACGACACCTTCTTCGAGCTGCTGAAGGGCTGGCCGGCCGAGCACGCGTACGGCAACGCGAACGTGGGCGACTTCGTCCGGTACGCGGAGCGGGTCTCGGGCAAGCCGCTCGCCACGCTCTTCGACACCTGGCTCTACAAGCCGGCGCGACCGGCGCTCCCGGCGGCGGCCGACGCGGGTCTCGCCGAGGCGGCGCTGTCGGCACGCTCGGCGGCGCGGGTCGAGCGGCCCGCGTCCTGGAAGAAGATCGCGGCGACGAACACGGTGCACGACCACGGTGACCAGGGCGATCACGCGGCTTCCGCGGACCGTTCCGAGGGCGGCCACGAGCACCGCTGACCGTCGTACGCACGGACGCCGGGGCCGTCGGAGCGGCGAGGTTCAGCTGCTCCGACGGCCCCGGCTGCCGCGTACCGGTGTCCGCACGGCGGCGCGGGCCGCCCGGGCCCGGGGCAGATAGCGCAGCCGGTCCGGGAGGGCGGGGACGACGACCCGCAGCACCGCGCACATCCGGCGCAGGCGCTTCTCCTGGTCGTCGGTCCACGGCAGGCCGATGGCGTCGCGGGCGGCGGGCGGCATGAAACCGATGGTGACGAACCGCCGGAAGCGGGCCAGCGGCGGCAGCAGCACCGGCCACAGCGCCCGCAGCAGCAGCCGGAGCGGCCACGGTCCCCGGTCCGGCGGGGGTACGGGCTGGTCGACGTCGACCAGCTCACGCACGACGGGGGTCGCCTCGATCTCCCCGGCGAGCATCTTTTCCCAGTACGGCCAGAACTCCTCGATGGTTTGGGGCATGTCCCGGTCGTGGATGCCGAGGATCCGGCCGACCTGGAGCCACTCCGCGTACAGGGCGCGCTCCTGGGCGGGGCTCATGGGCCGGATGAGATAGCGGGCCGCGTGCTGGTGGACGGGGAAGCCGGTGGCGTGCACCCAGGCGTAGTTGGCGGGCGTCAGGGCGTGGTAGGGGCGGCCCCGGGTGTCGGTGCCCTGGATGGTGCGGTGCAGCCGGCGCAGTCGGCGGCCCTCCTCGGCCGCCTCCGCCCCGCCGTAGACCCAGAGCTGGAGCGAGCGCAGCGAGCGTTCGCCGCGCCCCCACGGGTCCGTGCGGAAGACGGAGTGCTCGTCGACCCCGGCGCCGACGGCGGGGTGGGCGACCTGGAGGGTGAGGGCAGCGGGCAGCATCAGCAGGGAGCGGATGTCGCCGGACAGGCTCCAGAGCACACCGCCGGGCGGGGGCGGCTCGGGGTCCCCGGCGCCGCCGGACGGACGCGGCCCGGGGTCCCTCGCGGCGCCGGACGGACGCGGCTCAGGATCTCTCGCGCCGCCGGACGAAGGCGGCCCGGGGTCTCTCGCGTCCTTCGCGCTGCTCATCCGGTGCTCCCGCGGTCCCGGCGGGCCTGCCGTGCGCTGCCCGTCCCCTTCTCCTCCATGATCCCTCGTGTGCGGGAGGACCGTGGGGGCGGGGTCCGGGACCGGCGGTGCCCCGGTCAGTCGTGGTCGTACACCGTCACCGGTATCCCGGCGGATATGAGACGCCGCTCGATCAGCGGCTCGATCCTGGACCATGTGCCGCCCGCGAGCCCGCAGCCGATCCGGGGCATATGGACCGATGCCCCGAGCTCTCCGGCCCGGACGGCCACCGCGCCGAGCGCCGCGTCGATGGCCTCGTACCGCACGGGCACCCCTTTGCTGCCGGTGCGCATGCCCCGCTGGCCGATCATGTTGGCCACCCACAGATAGGGCCCCACCTGCACGAACTGCGCCGTGCCCAGGGCGAAGTCGTTGCCCGCCCGCTCGCGGTGCCAGCGACGGTAGGCGGCCTCGGGCTCCGGCCAGCGGCGGGAGAGGGCCAGGACGAAGCCCTTGCCCCAGCCGCCGAGGTCGTTGCAGACGTGGACGATCAGCTTGACGCCCTTGCCCTGCGGGGCGGTGGCGTCCCCCCGTACGTAAGTGATCTCCGACATGACCTCACCGTACGGGCCGCCACTGACAGCGGGGCACCCCACACGGCCGTCGCCCGCTCCGCGTCGGTGAAGTGGTCGAGGAAGTGGCCGCCGAGCCGCTCGGCCAGCGCCCTCGCCTCCTCCTGCAGCGCGGCCGGCGGCTGCTCCGCCGTCTGCCACCGCCCGCCCTCCCCTTCGATCCTGGCCAGGGCTTCCCCGGGGGTCCTGGCCGGTACGACGGCGATGAAGTCCAGGCCCAGCAGGCTCGCGAAGTGGGCTCCGGCCACGGCGACCGCTCCGCTCGTGGCCGCGATCACCGGTGTGCCGGCCTCGATGGCGCCGTTGGCGATCGCCTCGCGGAACATGGCCCGCACCAGGCGGTACTTCATGCTGCCGGTGGGGTGCGCGGACTCGTCCTTGAGGTACACCTCGACATCCCGCATCGCGGGAAGCGGAAGCCGGCGCAGTGGTGTCGGCGCCGCCTTCCGGCCAGGTGCCTCTACCCGCCGAATCGCCTCGGCGGCCCACGCGTTGGGGTGCTCGTCGGTCATGGCCCGACCCTATGCGCCGGTCGCCGCCCGCCCTGATGCCCGGGCCGGCGCTCGCCGGCAGGCGGCCTGTAATCCGTTGCCCGGGCCGGTGGGGGTAGCCCACAATCCCCGGATGCGCTTCTCGATCAATATCCCGAACTTCGGCGACTTCGCCGACCCCCGAAACGTGGCAACCGTGGCGGCGGCGGCCGAGGAGTCCGGGTGGGACGGGCTCTTCGTCTGGGACCACGTCCACTACCGGGAGTACGCGGGACGGCCCTTCGGGGACGCCTGGATGCTGCTGACCGCGGCCGCACTCGCGACGTCACGGATCCGCGTGGGGACGCTGCTCACTCCGGTGGCCCGTTATCGGCCGCAGCAGCTCGCCCGCCAGGTGGCCACCTTGGACCACCTCAGCGGCGGCAGGGTCGTCTTCGCCGCGGGGCTGGGCGGGCCGGTCGAGGACGAGTACGGCAGCTTCGGCGACTCCACCGATCGACGTGTGCTCGCCGAGCGACTGGACGAAGGGCTGGAGTTGTTGGGGCGGTTCTGGACGGGCGAGCCCGTCGACCATCACGGTCGGCACTACCGGGCGCATGACGTGAGCCTGCGGCCCGCCACCGTGCAGCGGCCCCGGCCGCCGGTGTGGATCGGGGGGTTCTGGCCGAACCGTCCGCCCATGCGACGGGCCGCTCGGTGGGACGGCGCGGTTCCCCTGTTCAAGAACGCCCTGCACGGATGCCCGCCGGACCGCGAGGACGTGCGGGAGTTGATCACCTATGTGCGCGATCATCGAGAAGCCGACGCCCAACGCCCCTTCGACCTCGTGGTCGGCGGCGCCACTCCGGCGGACGCCGCCGAGGCCAAGGATGTGATCGGCCCGCTGCGTGACACGGGTGCCACCTGGTGGGACGAGAGGCAACTCGATCCCGGCCCCGATGTGGACCGCCTGGCTCCGGTGCTGCGGCGCATCGAGGCGGGGCCACCGGTACTGGATTAGGCCCCCGGTCGCACGGTGCTGTGACCGTTCGCGATAGTTGGCGGATGCGTGGAGGCATTGGCGCTGGTCGCTCGCCAGCTGTTCAACGTAGTTGGCGGAGCCTGTTCCCGATAGTTGGCAATTCCGGGGCTTAGCTGCTCACGGAGCGTCGCTGCTGGTGCCGTCTCTCCCACGAGGCGAGGTCTCTGTGGGCTGCCTGCCGTAGGAGGTCAGCCACCGCCTTCCAGGTGCGATCGGGTGGGCAGGAGAGGCGTTGGATGATCTTGGAGTCCTGTTGCGTGAACGTCCGACCCTCGGGCGAGTGAGGCGGCAGGAAGCATGGGGCGAGTTTCCATTCACTGCCCGTGAGGAGTGACCAGACGAACGCGGAGGAGCACTCGCGGAACTGGTCGTCTGACCGAACGATCCTCGTGGTGGGGACGGTGCGGCAGATCTTGTTCCAGGTAGCGGTGGAGAGGTTCCAGGGCTGGAAGGACTCGCGGCGCTGCCTGTAGTCGACCTGCTGAGGCAGAGCGGCGATGTGTTCGGCGAGCTGTTCAAGGGCGCCGGCCAGGTCGTAGGGCTTCTTCTGGAAGATCAAACGGAGGGGATGTAGCGGGGCGGGGAACGGGCCGAGCCAGTTGGTGGGGATGCCGAGGAACCGGGCGGCTTCGTCCATGCGCATGCCGGTGACAGCTTGGACGAGTTGAACCGCGACTGCTCTTCGCAGCCCATTGGTCTGCGGTGATCGTGGCAGGAACTTCGAACGGGAGGCCTGGCTGAGGAGGGTGAACCACTCGTCAGGGAGGTGCTGAGGGATGTTCTCGGCCTGGTAGCCACGTGCGCGGACGGGGATGACGCAAGCGGTCCGATCGGCTTGATCGGACGAGCCGGGAGGATGTTGCGCGGGGAAGCGCCGTCTGAAGGCGTTGTCGATCTCGTGCCGGATCAAGGGGGAAGCGTCGCGTTGCAGGGTGACCCATGTTGCGCCCCAGCGGCGATCGGGGGTCTCCGGTGCGTGCTCAAGCAGGGAGGTCAGGGTCTCTCGCAGTTGGTGGACGGGTTGCCGGAGGTGGGTGTGAGCGATGGTGAGCAACGCGGCCGTGGCCGCTGAGGATCTCGGTTCGGTGCTCCAGAGGCTGGGGTGGCGGCTCCCTCGGTGGGGTGGTTTGCCGCCAACGGATTCGGCTGCCTGCTGCTGGGCGGCGTGCTGCTCGTCAAGGGCTGCCGTCAGCACGTGGGGAAGGTGGGTCGCGTCCGCAGTGTGTGGCCAGGTCGCGTTGACGATCGAGGCCATGGCCTGCAAGTCCGCGAACCTATGGAAGGCGGTCTGGGGAGTCGCGGACGGGCTGAGCCAGTCGAGGATCGTGCGCTGCAAGCCGTCCAGTTCAGGGCTGAGGCGGATCTGGTTGAGGCCGCTGCCGTCGTCGAGCCGGTGACCACAGAATGCTCTCCCGGCGCTTGTGCTGATGCTGCTGTTGCGGCATTGAAGTGGGTGGAGGCCTGCTGTCGATGGAGACGGAACGAGTTTGAGACGGCCCTCGGGGTGCCGGCTCTGGGCAGCATGCTGGCAGGCAGGGCATGTGTCTTGGAGCAGGACCTGGTGTTCCAGGCATGCGAAGACGACGGGCAAGTGCCAGAGCAATCGCCAGGCACCTCCGTGTCGTTCCTGGATCACTGATCCGTCGCCCTTGAGGCAGGCCGGGCAGTAGCGAGTGGAACCGACGAGGAGCCAGGAAGGGAAGACGTTCCGGGCGCGGGGCGGGTCGTTCGGTTGTCGTGTGAGGGCTTCGGCGACGGGGGGATAGCGGCCGAGATAGGGCAGGAGTGTGAGCCGTTCGACGGTCGCGGTAGGCATGCGGGTCGCGTGCGCGAACGCGGACGCCTCAGGGGGCTCCATCATGAGCAGGTGGCGGACGGGCGACATTCCGCCTGTGACGCGGTAGGGGGTCAGGCCCGTGCGCCACGTGACGTTGCTGGGCGCGACGTGCAGTCGATGGGACAGCCGCAGGATGAACCCGGCCATGCTCTCTCCCGGCAGTGGGATCAGGCTGCGGGGCATGGGTTCGGCGGGCGGTCGCTGCATCAACTCGCTGCTTCGGCAGGAGCTTCGGGGTCGACTCGTGGCCCGCGGTCGTCGAAGACGGTATTGCGTGCCCTGCGCGTCTTCCTGGTGACCTTCTTGCCGTCGTCCGGCTCGGCAGGGACAGCTGTTGGTGCCGGCCCGGCCTCCTCAGCGGGGATATCCCGGCCGATGATGATCTCGTCGAGCAGGTTCTCGGTGATGTTCTCTTTGCCGGTGGCCATGGCTTCCTGAGCGCCCTCCTCAAGAAGCCGGCCGAGTAGACCGATGGCCCCTCCGGTGCGGTTCATCAGGTATTCGGGCATCGAGCCGTTTGTGAGCATGCCCTTCTTCGCCTTCAAGAGCCGCAGGTGGGCCTCAGCTCCTCGCAGGTGCTTCACGAACGCCTGGATCTGGGAGGGCGTCGAGTAGGAGAAGTGGTCGAGTTCCACGAGTTCGAAGCGCCGCTCGATCTGGGTGACTTCGAGGCCGTGGACGCGTGTGGTCTCCAGCGGTGGCAGCACCCATTGGCGGTCGCGGCGGCTGAAGTGGGCTTCCCGCAGCAGGCCGGTGCCAGGGATGTTGACTCCGGTGAGGATGAGCGTGACGTTGAAGCTCATCAGGGCCCGGATGAGGTCGAGAACGTCCTGATCGTCGGCGCGGTGCATCCGCAGTCGGTTGATGTCGTCGATGATCAGAACCTTGACCCCGTGGTCTCGCAGGCAGTCGGCGACCAGTTGGATCAGTTGAGGGAGCGTGAATTTCCAGCGTTCGGGCCCGAAGAAGTTCAGGATCGACTCGCAGAGACTCTTCGGGGTGGCGGTGACAGGCGTTTGGACATAAACGACCGGTGCGTGCAGGTCCGACGTGCCCGGGACGGATTCCGGGTTGAGGTGGTGGTGGAAATCCAGCCACTGATCCTCGAATGCCGCGGCAACCGAGCAGACCGTGGCGGTCTTGCCGTGATTGCCCCAGCCGCTGACCATCACGCCCGGCATCGTGGGGCTGTTGCGTCGCAGCGTGTTGCCCTGCAGGCGCCGGTCGATCAGCCGCGTCACGCCTTCGAGCGTCGGCGTTTCCTGGACCGGCAGGTTCACGTTGGTCAGACGCCGGTAGATGTCGTAGTCCGAGCGTCTTTCGGTCGGCAGCATCTGGTACTGCCTGATGGTGAGCCGAGGCGGCGGGATGAACTGGTCGCGGGTGGTGCGGTAATGCTGCCAGCCGGTGAAGGAGTGCCGGTGCGACTCGGGGCCAAGGATCATGGCGGCGATCTGGCGGCGGGAGGGCAGGCCGTCCAGCCGCCCTGCCGGGAGGTCGTCGAGCCTCACACATTCGCCTCGGTGTCGGCCGTGTCCTCATCCACGTCTTCGTCGCCCGCCAGAACGGACGGCATCAGGAACAGGTGGCGGCTTTTGAGAGATTCGTTCAGTAGCTGTTTCTGATCCCAGGTTCTGAGTAGCCTTGGGTCCTACGCTGGCGTGGTGTCCAAGGGCACCGGGCGGGCCGGGGAGAGGAACTGTCGGGCTTGTGGCGAACGGCTTAGGCCGGGGGCACGGCCTGATGCTTCGTTCTGTTCGTCGGCATGTCGTGCCAGGCAATGGCGTACGGAACGCCGGTTGCTCAAGCGCTTGGCTGCCGTGCGGGGCGGTGTCGATGAGGCAGAGTGCCCGGAGTGCGGGGCCCGCTGGGTCGCCGGGGTCGATCGGCGTTCGAACGCGGTCTACTGCTCACGCCGGTGTGTGGTGAGGGCCTGGCGGCGCCGGAAGGAAACGTTCGGCGAACGGGCACAGTGACCGCATCGCGAACGCATCTTCACTCCATTTTCGTTCAGAACGCGGTCACTTGCGGTCATTCGTTGTGATCAGCGTATTTGCGGTCTGACTCTCGGTGATGAGCGGGTCGTGTCCACGTCACGGGCTCCAGTTCCGTGCCCTGGCCCGCATGGGTGGTGGAACACCATGCGGGAGGAGATCGACAAAGTCAAAAGTGTGAGCCAGCGGCGCTACGAGCAGATCGTGGCCGAGCTGCGGGAAGTGGTCGAACAGCAGACGCAGGGCTCATTCACGATCGGGGACCGCGCGCTGGAGATCGAGCCGATGCGTGAGCGGGGCGGCCAACAGGCGGCCCCGGGCCAGGAGTTGTTCACGGTCCGCGAGACGCTGCACCGTCTGGCCGAGGACATCGGACTCGCCTACAAGACGGTGGAAAGCGCCAGGTGGACAGCGTCTCGGTGGCCCAAGGACAAACGGCAGAGGGGCGTGTCGTTCAGGGTCCACCGGATCCTGGGACAGATCGACAGCGAGGCCGAGCGGTTCGCGTCCATCACCAAACCTCCCGCGGGGAGGACCCGGTGGACGTCGGACGAAGCCAACCGCAAGGTGGGCCGGCAGGTCGAGCGTCCAGCATCGCCGCAGGAGAAGATTACCGCGATCCACCACCTGGCTCGGGACGAGGACGTCGCCGCGACGGTGACCAGCGACTTCCTCAAGCGTCCGACGGTGGCGGCCAAGGTCTCCGACCAGGACAAGGTCCGGGTGGTGGAGGAGTTCACCCGGGACGAGCACGTCGCCACCCAGGTGACCACCGGTCTGCTGCGCCGACCCGAGGTCGCGTTCAAGGCGATGAGCGACGACACCGCCCGCCACCAGGTCAATCACGCCCAGGTCGAGCGGGGCCGACAGGCCCGCGAGCACTTCGAGGACACCAGCCCGGTCGCGCCGGCGGTCCGCAACATCGACCGGACGGTGGAGTTCCTGGACCTGGTCACCGCCTGCCACTCGTTCGTGGCCGCAGCCGGCCGGGCGGTCCCCGGTCTGCGCGATCGCACCCTGGGCGAGGACGAACGCGCGATCGTGCACGAGAACGTGGCCAAGGTGAGGGCGACGCTCGACTGGATCGAGACCGCCGTCGACACAGGCAAGGTCGACATGGACGGCGAGCTGGCCCGCATGCTGCGGGGCGAGTAGCTGTGGCTCGCGCCTCACGGCGCAAGGGTGATGCCGCCCGGCGGCACGCGGACACCATCCGGTTCGTCCTGTTCGAGGCCAGGCCCGCTGGCCTGCTGATGCACCAGCTGATCAGGGCCAGCGGGCTGTCGGACAGCCAGGTCAGATCAGGGCTTGCGGCCCTGCGGGACGAAGCGGCATCCAAGGGCTGGCCGCCCCTGATCTGGACCCGGGCTGACGGCTACCAGCTCGGCGCTGAGCGGGCCGCGCTGGAGGCATACGAACGGGCGGTGGTCAGGGAGAAGCTGACCCAGTTCCGCCGGTTCATCACCGGCACCGTCGCCCCGCATGCCGCGGCCCATCCGAACGACAAGTGGGTCAAGCACATCGTCGCCCAGCTCAACTCCATCGAATCCACCCTCGACCTCATCGCCAGCGCCTGACCGATCCCGCGGGTCAGTGACGGGAGGAGAAGTGCGTCACCGCTGCTATCCCTCGGACATGACGGACGACGAGTGGACACTGATCGAACCGCTGCTGCCGCCGCCGGCCTGCGACACCACACGCGGCGGGCGGCCGGAGAAACATCCCCGGCGCGAGGTCGTCGACGCGATCCGATACGTCGTGGACACCGGCTGCAAATGGCGGGCCCTGCCTGCGGATTTCCCTCCCTGGAGGACCGTTTGGGGCTTCATGGCCCGCTGGGCGGCAGCCGGAGTCATCGGCCAGATCCGTGACGCCCTGGCCCAGCGCCTCCGCCGCGAGATGGGCAAAGGCCCCAGAGCCGTGGCCACGATCATCGACTCCCAGTCGGTGAAGGCGGCCTCCACCGTCGGCAAGGACAGCCGCGGCTACGACGCAGGCAAAAAGATCAACGGCCGCAAGCGGCACCTCGTGGTCGACACCCGCGGCCTGCCGCTGATGGTGATGGTCACCCCGGCCGACCTGCACGACTCTGCCGCCGCCAGGGAAGTCCTCTTCCGCCTGCGGCTGATGCACCCCGAGATCACCATCGTCTGGGCCGACCGGGCCTACGCGGGAAAGCTCGTGACCTGGGCAAAAAGGCACCTGAACCTCACGATCAAGACCGTCAGCCGCCCCAAGGACACCTCCGGCTGCATCGTGCTGCCCCGACGCTGGGTCGTTGAACGAAGCCTGGCCTGGATGCTGAACGCCCGCCGGCACGCCCGGGACTACGAACGGCTCATCCAGCACTCGGAGACACTGATCACCTGGGCCGCGATCACGCTTATGACCAGGCGTCTGGTCCGAACCGGCCGGACGAAGTAGCAAGAGGCGGACCAGCCGATCCGTCAGCCCGTCCCCCGACGAGGGAAGAAACGGCGCCGCAGACGGTCACCGACTTCGCCGACGACAATCACCAGCACCGCACTCGCCGCACAGCCCGCGAGACTCGTCGGCTGATCGAACAGCATCCCCAAGCCCAAGAAGGCAGCAGTAATAGCCGCCCACCACGCAACCCACAAGCTGACCACAGACCACCAGCGCCGTCTCTTCACGCGATCAAGATACGTCCCCCATCAGAGCGGGCCCAGCGTCAGAAACAGCTGCTCGCCTTCAACGACGTCACCGTCGAGATCCGATCCTTGAGCTCTCAAGAACCGTCCCAGAGACCCAGACGTGTGAGCCGACGCTGCCGCAGCCGCTCCCCAGCCGCTGTCAGAGCGAAGAGGAGCCACACAACCAGCCCGGCCAGCGCTGCTACCACAGGGCCGTCAGATTCGTCCTCAGACGACACCATCAGGAAGAAGAACGCAAAGGGCACAGCCATGCAGAGGCCGGCGCCGACCGGGTGCCGGGCCACCCACTTCTGAATCCGAGTCGGACGCCTCTGTCCACCAAGCGCCCGGTCCACGGCCCAAAACGCATTACCCAGAGACCGCCACCAGCTCGTCACGGCTGAAGGATACGACAGCCAGTCGGGCACGCCGATAGAGGCTCAGGCCCGAGCTGGTTGAGAGACAACTCAGCCTTCCCGAGGTGCGACTGGGCCAGCTGTCCGGGCGCCTGAATCCTTGCGTGCCGAGAGCAGGAACAGGACCGCAGCGGCGGCGAACCCCAAGCCGACGCCGCTGCAGGCCGTGACCGTCTCGAATGAAGCGTCGGCGATCCGGGGGATACCGTTGAAGAGCATGAGGACGTAGATGCACAAAACGCCGTAGGCGCGAAGCCGCATCCCAGCTTGTCGCTTGCGCATCCACGGCGGCGTCCACCCCGCCAGTATCGCCACCGGCATCGGCAGCATGAGCGCTGTGGACACTGCCAGCACTATCCAGTGGTACAGCGGATTGCCGTTCATTCCGACCCCTTCGTAGGCGATCACCAGCCTACGGAGAGCTTCCGGCAGACCAATCCGGTCAGAGCACCAGTTGCGAAACAGCTACTCAGGAGCCGGGGCACGGACGTGTCGGCGGTCACGGCAGCCTCGCGGCGGCGGCGCCGGTCGGCGGTCACGGCCTGACCGACCGTGCGGGCCTGTTCCTGCCAGTCCTGCGGCTCGGCAGGCCGGCCCGCGATCCGGTCGGCGGCGGCCGTCTCGGCGCGGGAGATCTCGCGCGAGCGGGCGATTCGGGCTCGCTTCTGCGATTTCTTCTTCGCCGCTTTCCCCTTCTCCTGCTTTTCGTCTCGCTGGGTCGGCCACTGATCGACGGGTGCCGCCTCGCCGAGGATCTCCAGCAGCAGCGACAGAAGGTCGGCGTCCGAGCGAGGAGCGAGTCGGCGCTGACGTGCGGTGGCCAGCACTTCGGCTGCGGTCTTGTCGGAGAAGGCCGGGACTTCGCCTTCCGGGGGAAGCCCGGTCCATCGCAGCACATGCCAGGATTCGTGATCGTCCGGGTCCTGGAGGAAGACCCGGCGCCGGTCCCGGCGGTCGCTGCTGACGACCCACTTGTCGGCGTGTCTGCCGCCCCGGCCCGAGGGCCGCAGGAATAGGGACTCCTGCAGAAGGTCTGCGTAATACCAGAGCCCGAGGATCTTCACTCCGCGGCGGGGGTGAACTTGGACGTGGTGCTTGGGCAAGACCTTGTAGTAGAGCTCAGGGCCGGGAATCTGCATCGACCAGCCGCCCTGGTGCATGGCCGCGGCGAACAGTGAGTCGGGGCTGTGGTCCTCTTCCGGCCCCCAGGACGGCGCGTATTCACCGAGCCGGTGGTTCTGCCAGACCTTCACGATCCAGGTCGCGATGACGTGTTCCATCTGCGAGCGGGTCATCACCGCGTCAGCCTCCGGGTCGGCGCCGCGGTCAGCGACGTCCGTGCCGGTGAAGCCCAGCAGATGCTCGAACAGCATGGTCTTGAACGCGGAGAAGGCGCGCTCGACGGCGAACTTGTCGCTGGCCCGGAAGGCTCGGGCCGGAAGGATGTTGCAGCCCAGGCTCCGTTGCGCCTCCACCAGGTCGTGGTTCTTGTAGACGGCGAACTCCGCGATCACCTCGGATGGCACCCCTGGATAGGGCCATTCCATGTCCTGGCCCCAGCCCTCGCGCATCGGCAGGGGCAGCATCACGTCTCTGAGCAGCATCGCGACATCGACCGACGTATCGGACTCCAGCGTCAGTCTGAAAGCCGGGGGCAGAGTGTGTGTAGAGATCGAGCCCCAGCGTCAGGGTCGCCGACACCGCCTCGCCGAACACGCTCTCCCGCAACTTGACCGGCAGCGGCGTGGAGTCCAGAGCGATCACCTGCCCCGGGCGGTGGACGATCAGTCGCCGTCCGACGTCCGCGTCCTCGGCGTCCTCAGCCGAACGGGCGTAACGGGCCCGAGCCCCGCCGCTTCCGAACCATTCCCGCCAGACTCGCATCAAGGTGATCCGCGACGGGATGTCCTTGACAGGAAAGGACGGGAAGGTCTCCCGGATGTACTGGTGCATAAGGCGATGCCGGGCAGCCATGGTGATCGAGGACCGGTTTCTGCACTCCCGCTTCACCGCGAAGATCGCTTTGCGGACTTCCTCAGTGACACTGGGATGGCCCCCGCTGCGGCGGTCCAGCGGCCGTCTGCGCAGGCCAGCAGCAGGCTGTCCCCGGATCTCGCGGACAGCCGTTCCAGCGTTCGCTCGCTCATGAACCGAAGCCCCAGCATCTCGGCCTCCTGGCGCGGCAGGGCCTTCAGCTCGGACGCCTTCGCTCGCCGGCGCTCGCTCAGCAACGTCCGCTCGGGATCGTAGGCAGGCCGTGGTTCACCGGGCCGGGCCCGGTCGGCCCGGCCGTCCCGGAAGCCGGTCTCCGCCTCCAGCACGTGCTCAGCCCTGATCCGGGCCCGCTTGCGCTGTCCTTCGGTCAGGTCGTCCAGCGACCTCGCCTGCCGGCCGACGGGGACGAACGTCGTCGGCCGGTTCGCCGCGGCCTTCGCATCCGGGTGGTGGATCAGCCAGCGGATCGACCTCGTCTCCTCCCGGCCCTCACCATCCGTCAGGACGAACCGGCTGAACTGAGGCTCCGCTGCTGTCACCGTCCACTCGACGCCGTTCAACTGCAGCACGCTGCCGATTTTCATGTCCAGCAGACCGTGTCCCGCAGCCATCACGACCCCCCGGCCGATGCGCGGCCCCGCCAGATCAGCGAGCCATCCCCCAGCGGACTGCCCAGATCAACACCGAGCCTCCGCCACCACAGCAGATGAGTAGCGTGAGCACGAGCGACGGCCGGAAGGCATGTTCCCTCCACCAGGTCGCCGAACCTGTCCACCCCGCGTGCAACAGCGTCCTCAAGCTCCCGCTGGAGGCCCAGCTGATCGACCAGCGGCCGACGCTGCGACGACAGGTGGTCGAGCACGCTGTGGACGTGAGGCCGCCAGCCAACTGCGACCGAATATCGCCAGCCGCAGGCCGATGCTGACTGTGCCGTTGCCGCGAACTTCATCGCGTCGTCATCCTCGATCAAGCCCTCGGGGCGGACGTGCCACCTCTTGCCTTCGCTGCTGTCAAAGTCGAGGCGGAACGGCTGCGGCAGGACTTCAGCGACCCCGAAGTAGTCCAGCGCCAGCAGAAGCTGTTGCTCTTCCAGCGACTCGAACCCGTGAAGCCGACCCGTCGACACCATGAACTGCAGACCTGGCCGGTGCCCCTGGCCAGCTCGCCACGTAAACCCCCGGATCACCCTGGACGACCGGCACCGAGGCCATGTCACGAACAGGCCAGGTCACCTTGCCCTCCCCGACCCGCCACGTCACTGTCCACCGACGCGGCCACCCGTCGTCCGTAACCAGCCTTGACTCGAACTCGGCGAGACCGACGTACGGAGTGAGTAGATCACTGAGTACGCACGAATCGGAACGGATCAAGACAGGCGATGGACGGAGCACCCATCCAGAGCAGCACGGAGTCCCCTGCAGTCGGCACGGATCACCGCAGTTGTCCGTAACTGTCCCTTCTCCGAACTACTGAGGGTGTCTCGTGATCAGGTGACGGAACGATCAGTCCCGAGGGGAAGGGTAGGTATGGGGCCGGGCAACGGCTGCGAACGGCACGGGTGTTAGTTTCCTTCCCGTGTTGGAACACCAGGGCGAGACCAGGACGGCCTACGACGGGGTTGTCGAGCTGTATGCGTCGATGTTCGCTAATCGGTTGGAGACGCAGCCGTTCGCGCGGAACATGATCGGCACCTTCGCCGAGCTCGTGCGTGGGACGGGGAACCTGCGGACAGCCGACGTCGGGTGCGGGCCCGGACATCTGACGGCCATGCTGCACGACTTGGGGCTGGACGCCTTCGGGCTCGACCTCTCCCCGGCCATGGTCGACCACGCCCGGCGGGCCCATCCGGCGCTGCGGTTCGACGAAGCGCGAATGGAGGCCCTGCCGGTCGAGGACGGCGCGCTCGGCGGAGTGCTGGCTCACTACTCGATGATCCATACCCCGCCTGGGGAACTGCCCGCACTGCTCGCCGAGCAGGTGCGTGTCCTGGCACCAGGGGGCCTGCTCCTGGTGTCGTTCTTCGGGACCGAAGGACCGGAGCCGGTCCGCTTCGATCACAAAGTGACGCCCGCCTATAGCTGGCCGGCCGAGCGGTTTGCCGAGTTGCTGGCCGGGGCCGGGCTCGTCACGGTTGCTCGGTTGCTCCACGACCCGGCCTCCGAGCGGGGCTTCCTCGACGCCCATTTGTTGGCCCGCCGCCCCTAGAGCGTGCCCCGTGGCCTGGGACGGAGTGGTGTAGATCCGCGTGGATGAAGTTCGTCTGAAGCGCCACGTGCGGGACTGGTTCACTGCTCGCCGATAGCCTCCAGGATCGCGCGGAGACGCGACAAGCATTCGCTGACGAAAAGGGGATAGGTGCCCCAGTAGTACGACACCCCGCTGACTCCGACAGCGATGGCCCACGCCCGGGCACGCAGCCATGTCACGTCGTCGAGGCTTGTGGCGTCCCAGTACGCCTGTCGGGCCCCGGGTGGAAAATCCCACAGAGGCGAGTGCTCGGCGTCGGGAAAGCCGACTGAGAGGCCTCCGAAGTCGATGACGGCGTGCAGCTTCCCCTGCTGGACCAGAAGGTTGGTGGGTTTGAGGTCTCCGTGGAGCCACACATGGCGGGCAGAAGGCTCGGGCAGGGTGAGCGCGCTCTGCCACAGGTGTTGCAGATGCGCGATGTCGAGGTCGAGGCCCTGGATCGTTCGGCAGTTGTCGAAGCACCCGCTGATCCACCGGTCACACGCGTGCAGGCCAC
Source organism: Streptomyces sp. NPDC091289 (assembly GCF_044757365.1). Taxonomy (NCBI): domain Bacteria; kingdom Bacillati; phylum Actinomycetota; class Actinomycetes; order Kitasatosporales; family Streptomycetaceae; genus Streptomyces; species Streptomyces sp. NPDC091289. The sequence continues at coordinate 46,783 of NZ_JBIVUT010000032.1, forward strand.
CTCCGCGGTACCAGCTGAGCCCGCCCTGGCGAGTGGCTCCCATGAGGGGGATGGAATGCAGGCTCTGCACGATCGTCGCCAGGTCACCTCCGAAGGCGGCCCAGTCTCTGACCGATCCCGGACCGGCTTCCTCGCCATCGATCCAGCGGTACACCGACCAGGCGAGCGGGAATGCGGAACTCGGCGTGCCGTTGTGCACCGGCTCCGGGATGCGACAGGGAAGATCTGGCGCCAGCCGTGGCAGCCAGGTCTGCTCTTTCCGTACGGCCTTCGCGTTGTCCGGGGTGCGCGGTAGCCGCAGGAGCAGTTGGTCGCCGAGCCGGTACATCGTGTTGTCCGTGCCCGCACCGGCCGGCGAGATGGGGAGGTCGGCCCACTCCGGTCGCTGTTCCCGCAGCAGTGACCGGACGACCGTCTCATTCACACGGATCTCGTTCTCATGAAGCGTCACGGTGAGAGCCTTCTGCCCGGGCTTCGCCGCCGCCAGTCATTTTCCCGAGGCGACCGCTGTACGTACCTCGATCCCTTGAGGATCTGCCAGGCCAGGTGAGACCGAGTGAGACTCTGCCAGCTTCAGCTCGACCGGACAGTAACTCTGCGTAGGTTGATCGCTCTCTGACGTCGGCTCGCCAACTATCGCGAACGGTCACAGGAGCCGGGGTGGACGGCGCGGCTCCGGTGCCGGAGACTTTCACAGTAGTGGTGAGACAGCGGCACTGTCCGATACGAGGGTTCGACCGCGGGGAGCAGAGATGGCGACGGGGACCGACGAGCCGACGCTCACGGTGGACGAGCTGGCGGCACGCGCCGGGGTCACCGTGCGCACCGTGCGGTTCTACGGCACCCGGGGCCTGTTGCCGCCTCCGGCCATCGGGCCCCGCCGGGTCGGACACTACGGGCCGGACCATCTCTCGCGGCTCGCGCTGATCGAGGAGCTCCAGCAGCAGGGCATGACGCTGGCCGCGATCGAACGGTATCTGGAGCAGTTGCCGCCCGACCTGAGCGCCCACGATCTGGCGATCCACCGGGCGCTCGTCGCGTCCTGGGCCCCGGACAAGAGCGAGGACCTCTCCCGGACCGAGCTGGAGCGGCGGGCCGGGCGGGCGCTGTCGGAGGCGGATGTGGAGCGGCTGGCGGCGATGGGGGTGCTGGTCCGGCCGCAGGAGGACGGCGGGGCCTACCGGGTGGATCCGGGGCTGTTGCGGCTCGGGGTGGAGCTGCTGGACGTGCCGATCGCGCACGAGACGATCCTGGCGGCGCGGACCGTGCTGCTGGAGCACACCCGCTCGGCCGCCCAGGAGATGACCCGGCTGTTCCGGGACGAGGTGTGGAATCCCTACCGGGAGCGCGAGGGCGACCCGGAGCATGTGGCGGCGATGAAGTCGCTGTCCGCCGATATGCAACCGATCGTGGTGCAGGCGCTGGTGACGGCGTTCCAGCGGTCGCTGAAGGAGGAGCTGCGGGCCGCGTTCACCGCCGAGTGATGACGGTGAACGCGGCCCGCGACAGGCCCTGTTGACGGACTCAGTCGTGGAAGGTCTCGCCCTTCTCCGCCTTCTCCACCAGCAGCGCGGGCGGCAGGAAGCGGTCGCCGTAGCGCTCGGCGAGTTCCCGGGCGCGGGCCACGAAGCCGGGCAGGCCGCCCTCGTACCCGTTGATGTACTGGAGGACGCCGCCGGTCCACGGCGGGAAGCCGATGCCCATGATGGAGCCGATGTTGGCGTCGGCGACGGAGATGAGGACGTTCTCCTCCAGGCAGCGGACGCTGTCCAGGGCCTCGGAGAAGAGCATCCGCTCCTTCATGTCCTCGAAGGGCACCTCCGCGTCCGGCTTGGCGAAGTGCTCGCGCAGTCCGGGCCAGAGGCCGGCGCGCTTGCCGTCCTCGTCGTAGTCGTAGAAGCCCGCGCCGCCGCTGCGCCCCGGGCGGCCGAACTCGTCGACCATGCGGTCGATGACCGCGTCGGAGGGGTGTCCGGGCCAGGTGCCGCCGGCCTCCTCCACCGCGCGCTTGGTCTCGTTGCGGATCTTACGGGGCAGGGTCAGGGTCAGCTCGTCCATCAGGGAGAGCACCTTGGCCGGGTAGCCGGACTGGGCGGCGGCCTGCTCGATGGAGGCGGGCTCGACGCCCTCGCCGATCATGGCGACGCCCTCGTTGATGAACTGGCCGATGACGCGCGAGGTGAAGAAGCCGCGCGAGTCGTTGACGACGATCGGCGTCTTCTTGATCCGGCGGACCAGGTCGAAGGCGCGGGCCAGCGCCTCGTCGCCCGTCCGCTCGCCCTTGATGATCTCGACGAGCGGCATCTTGTCGACGGGCGAGAAGAAGTGCAGCCCGATGAAGTCGACGGGGCGCGAGACGCCTTCGGCGAGGACCGTGATCGGGAGGGTGGAGGTGTTGGAGCAGAGCAGCGCGTCGGGCTCGATGACGTCCTGGATCTCCTGGAACACCTTGTGCTTGAGCGAGGTGTCCTCGAAGACGGCCTCGATCACCGCGTCGCAGCCCGCGAGGTCGGCCGCGTCGCCGGTGGGGGTGATCCGGGCCAGCAGTTCGTCGCGCTTCGCCTCGGTCGTACGGCCCCGGGAGAGCGCCTTGGCGAGCAGCTTCTCGCTGTACGCCTTGCCCTTGGCGGCCGCCTCGGTGGAGACGTCCTTGAGGACGACGTCGATCCCGGCCTTGGCGCAGGAGTAGGCGATGCCCGCGCCCATCATGCCGGCGCCGAGGACGGCCACCTTGCGGACGGGGCGCTCGGGGATGTTCTTGGGGCGGTTGGCGCCGGAGTTGACGGCCTGGAGGTCGAAGAAGAACGCCTGGATCATGTTCTTGGCGACCTGGCCGGTGACCAGCTCGGTGAAGTACCGGGCCTCGATGGTCAGGGCGGTCTCGAAGTCGACCTGGGAGCCCTCGACGGCCGCCGCGAGGATGTTGCGCGGCGCGGGCATGGGCGCGCCCGCGAGCTGCTTCTTCAAGTTGGCGGGGAACGCCGGCAGGTTGGCGGCGAAGCGCGGGTTGGACGGGGTACCGCCGGGGATCTTGTAGCCCTTGACGTCCCAGGGCTGCTGCGACTCGGGGTTGGCGTCGATGAAGGCGCGGGCCTTCTCGATCATCTCCTCGCGGGTGGCGGCGACTTCGTGGACGAGGCCGTTCTCCAGGGCGCGCCGCGGGGTGTACTGGGTGCCCTGGAGGAGCACCTTGAGCAGGGCGTCGGCGATGCCCATGAGGCGTACGGTCCGGGTGACGCCGCCGCCCGCCGGGAGCAGGCCGAGGGTGACCTCGGGCAGGCCGATGCGGGAGCCGGGGGCGTCGAGGGCGACGCGGTGGTGGGAGGCGAGCGCGATCTCGTAACCGCCGCCGAGGGCCGCGCCATTGATGGCGGCGACGACGGGCTTGCCGAGGGTCTCGATGCGGCGCAGCGAGCGTTTGATGGCGGTGCCGGTGTCGAAGGCGGCCTGGGCGTTCTCGGGGCCGACCTTGATCATGTCCTTGAGGTCGCCGCCGGCGAAGAAGGTCTTCTTGGCGGAGGTGTAGATGATGCCGCGGATGGAGTCCTTCTCGGCCTCGGCGCGGTCCGCGATGGCCGCGATGGAGTCCTTGAAGGCCTGGTTCATCGTGTTGGCGGACTGGTCGGGGTCGTCGAGGACGAGGGTGACGACGCCGGTCTCGTCCTGTTCCCAGCGGATGGTGGTGCTCTCGGTCGTCATGTCGGTGTTTTCTCCGTAAGCAGGTGTGGCCGGGCCAGGGCCTGTCGTCGAACTGCCGTCGTCGCCCGGAGGGCGGCCGCGCGGCGTCTGGTGCGTGCGATCGCAAGGCGCTGGAATGGTCTTGTAGCGGAGCTACCAGGGCATTTCGGCAACGCCGCGAGCGTGCGTGCCAGGCGTCGCGCGGCAGGCGGCAGTTCGACGACAGGCCCTGGAAGGTCAGATGCGTTCGACGATGGTCGCGACGCCCATGCCGCCGCCGACGCAGAGGGTGACCAGGCCGAACTGCTGGTCGCGGCGCTCCAGTTCGTCGATGACGGTGCCGAGGATCATCGCGCCGGTCGCGCCGAGGGGGTGGCCGAGCGCGATGGCGCCGCCGTTGACGTTGACCTTGTCCAGGGAGAGGCCCATGTCCTTGACGAAGCGCAGGACGACTCCGGCGAAGGCTTCGTTGATCTCGACGAGGTCGATGTCGTCGATGGTCAGCCCGGCCTTGGTGAGCGCCTTGCGGGTGGCGGGGGCGGGGCCGGTGAGCATGATGGTGGGCTCGGAGCCGGAGACGGCGGCGGAGACGATACGGGCGCGCGGGGTGAGGCCGTAGCGCTCGCCGACCTCCTTCGAGCCGATGGCGACGAGGGCCGCGCCGTCCACGATGCCGGAGGAGTTGCCCGCGTGGTGGACGTGGTCGATCTTCTCGATCCAGTGGTACTTCTGCAGCGCCACCGCGTCGAAGCCGCCCATCTCGCCGATGCCCGCGAAGGACGGCTTGAGGCCGGCGAGGGAGTCGGCGGTGGTGCCGGGGCGCAGGTGCTCGTCGTGGTCGAGGACGACCAGGCCGTTGCGGTCCTTGACGGGGACGACGGAGCGGGCGAAGCGGCCGTCCTTCCAGGCCGCGGCGGCGCGTTCCTGGGAGAGCCCGGCGTACTCGTCGACGTCGCGGCGGCTGAAGCCCTCGATGGTGGCGATGAGGTCGGCGCCGATGCCCTGGGGGGCGAAGCCGGTCTCGAAGCTGGTCATCGGGTCCATGGCCCAGGCCCCGCCGTCGGAGCCCATCGGGACGCGGGACATCGACTCGACGCCACCGGCCAGGACGAGGTCCTCCCAGCCCGAACGGACCTTGGCGGCGGCCAGGTTGACCGCTTCCAGGCCGGAGGCACAGAAGCGGTTCTCCTGGACCCCGGCGACGGAGTCGGGCAGCCCGGCCGCGATGGCGGCGATGCGGGCGATGTCGGAGCCCTGGTCGCCGAGCGGGCTGACCACGCCGAGGACGATGTCGTCGATGGCGGCCGGGTCGAGGTCCGGGAAGCGGCCCCGGATCTCGTGGATGAGGCCGACGACCAGGTCGATCGGCTTGGTGCCGTGCAGGGCGCCGTTGGCCTTGCCGCGGCCGCGCGGCGTGCGGATCGCGTCGTAGACGAATGCTTCGGTACTCAAGACAGCTGCCTTTCGAGGGTGGTTGTCGGCCCGGGACCGGGGCGTGACGATCGGGGTCGGTCAGGCGAGCAGCGAGCGACCGATGATCTCCTTCATGATCTCGGTCGTGCCGCCGTAGATGGTCTGGATGCGGCCGTCGGTGAAGGCCTTGGCGACCTTGTACTCGCTCATGTAGCCGTAGCCTCCGTGGAGTTGGAGGCAGCGGTCGGCGACGCGCTTCTGCAGTTCGGTGGCCCACCACTTGGCCATGGAGGCGTGGACGGCGTCCAGGACGCCGTCGGAGTGGTCGACGATGCACCGGTCGAGGAAGGACCGGGTGACGGCGCACTCGGTGGCCATCTCGGCGATCTCGAAGCGGATGTGCTGGAGCTTGGAGAGCGGGCGTCCGAAGGCCTCGCGCTCCTTGACGTACTGGGTGGTGATCTCCAGCAGGTGTTCGGCGGCGGCGATCCCGGCGACCGCTATGCCCATGCGCTCCTGGGCCAGGTTGGTCATCAGGTGGATGAACGCGCCGTCGAGTTCACCGAGGAGGTTCTCCTTCGGCACGCGGACGTCGTTGAAGAACAACTCGGCGGTGTCCTGGGACTTCTGGCCGATCTTGTCGAGGTTGCGGCCGCGCTCGAAGCCCTCCGCGCCGCGTTCGACGACGATGAGGGAGAGCCCCTTGGCCCCGCCCTCGGGGGTGGTCTTCGCGACGACAACGACCAGGTCGGCGAGGATCCCGTTGGAGATGAAGGTCTTGGAGCCGTTGAGCAGCCAGTGGTCGCCCTTGTCCTCGGCGGTGGTGCGGATGCCCTGGAGGTCGGAGCCCGCGCCCGGCTCGGTCATCGCGATCGCGGTGATGGTCTCGCCGGAGCAGAAGCCGGGGAGCCAGCGCCGCTTCTGCTCATCGGTGGCCAGACCGGTGAGGTAGGGGCCGATGATGTCGTTGTGCAGGCCGATCGCGAGTCCGGCGGCCCCGGCGCGGGTGAACTCCTCGGCGAGGACGGCGCTGTAGCGGAAGTCGTCGCTGCCGCCGCCCCCGTACTCCTCCGGGACGGCGAGGCCCAGCAGCCCCGCGCGCCCGGCGGCGAGCCAGGCCTCGCGCGAGACGATGCCGTCCTGCTCCCACTGCTCGTAGTACGGGAGGACCTCCTTGGCCAGGAAGGCCCGGACGGTCTCGCGGAAGGCGTCGTGCTCATCGGTGAAGATCTGCCGTTGCACGGGGTCTCCTAGTCGTGAGAGGTGGGCCTGAGCCCCGGTACGTCCCAGTCGGCGGCGACGGCTGCGGTGTCGGCGCCGGGCCGTGCGGGCCCGCTGCGTACGGAGACAGGGGTGGCCGAGAAGCGCGGGGCGGGGGCGGGCTGGGCGATGCCGCTGTGCTCGACGAAGGTGGAGCGGGCGGCGAGGTGCGGGTGGTGCGGCGCTTCGGCGAGCGAGAGGACGGGGGCCACGCAGGCGTCGGTGCCGTCGAAGACCTCGGTCCACTCGGCACGCGTACGGGTCAGGAACCGCGCGGTGACGGCGGCGCGCAGCTCGTCCCAGCGGGCGAGGTCCCAGCGGTCGGGGAAGTCGTCCGCGATGCCGAGGAGGCCGGCGAATTCGGCGTAGAACTGCCCCTCCAGCGGGCCGACCGCCATGTGGCCGCCGTCGGACGTGGCGTAGGTGCCGTAGAACGGGCAGCCGCCGTCCAGCAGATTCGTGCCGCGCCGGTCCTGCCAGCTCCCGGCGGCCAGCATGCCGTGGATCATCGAGGCGAGATGGGCGGCGCCGTCCACGATCGCGGCGTCGACGACCTGTCCCTCGCCGTGGGTACGGGCGTGCTGGAGGGCGGCGAGGACGCCGACGACGAGGTAGAGCGAGCCGCCCGCGTAGTCGCCGACCAGGTTGGCGGGGACCGTGGGCGGTTCGTCGGGCTTGCCGATCATGGACAGGGTGCCGGTGAGCGCGAGGTAGGCGATGTCGTGCCCGGCACGCTCCGCGAGCGGCCCGTCCTGGCCCCAGCCGGTCATCCGCCCGTAGACCAGCTTCGGGTTCCGGGCGAGGCAGGGCTCGGGGCCGACGCCCAGCCGCTCCGCGACGCCGGGGCGGTAGCCCTCGATCAGGATGTCGGCGCGTTCGACGAGGTCCAGGACGCGGGCCGGTCCCTCGTCGCTCTTGAGGTCCAGGAGGACGGAGCGCTTGTTGCGGTTGGTGAGGTCGTACGCGGGATCGATGCCGAGCCCCGCGCCGCCGGGTCGGTCGACGCGTACGACGTCGGCCCCGAGGTCCGCCAGCAGCATCGCGGCGAACGGGCCGGGACCGATGCCCGCCAGTTCGACGACCCGGACACCGGTCAGCGGACCGTGCCCGGGCCTTGGGCCATTCGCCATCTGTGAGCCCCCAGGGGTATGACACAACCGATGTAACACCTGTGATGCTAAGAACGCGCCCGGCTCCGCACAACCCCTCGGGCCGAGCAAGCGCTTAGTACTTCGCATCCGATCCTCTCGCATCCGGCCCGCCCGGCCGCACGCCGCCACGGCGCTCTCCGCTACCCTCTGCCTGCCACGTCGGCACCCGTCTCCCAGCCGGAGGTACTCGTGAACAGGCAGAACGACGCGACACGCCCCTTGGACGTCGTCCTCTTCGGCGCCACCGGCTTCGTGGGGACGCTCACGGCCGAATATCTGGCGGCCCACGCCCCCGCCGGCCTCCGCTGGGCGCTGGCCGGCCGCAGCCGGACCAAGCTGGCGGCGCTGCGCGAGCGGCTCACGGCGATCGCCCCGGGCTGCGCGGAGCTGCCGCTACTGGAGACCGACGCGGAAGACGCGGAGGCGCTGGCCGAACTGGCCGCCTCCACCCGGGTGGTGGCCTCGACGGTGGGCCCGTACATCCGTTACGGCGAGAAGCTCGTCGCCGCCTGCGCGGAGGCCGGGACGGACTACGCGGACCTCACGGGCGAGGCCGAGTTCATCGACCGGACCTACCTGGAACACGACGCGCGGGCCCGCGAGACGGGGGCGCGCATCGTGCACGCCTGCGGGTTCGACTCCGTCCCGCACGACCTGGGTGCGTACTTCACCGTCCAGCAGCTGCCCGAGGACGTGCCCCTGACCGTGGACGGCTTCGTCCGTGCCGACGGGGTGTTCTCCGGCGGGACGTTCGCCTCGGCTCTGACCGCGATGGGCCGGGGGCCGCAGATGCTGGCCGCCGCCCGGGAGCGCCGGCTGCACGAGCCCCGCCTGGTCGGCCGCCGCGTCCGCACCCCGGTGGGATCGCCGCACTTCAGCGGGTCCGTCGGCACCTGGGCGCTGCCGCTGCCGACGGTGGACCCGACGATCGTGGGCCGCTCCGCACGGGCCCTGGAGCGCTACGGCCCCGACTTCCGCTACCGGCACTTCGCCTCGGTCAAGACGCTGCCGATGGCCCTCGGCGCACCGGTGGCGATCGGCGCGCTGGTGGCCGCCGCACAGGTGGAGGGCGCACGGGAGTGGCTGATGGGGCGTTACGAGCCGGGCCAGGGGCCGGACGAGGGGCGCCGCGAACGCAGTTGGTTCACCATCCGCTTCGTCGGCGAGGGCGGCGGGCGGCGCGTCTTCACCGAGGTGTCCGGCGGCGACCCGGGCTACGGCGAGACGGCGAAGATCCTCGCCGAGTCGGCGGTGTGCCTGGCCCTGGACGAGCTGCCGGAGACCTCCGGGCAGGTCACCACGGCGGTGGCCATGGGTGACGCGCTGCTGGATCGGCTGACGGCGGCGGGGCTGCGGTTCCGGGTGGCGGCGGTGCGATAACGGACGGGCCCGGGGCCCGGCACGTTCCGGGACCTAGAAGATCCAGTCGACCAGCGTGTAGAGCATCGCGCCCAGCCAGACGAGCCCGACGCCGCCGCCGAGGACGGCGCCGAGCACCGCGCGGCGCTGGGCGGGGTCGAGGGGCGTGGCGCGGACGGCTGTACGAGATGCGTTCATACGTTTCAGCCTGCCCAGCCGGGCAGATTTACGCCATCCGTACGGGTACTCAGTTGCAGGACTGTTCCACGCCCGGGACCTTCAGGCGGCAGGCGGAAGCTGTTCGCGTACCCACGCGGGGTCCGGGTTGGAGTGCGGCCGGTCCGCCACGACGACGGTCGGCACGGTCTCATCGCCGCCGTTGGCCGCCCGCACCACGGCCGCTCCCGCCGGATCGCGCCAGATGTCGACCCAGTGCAGCCGGGAGGCGTCGCGGCCCAGCCGGAGGCGGAGCCGCAGGCAGTACGTGCAGCCGGGCCGCCAGTAGACGACCGGGCGGCCGTCGGCCGCGCTGCGGCGCCGCGCCTCGGCGGCGGGGACCGGCCTCGGGAAGATCAGGGGCGAGGTCATGCCGGCGAGCAGCACGAACAGCAGCAGGAACACGGCCGCCTCGACGGGCTCGCCCCGGAGGGCCGGTCCCGTCGCGACGACCGCGCCGCTGAGCACCAACAGGACCGGCAGCAGCCACACGCGCGTCATGACGCCGCACGCTATCGTCGCGCCGCCCCGCTCATCGAGGCGGGCCTCCGGCCCGGAGCGGTGCGACCCGAACCGTGCCGCCTCCGTCAGGCGGTCGCTTCGCGCAGGGTCTGCCGGCACAGGGCGTCCGCGCGGCGGGTGCTCTCCGGCTGGCGGTAGCGGCCGGAGAGGCGGAGGGTGTGGGCGCAGGCGTTGTCGAGGCTGACGCGGTGGCCCACCGAGACGAACACCGGGCTGGTGTTCTCCCGGGTGCGCAGCGCCCGGCCGACGATCTCTTCGCCGTCGAGCAGCGGGGAGAAGTCACCGCGCCGGGGCCCGGGGGCCTCGTAGGTGAACGTGAACGGGTTCTTGCCGACGCCGATCACCGGCAGCCCGGTGAGCACGCCCAGGTGGCTGGCGAGTCCGAAGCGGCGCGGGTGCGCCAGACCGTAGCCGTCGCAGACGACGAGACCGGGGTCGGCGCTCAGCTCTTCCAGGGCCTCCAGCACGGTGGGGATCTCCCGGAACGCCAGAAGCCCGGGAACGTACGGGAAGGAGACCTTGCCGACGGCGGTGGCCTCCTCGATCGTCTCCAGCGTGGCGGCGTCCAGCACCACGGCCGCCGCCACGACGACGTCCTTCACATCGTCGTAGGCCACGTCCACCCCGGTGACCAGCCCGGTTCCGGGCTCCGGCCCCGCCTCGTCCAGGATCACCCGGCCGCGCAGCCGGTCCTGGATCGCCCGGCCCTCGGCTTCGTCAGCAGGGGTTTCATGGGCGGGGGTGGGGGAGGTCGTCATGTCCGGAAGCTTATGCGGTGTCGGGACCTCTCCCGTTACGCGGTGTGCCGGAGGCCGCCCGCCGCGGGACCTCGGAGCGGTGTGCCGGAGGCCGCCCGCCGCGGGACCTCGGAGCGGCGGGCCGGGATCCCGTAGCCTGACGATCATGTTCGTACTCGAATTGACCTACACGGCTCCGGTCGAGCGCGTCGACGCGCTCATGCGGGAGCACATCGCCTGGCTCGACGAGCAGTACGCGGCCGGCGTCTTCATCGCATCGGGTCGCAAGAACCCCCGGGACGGCGGGGTGATCCTGGCCGTCGGGGACGACCGGGGCGCGATCGAGAAGGTCGCGGCGGCCGATCCCTTCGCGGCGCACGGTGTGTGCGCGTACCGGATCACCGAGTTCATCGCGACGAAGACCTCCCCCGAACTCGCTCCGTATCGGCAGCAGTTGCCGTAGCGGCGGGCCCGCCCCGCTCGGTTCGCCCGTGGCCGATGAGTTTCCCGGGCGGGGCCGGTCTGCACGGGTATGGAGACCTACACACTCGACACAGCCGGCGCCGATCTCGTCCACGACGTTCGCGGGCCCCTGCCGACCGCCGACGGCCGGCCGCCGTTGTTCATGATCGGGCAGCCGATGGACGCCACCGGGTTCGTCGCGCTCGCGGCCCGCTTTCCCGAGCGGACCGTTGTCACCTACGACCCGCGGGGGCTCGGCCGCAGCACCCGTAAGGACGGGCGGACCGACCACACACCGGAAACCCAGGCCGATGACGTGCATGCCGTCATCAAGGCGCTCGGCGCCGGGCCGGTCGAGATGTTCGCCAGCAGTGGCGGGGCGGTCACCGCGCTCGCCCTCGTGGCGCGGCACCCCGGTGACGTGGTCACCCTCGTCGCGCACGAGCCGCCGCTCATCACGCTCACCCCGGACGGCCCGGCGGCCGTCCGGGCGCGGGCCGGGGTCCGGGACGCGTACGAGAAGCGGGGGTGGGGCGCCGGGATGGCCGCGTTCGTGGCCATGACCTCGTGGGAGGGCGAGTTCACCGACGCGTACTTCGCGCGGCCCACGCCCGATCCCGCCGCGTTCGGCATGCCCACCGAGGACGACGGTTCACGTGACGACCCGCTGCTGTCCGACCGGTCGTGGGCGATCAGCGACCACCGGCCGGACGTCGACGCCATCGCCGCGGCCGGCACCCGCGTGGTGATCGCCGTGGGCGAGGAGTCCCGGAGCGTGCAGACCGGGCGCACGTCCGACGCGACCGCCGCGCTGCTCGGGCAGCGGGCGACCGTCTTCCCGAGCCATCACGGCGGCTTCCTCGACGGGGAGTTCGGCTATCCGGGGAAGCCGGACGCGTTCGGGCGCCGGCTGCGGGAGGTGCTCGACGGCGCCCGGGACGTGTCGGCCGCTTCCTAGAACCCCAGCCGGGCCACCCGCCCCTTCTCGCCCGCCGCCCAGCAGCCCAGGTCGGGCGTGCAGTCGACGGTGTCGTACGAGCCGGAGTCGACCGTTCGCCAGGTGCGTCCGCCGTCCAGGGTGAGGTCGGTGCCCGTCGGGCCGACGGCCAGGGCGGCGGAGCGGCTGTACGGCAGCCAGCTGACGCCGGAGCGGTAGGCGGGCGGCGGGGTGGTGGACTGCCGCCAGGTCCGACCGCCGTCCCCGGTGACGGCGGCGGCCTTCGGGGAGGCCTCCTCGGGGCGGTAGTCCCCGCCGACGGCGATGCCGTGCCCACGGTCGCGGAAGGCCACGGCGAAGACCCCGCGGGCCGGGTCGCCCGCCGGGAGGGTCGACGCGCTCGCCGTCCAGGTCAGGCCCCGGTCCCGGGAGTGCAGGACGCGGGCGGTCGACGCTCCCCCGGTGGTCAGCCAGACGTCCTTGGCGCCGGAGCTGACCAGGCACTGGCCGCTCGCCGCGAAGCCGGCCTCACCCGGCAGGGCGGCGGGCATCCCCGTGTCGGGCAGGACCCGCCAGGAACGGCCGCCGTCCGCCGTGGACAGGACCCGGAACTTCCCGTCCACCGGGTCGCCCGCCGCGAGACCGTGCCGGCTGTCGAAGAACGTCAGGCAGTTGAAGAAGGCACGGGGGTCAGTGTTGCGGAAGGACTCGGTCCAGGTCGCTCCGCCGTCCTCGGTGCGCAGGACCCGGGAGGCCTCACCCTCGCCGATGGCCAGGGCGACGGCCCGGCGGCCGTCGAACGCCTCGATGTCCCGCAGTTCCAGGTCGGCCGCGCCGGGCGGTGACACGTCCCGCCAGGTGCGGCCGCCGTCGCCGGTGCGCAGGACCGTACCCTTCGACCCGGCGACCCAGGCGGTGGTGCGGCTGACCGGGGCCAGCCCCCGGAAGCGGGCGTCGGTGCCGGTGTCGGTGAGCTGCCAGCCGGGCAGGAGCCCGCGGGCGACCGCGTCCCCGGCCGGCTGCCTGGACTCGGCTCCCCCGGACGCGCTCCCGGAAGGCGGTGCCGCGTGTGCGCCCGGCGCGACCAGTACGGCGGCCAGCGCCGCACCGCCGGTCACCAGTGCCATCAGCCGTCTCGTGTTCCCCATGGCCTTCATGGCGCTGGAAGCTAGCCCACGGGTTCCGGCCCGTCCAGGGTGCGTTGCCGCCGAACGGGCAGGAGTGCGGGGGTGCGTGGAGGTCCGGACGGGACCGGCCGGAACCGGTGACGCAGCTCACGCCGCAAGCCGGTGCACGAAACGAGGAGTTCCGTCGTCTACTCCAGTGCCGGGAACCGTTCACCCAGCAGGGAGAGGGAGCAGGTCTTGTCCAGCGTTATCGAGCAGTCCGTGCAGGCCCGCATGGTCGCGTCCGCACCGCGGATGGAGACCCTGCCCGCCACTCTGAGTTACGACCGGCAGTATCCCTTCGCCGTACGCATGGCGTTCCCGGCCCCGGCGACCCTGGAGGGCACCGAGGTGTCCTGGGAGTTCTCCCGCGAGCTGCTGTCCACCGGGGTGGACTCCCCCACCGGGCAGGGAGACGTGCGCGTACGTCCTTTCGGGTACGAGCGGACCGTGCTGGAGTTCCACGCGCCCGAGGGCATCGCCATGGTCCATGTGCGCACCGAGGAGCTGCGGCGGTTCCTCCAGCGGGCGCAGGAGCTGGTTCCGGTGGGCGACGAGCACCGGTATCTGGACCTGGACCGGAGTCTGACCGACCTGCTCGGCGGCCCCTGCTGATCTCGGTTCCTCCGTCGGGGCCGAGGCGTAAATCCGGTTGCCGGGCCCGCGCCCCGGCCCTACCTTCGTGGTGGTTCCTGTTGTCGTCGATCGGAGTGGGACGTTGCTGATCTGAGGTCCTGTGCACACCGTGCAGCGCCCGCCGCGCCTTGCCGTGGCCGGAGCGCCCGTGTGCGATCTCGGTTTTCTCAGCCGTCCTCAGTCGTTCCCCGACGTCCACGGGAGATCCGTATGTCTGCTTCCGACACCCACATCAGCTGTACCTCCCTCGCCTTCTCCTGGCCCGACGGCAGCGAGGTCTTCTCCGGCTTCGATCTGGCCGTGGGCCCCGGCCGCACCGGTCTGATCGGCCTCAACGGCTGTGGCAAGTCGACCCTGTTGCGGCTGCTCGCCGGTGAACTCGCCCCGCAGGACGGCGTGATCAAGGTCCGGGGCGACCTGGGGTATCTGCCGCAGACCCTCGTCCTGGACACCGCGCTGCGGGTCGACGAGGTGCTCGGCGTCGCGGACCGGCGCGCGGCGCTCGACGCGGTCGAGTCGGGCGACGTCCGGCCCGAGCACTTCGCGGTGATCGGCGACGACTGGGACGTCGAGGAACGGTCTCTCGCCACCCTGGACGGGCTCGGCCTCGGGCACATCGGGCTCGACCGCACCATCGGGGAGATGTCCGGCGGCGAGTGCGTCCTGCTGCGGCTGGCCGCGCTGCTGCTGGACCGGCCCGGGGTGCTGCTGCTGGACGAGCCGACGAACAACCTGGACGCGTACGCCCGTCGGCGGCTGTACGACGCGGTCGACGCCTGGACGGGGGCGCTCCTCGTCGTCAGCCACGACCGGGAGCTGCTGGAGCGGGTGGACCGGATCGCGGATCTGCGCGAGGGTTCGGTCACCTGGTACGGCGGGAATCTGTCGGCGTACGAGGAGGCGCTCGCCGTCGAGCAGGAGGCGGCGCAGCGCATGGTGCGGGCCGCCGAGTCGGACGTTCAGCGGCAGAAGCGCGAACTGTCCGACGCCCACATGAAGTTGGCCCGGCGCAAACGCTACGGGCAGAAGATGTGGGACACCAAGCGTGAACCCAAGGTCGTGATGGGGCAGCGCAAGCGCTCCGCGCAGGAGTCGGCCGGCAAGCACCGCATCCTGCACACGGAGCGGCTGGCCGCGGCGAGGGAGCGGCTGGACGAGGCGGAGCTGGCGGTGCGGGAGGACGAGGAGATCCGGGTCGAGCTGCCGGGGACCCGGGTCCACCCGGGCGGCGAGGTGCTGCTGCTGCGCGATCCGGTGCCGCCCTACGGGCCGCCGCTGCGGGGCGAGTTGATGGTGCGGGGTCCCGAGCGGATCGCGCTGACCGGGCGCAACGGGGCCGGAAAGACGGCGCTGCTCCGGACGATCGCGGGGCAGCTGGCTCCCCTCTCGGGCGAGGCGAGCCCCTTGGTCCCGACGGGGTTCCTGCCGCAGCGGCTGGATCTGCTGGACGACGCGTCGTCGGTGGCGCGGAACGTGGCCCGGTCGGCCCCCGGCAGCACGGACAACGCCGTCCGGGCGCGGCTGGCCCGCTTCCTGTTCAAGGGGGCCGCGGCGGACCGCCCGGCGGGGACCCTGTCGGGCGGGGAGCGGTTCCGGGCGACGCTGGCGATGCTGTTGCTGGCCGATCCGGCGCCCCGGCTGCTGCTGCTCGACGAGCCGACGAACAGCCTCGATCTGGCGAGCGTACGGCGGCTGACCGAGGCGCTGGAGGCGTACGAGGGGGCGCTGATCGTGGCGAGCCACGATGTGCCGTTCCTGGAGTCGATCGGGATCACCCGCTGGCTCGCGCTCGACGGCGGGTTGCGGGACACGACGGCGGAGGCGGTGCGCGAGGGGCGCTGAGTCCGCGCGGTGGTCACGGTTCCGGGCTCCGGCGGGCCGCGTCGGAGAGCGTGCGCAGGCTCCGCAGGAAGCTCTCCCGGTCGGCGTCCGCCAGCCGTCCCAGCCAGGACTCCTCGCGCCGCTGGATCTCGTCCCTCACGGAGTCCCGGAGCCGGCGGCCTTCGGGCGTGAGGGAGAGCAACCGGGCCCGGCGGTCCTTCGGGTCGGGCCTGCGCACGAGCAGGTCGCGCGACTCCAGGTCGTCCAGCACGGTGATGATGCGGGTCTTGTCGGCGTTGATGGCCGCCGCCAGTGCGGCCTGGGTGCGCACGGGGGTCTCGCCGAGGGCCGACAGCACCACGTATCCCCACATGCTCAGCCCATGCGCGTCCAGGACGGGTTGCTCGTCGGCCATCAGCGCCCGCCCGAGGGGGACGATCATCGCGGCGAGGTCGGGGCGGGGCTCGTCTTCGGCGGCAGCGTTCACGGTGCCGAATCCAATCATTGACAAGTGATAAGTGCAAGCAGATCATCTGTGCATGCCTACTAAAATCCTGAGGTCCTCCTGGACGGCCGGGCAGCTGGACGGCCTGCCCGGCCCGGTCCTGGTGAGCATCACCGACTTCGTACCCCGCAGACGTGTGGACCTGCCCGGGATATACCGGGCGGCCCGCCGCCTGTCCGCCGGCTGGCAGGAGCTGGAGGGGGCGCACGGGATGTGGCTGTGGGCGGAGCGCACCGGCCGGCGCTGCGGAGCCGTGGCGGTCTGGTGCGATCACGACGCCCTGCGTGGCTTCGTCGCCTGGCCGCCGCACATGGAGATCATGCGGACCTACCGCGGCAGGGGGCGGCTGACCTCGACCACCTGGAGAGCCGAGTCCTTCGAACCGGGCGTCGTCTGGACGCGGTCCCGGGCGCGCCTCCTCGGCGCGGCCGCGGGCGGGTGACCGTCGAATCGCCCGGAAAAGGCGACAGAAGCTGTCGGGTATCCCGCCTAGCGTCGCCCGCATGGATCGCTTCCCCCAGCGCGACGCGCAGCCGCACACCCCCGGCTCCGCGCACCGCGACATCGTCATCACCGGCGCGCGCGAGAACAATCTGCGCGACGTCTCCCTCCGCATCCCCAAGGGCCGGATCACCGTCTTCACCGGTGTGTCCGGTTCGGGCAAGTCGTCGGTCGTCTTCGACACGATCGCCGTGGAGTCGCAGCGGCAGCTGAACGAGACCTTCACCTCCTTCCTCCGCAACCGGCTGCCGAAGTACGAGCGGCCGCACGTCGAGTCCGTCGAGGACCTGTCGGTGGCCATCGTGATCGACCAGAAGCCGCTGGGCGGCAACGTCCGCTCCACGGTGGGTACGGCGACCGACATCTGGTCGGTGATCCGGGTGCTGTTCTCCCGGTGCGGGAGCCCCAGCGCGGGCGGGGCGACCGCGTATTCGTTCAACGACCCCGCCGGGATGTGCCCGGAGTGCGACGGGGTGGGGCGGACGGTCCAGCTGGATCTCGACCGGGCGATCGACCGGTCGAAGTCGCTGAACGAGGGGGCCCTGCTGCTGCCCGGTCTGTCGGTGGGCAGCTGGGAGTGGAATCTGTACGGGGGTTCGGGGCGCTTCGACAATGATCTGCCGCTGGCCGAGTTCGGCGAGGAGGAGCGCCAACTCCTGCTGTACGGCTCGGGTTTCACCGTCCGTATCGACATGCGGACCGGCTCGGCCGACATGCGGTTCGAAGGGGTCGTGACCCGCTTCGAGCGGCTGTACCTCAAGCGCGACACCGCCGCGCTGTCGGAGAAGCGGCGCGAGGCGGCCGCCCGGTTCACCGTGGAGCGGGTGTGCGGGGCCTGCGGCGGGGCACGGCTGAACGCGGCGGCGCTCGCCACCCGGATCGACGGGCTCTCGCCCGCCGACTACGCGCGGATGGAGGTCGCCGAACTCGTCGGCGTACTGGAGCGGATCGACGATCCGGTGGGCGCCCCCATCGCCGCCGCGGCCCGGGAACGGCTGGAGCGGCTGGCCGGCATCGGGCTCGGGTATCTGAGCCTGGACCGGGAGACCACGACCCTGTCGGGAGGCGAGGGCCAGCGGCTCAAGATGGTGCGGCATCTGGGCAGTTCGCTCACCGGGCTGACGTTCGTCTTCGACGAGCCCAGCGTCGGCCTGCATCCGCGCGACGTCGGACGGCTGGGCGATCTGCTGGTGCGGCTGCGCGACAAGGGCAACACCGTGCTGGTCGTCGAGCACGATCCGGATGTGATGGCCGTCGCCGACCATGTCGTCGACATGGGGCCGCGGGCCGGGGCCGACGGCGGTCACGTCGTCTTCGAGGGGCCCTTCGAGCGGCTGCGCGAGGCGGATACGCTCACCGGCCGGTCGCTGCGCCGCCGCACCCCGCTCAAGGGGACCGTCCGCTCCCCCACCGGCCAACTCCCTGTGTACGGGGCGGATCTGCACAACCTCAAGGGTCTGGACGTGTCGTTCCCCGCCGGGGTGCTGACCGCGGTGACGGGGGTGGCGGGTTCCGGGAAGTCGACCCTGGTGTCACGGGTGTTCACCGCGGCGTACCCGGAGGCGGTGGTGATCGACCAGAGCGCGATCACGGCCTCGTCGCGCTCCACCCCCGCCTCGTACATCGGCGCACTGGACGCCATCCGCAAGGTGTTCGCCCGGGAGAACGGGGTGGACGCGGGGTTGTTCAGCTTCAACTCCGCCGGGGCCTGCGCGGGTTGCTCGGGGCGCGGGGAGATCTCGACGGATCTGGCGTTCATGGATCCGGTCACCACGACCTGCCCGGAGTGCGAGGGCCGCCGCTTCCACGACGACGTGCTGAAGCACCGGGTCGGGGGCCGGTCGATCGTGGACGTCCTGGACATGACGGCGGCGCGGGCGGCCGGACTGTTCGAGGATCCGGTGCTGCTGCGGAAGCTGCGCACCCTCGACGCGGTCGGGCTCACCTACCTCACGCTGGGGCAGCCGCTCTCCTCGCTGTCGGGCGGCGAGCGGCAGCGGATCAAGCTCGCGACCCAGTTGCACCGCACTTCCAGCGTGTACGTGCTGGACGAGCCGACGACCGGACTGCACCTGGCGGACACGGGCGCGCTGGTGGATCTGCTGGACCGGCTGGTCGACGCGGGGAACACGGTGATCTGCGTGGAGCACAACCTGGATGTGGTCAAGCGGGCGGACTGGGTGATCGAACTCGGTCCGGACGGCGGCAAGGGCGGCGGGGAGCTGGTCTTCGCGGGGACGCCCGCCGGTCTGCTCGCGCATCCGACGTCCGTCACCGGGCGGTATCTGCGCCGGGATCCAGGGGTGGAATCACTGATTCCTGGGTAGCGGAACGGGGCTCCGGAAGGGCCCCCAGGGGGTCCCCGCACAACAGCCCACCTGCACACATGACCCTGTGTAGCCGATCACTGGCGGGAGCGGGCTTGGCTTTGGCCTTAACGTCGCTTTAACCTACGGTCACGTAACCTACGAAGCCGTAGGTAATTCTCCCGTCCCCAGGAGCTCCCCGTGACGATCACCTCTCCCCACCTCGGCAGTTCGAAGGCGTGGACCGACGCCCAACTGCTGTACGCGCTGGAAGAGGTGGTGGAGAAGGAACTCAACCGCCATCTCAAGGTCGCCAAGGACTGGATGCCGCACGAGTACGTTCCGTTCTCCGACGGGCGCAACTTCCCCGGCATCTTCGACGACGGCGAGGCGTGGGCGGCGGACCAGTCCAAGGTCACCGACATCGGCAAGATCGCCCTCGTGGTGAACCTGCTGACCGAGGACAACCTCCCCAGCTACCACCACGAGATCGCCTCCCTCTTCGGCCGCGACGGCGCGTGGGGCACCTGGGTGCACCGCTGGACCGCCGAGGAGGGCCGCCACGGCATCGTCATGCGCGACTACCTGCTCACCTCGCGCGCCGTGGACCCGGACAAGCTGGAGCAGTTCCGCATGGCGCACATGGCGGAGGGCTTCGAGTCGGACAACCGGCACTCGATGCTGCACTCCGTCGCGTACGTCGCCTTCCAGGAGCTGGCCACCCGCGTCTCGCACCGCAACACGGGTCACCAGTCCGGCGACCCGGTCTGTGACCGGATGCTGGCCCGGATCGCGACCGACGAGAACCTCCACATGGTCTTCTACCGCAACCTCCTGGGCGCCGCCTTCGAGCTGGCCCCGGACCTGACCATGCAGGCCGTGCGCGACGTCGTCGTCAACTTCCGGATGCCCGGACACGGCATGCCCGGCTTCGAGCGGGCCGCCGCGCAGATGGCTATCGGCGAGATCTACAACATGCGCATCCACCACGACGACGTGATCCAGCCCGTGCTGCGCTACCTGAAGGTCATGGACATCGACGGGCTCGGCCCGGAGGGCATGAAGGCGCAGGAGGAGCTCGGTCTGTACATGGGCGGGCTGGACAGCGAGGCGTCGAAGTTCGACGAGAAGCTCGCCGCCCGCAAGGCCCGGCTGGTGGCGCGCGGCCGCGCCTGATCCAGCTCCTCCCGCCCTCACTCCTCGGCGGTGGCCTGGGCGTACGCCACGTCGCGTACATCGTCCGAGGAGTGCTGGCGGAGCATCCGCAGCTGGGTGCGCCACGGCCCGGTCCACCCGGTGCGCAGGCCGCACGCCACGGTCAGTTCGGCGGCGAGCAGACCCTCGGCCGGGTCCCCCGTCGCCGCCAGCCGTGCGACGACGAGCAGCAGCGTTTCCGGGTCGCCGGCCTGCGACCCCGGGAATCCGACCAGCCGCCTGCCGACGGTCTGCGCGGTCCTGGCG
This sequence comes from Streptomyces sp. NPDC091289, assembly GCF_044757365.1. Taxonomy (NCBI): domain Bacteria; kingdom Bacillati; phylum Actinomycetota; class Actinomycetes; order Kitasatosporales; family Streptomycetaceae; genus Streptomyces; species Streptomyces sp. NPDC091289. The sequence continues at coordinate 66,914 of NZ_JBIVUT010000032.1, forward strand.
GCGAGTGCCGGACGGCCGGTGTGCAGGGCGGCGAGCTCGACCAGCCCGGTGTGCACCGTGTCCGGGTCCGCCGCCAGCTCCACGGAGCGCGCGAGCAGGGCGACGGCGTCCGGCAGATGGTCGCGGTGGGCGGCCAGGGTCCGGCCCGCCTCGGCGAGCACCACCGAGGCGGGCCTGTTGTTCGGACCGGCCCGCAGCGACAGCGTCCTGGCCAGATGGCCGAGCCGCCGGCGGGCGGGCCGGTCCCGCTCCGCCCCCGCGTCGTCCGCCGTCTCACCGGTGGCCAGCAGGGACAGGGCGCGGTTCAGGGCCCCGACCGCCTCCGGGGTGGTCCGGGCGGCGTCCACGAGGGCCTCGGCGGCCGAGCGCCACCTCCCCCGCCGGTCCAGATCGGTGACCGCGTCGACCAGGACCGCCGCCGCGTGCGGGGCCCAGGGCAGCCAGGGGACCAGCGCGGTGTGGGCGAGGGCGGCCAGCGTGTCGTCGTCGGTACGGCCCACGTCCTGGATCAGCCGGGCGTAGCGCGGTCGCAGGGCCGGGTCCAGCTCCGTCGGGTGCGCCCGCAACACCGCCACCCGCAGCGCCCGTTCGCCGCCCGCCGCGTCCTCGGTCACCTCCCACATGCGTACGTCGCCGAGCAGCGGCGTACCTGCGTCCACACAGGCGGCCCGTACGTCGAGGTGCTGGCCGGGCTGTGCGTACGCGTCGGCGAGGAGGCCGGCCGCCTCCGCGCGCGGCAGCAGACCGGCGGCGAGCCGGACCATCTCCTTGCGGCTCGTCACCTTGCCGGTGCCCGGAGCCGTACGGGCGGCGAGCAGCGGGGCCAGCAGGGAGGGCCGGGTGCGGGCGGCGGCCCGGCCCGCCGCGTACACAGCGACGCGCGCCCGGTCGTCGCCCGCGTGCGCGAGCAGTTCGGGCAGCACCTCGGCTGGCCGGTCGGTGTACGCGAGGGCGGCGAGGGCTGCCTCGGCGATCACCACGTCCCCGTCGTCGGTCCAGGCGCGTACGGCGTCGGCGCCCCGCCCGGGTATCCGGGCGAGCTGCGCCAGGGCGGCGGTGCGCAGGTACAGCGGCAGCTTCTCGTCCGCCGCCGTGCGCTCCACCGCGCGCAGTGCGGCCCGCTGCTGACGGGGCGTCCAGCGTTCGGATCCGGTGACGTCGACGGTCCAGGGTGCGCCGGGCGCGAGGAACCGGCCCCGGGGCGGCGTCCCGTCGAGGTACGCCTCCAGCAGGTCCGTCCGGCGGCCGGTCACGACGCGCCGGACCTCCGGGAGCGCGACGGCGGAGGGGTGCCGGGCGAGCAGCCGCTCCACCCGCTCGTCCCGGCCGGCCGGGACCCGGAGCCAGAGGGCGGCGGCGCTCCGGGCGGCCGAGGGCTCGCCGTAGTTCACGGCCTGCCACAGCAGGTCCTGGAGACCGGGCATGGCGTCGGCGCGACGGCCCACGGCGCGGGCCAGGGCCAGGACGAGGCCGTAGTCGGAGCGTTCCGCGCCCGCTTCCAGCCAGGGCCGCAGCGCGTCGAACACCGTGTGCTCCTGGCCCCGGCGCAGCGACCGGTCCAGGCGGCCCAGGTCGGCGCTGCCGCTGCTGCCGGTGATCCGGACCAGGGTGCGCAGCGCCCAGTTGAGCAGGTCGCGCTGCCCGGTCGCCGCGTGCTCGCGCAGCACACCGACGGCCAGGGAGCCGAGGGCGGAACGGGTGGCGGCGGAGGAGTCGCGGGCCTCCACGGCGTCGGCGGCGATGCGGTCGAGCAGCGGTTCCACCGCGTCGGTGAAGAGGGCGGGCTCCACATCGTTCAGGGCGGTGAGGGCCGCGGAGCGGACGGGATCCTGTTCGTTGCGCAGGCGCAGCAGGTCCTCCAGCACGGTGGCGACGCGGGCCGGGTCGCCGGAGCGGCCCGCGCTGCCGACGAGCAGCGACCAGGCCGTGGCGCGGTCGTCGGGGGCCGGGCCCCGGGTGGCCGCCAGGAGCGGTTCGCGTGCCTCGTCGAAGGGGAGGTAGGACGTGGCGGCGAGGACGGCGGCGATGTCTCCGCGCGCCCGGGCCCGCTCCGCCGTCCGCCGGGCGACGGCCACCACCCCGCTGCGGGGCAGCGCGTCCAGCAGCCGGGTGTCGACGGTGCTCCCCGCCGCACCCTCGCCCCTGTCCTCGGTGACCGCTTCGTGGAGCGCGGTGCGACGGCCGGGCGGCAGGGCGCGCAGGAGCCGGGGCAGCAGCCCGTCGGGGTCCGGTGCGCTGCGGCCCAGTTCGACGAGGAGGGGGTCGGGCAGGGCGCGGACGAGGCGGCGCAGTCCGGTTCCGCTGAGTGCGTGGTGCACGTGCGCGCTGACATCGGGCCTGATGGCGAGCCGGGCGACCCGGGCGGGGTCGGCGGCGACGAGTCGTCCCAGGCGGCGGTGCAGGACGACCGGCAGCCGGGTGGGGCCGAGGTGTTCGAGGAGGTCGAGCACCCGGTGCGGGAGGGCCACCGCCGCGACGGCGACGCCCCGGGGGTGGCCGGGCCCCTGCCACCAGGCGTCCCGTCCCGCCACGGGGAGTCCGGTCAGTTCCTCCTCCGCGGAGTCCAGGACCGGTCCGGGGTGGTGGTGGCCGAGCGAGGGCCAGCAGTCCGCCGAGCGCCGCAGCTCCGGCAGCAGCGTCCTGACCGTGGCGGCCGAGCAGCCGGGCAGCAGACGGGCCGCCTCGAGGTCGCCCCAGGTGTCGCGCAGGACGGTGACCAGGCGGTCGGCGAGCGCGGTGCGGCGGTCGGCGACGATCGCCCGCACCAGTTGTCGGCGTACGGCGCCGGGCGCGTCGGCGAGGGCCGTCTCGTACGCCGTGTCCGGCACCCCGAGCACCCGCGCGGCGCGCAGGGCATGCCCGCGCACGACGGCGTCCTCGTCGGCGAGGTGCGCGGCGATCCACTCGGCGTCCCGGCCGACCGAAGCGGCCAGCGCCGCGATCCGGCGCTCGTACGGGTCGCCGTCCTCCAGTTCGTCGAGGACGGCGCGCAGCGAACCCTCGGCGGCCAGCCGGCCGGCCCGCACCGCCAGTTCGCTGACGCGCTGCGCATGGGGCAGCGGTTCGAGCGCGTCGAGGAGGGCGGCGGCGAGGACGAGCGGCGGGGCGTCGGTCATGGACCCGATTGTGCCGGGCCTGGCCCGAACACCCCAGGGGTTTACGGTGCGTGGGTGCGGCCGGGGGCGTTCAGCCCCGGTCGCGTCCTTCTCTGCGCAGCCGCTCGCGCTCCTTTTCGGACAGCCCGCCCCAGACGCCGAACCGCTCGTCGTTGGCGAGTGCGTACTCCAGGCAGGCCAGACGCCCTTCGCAGGCGTTGCACAGTTGCTTGGCCTCGCGGGTCGAACTGCCCGGGGCCGGGAAGAAGAACTCGGGTCCGGCCTGCGCGCACAGCGCGGTCTCCTGCCAGGCGAGCGCGTCGTCGGTCACGGTGTTGATCAGCATGGGGACCACGGTGCCCGGTGGCGATAAACAACTGATCAACGATTCATCAATCCGCCTCGCCGGTCCCGCCGCTACTGCCTCGGCTCGGGCCTCATGACCGCGAAGACCGCCCCGTACGGATCGGCGATGTTGGCCATCTTGCCGACGCCGGGCACCTCCATGGCGGCCAGGGTCTCCGTGCCGCCGAGCCGCTTCGCCCCGGCCACCGTGGCGTCGACGTCGGCCACGTCGAAATACGGCAGCCAGTGGGGGCCGCGGGCGGCCTCGGACGGGACGTCGCCCATCCGGACCAGGCCGCCGAACGACGCCTCCGGGCCGGCGCCGGCCGGGTGGACCGTGGTGTAGGTGTAGTCGGTGCCCTCCACCTTCAGCTCGTCGGTCCGCCAGCCGAGGACGCTTCCGAAGAACGCGGCCGCCGCCGGGACGTCGGTGGTGTACAGCTCGGCCCAGAGGAACGAGCCAGGCTCCTGGACGACGCCGAAGCCTTGGTGCTCCTTCGGCTGCCAGACACCGAAATACGCTCCGGCCGGGTCCGTGAAGCCGCCCATGCGGCCGTAGTCGAGGACGTCCATCGTCTCGAACGCGGCGCTTCCGCCCGCCTTCGTGATCGCCTCGGCGGTGGCGTCGACGTCGGGTGACTGGAAGGAGACCGACCAGGCACTCGGCGACTCCTCCTCGGACACCGTCATCACCCCGCCGACGTACCGGCCGTTCAGAGTGAGCATGCCGTACCCGCCGACCTCGGGGCCGCCGGGGATCAGGTCCCAGCCGAACAGCTCGCCGTAGAAGGCGGTGGCCCCTTCGAGGTCGGGCGTGCCGAGATCGACCCAGCTGGGCGCTCCGTCAAGGAAGGTGGGGCTGATCATGGCGCACTCCTCAGTCGGTCCGGGTGGTCCTGCTCGTCGGTACTGCCGGGGTTGTTCCTCTCGTTCCGAGTCTTGCACCGGGCACGGACGACCGCAGTCCGCGCGGGGCCGGCCGGGGCGCGGCCCACCGGCGGTGGTCACGTCCGCCGTGCGGCCCAGGGTAGGCATCGCGGGCCCGCCGGGGCGAAGCGTTGGACCGGCGCGTCGCCGGTGCGCCGCCCCGCGCACCGGCCGCCGCGACGGGGCCGGGAGTGTCGGCGGGGCATGGCACGATGACGAGGAGGCCGGAAGAGAGCGGGGTCCCGGGGCTGCGAGACGCCCCCTCGGGAGCAGAAGGACGCACATGAAGCAGAGCGGGGCGGCGGGCGGCACGGCCCTCGGGACACGCGCGCGCGGGGCCGCCGAGGGTCCGGTGCCCACGGGCGGCGCGGCCCGTGAGCTGCTCGCGCGGGCGGAGCGGCTCCTGGAGAGCGCCCGTGCCGTGCCGGCGGACCGGGCGAGCGCCGCGGACGCCGTACGTTCCGTGCTCGATCCGCTCCTCGACTCCCTGGTGGGCGGGGAGCTGGACCGTATCCCCGTCGCCCGGCTCAAGGACGTCACCGAGGGACGGCTGCGTCTCGGCGCGCTGGAGCAGGCCGGGTTCGGCACGGTCGGGCAGGTCCACGGCACGGGCCGCTACGCGCTCCGGCAGCTCCCCGGGGTGGGTGCGCACACCGCCGACCAGGCGCTGGCCGCCGCCGGGCAGATCGCCCACGCGGTGCGCGACACCGTCTCGGTGCGGATCGACGTGGACGCCCCGGACGACACGAGCACCGCCCTGGTGATCGCCCTGCACCGGCTGGTCGAGGCCGGTGCGGACGCGCGGCGGGCGGTGGACGCGGCCCGCCGGCTGACCGAGCTGCTCGGCCCTCCGGTGGTGGCGGCCGCACCGGCCGGGAGCCGGCTGCGGATGCTGTTCACCGGGCGGGAGGCACGGGCGCGGGTGCGGGAGGCGCTCGGTACGGTGCGGTCGGCCGTGGCGGACGCCGTGGAGCGGGGTCTGCCGGTGCTCCTCGCCCAGGCGTCGGCCGACCTGCTGCGGTCCCCGGCCTCGCCGGCCGAGGCCTGGGTGGACTTCGAGCTGCGGTCCGCCGAGTACTACAGCCTGCTGGCCGAGCTGTCCGGCAGCGGGCCCGACCGCGATGCCGCCGAGGGGTTCCTGCCCGCCGGGATCGCGGACCGGGTGCGGGCGCTGCGCCTCGACGACACGCATCTACGGGTGTCGCTGCGCGGCTACCAGGCGTTCGGGGCGCGCTTCGCGCTGGCACAGAAGCGGGTCGTCATCGGGGACGAGATGGGGCTCGGCAAGACCGTGCAGGCCATCGCCGCCCTCGCCCATCTCGCCGCCCACGGTGAGAGCCACTTCCTCGTGGTGTGCCCGGCGAGCGTGCTGATCAACTGGACCCGGGAGATCCGGGCCCGCTCCACGCTCCGCGCCGTTCCGGTGCACGGCGCGGAGCGGACCGAGGCGTTCGCGGACTGGCGGGAGAGCGGCGGGGTGGCGGTGACCACCTTCGACGCGCTGCGTCTGCTGCCCGAGGGCGCGGCGGCCGAGGTGCGGCCCGGGATGTTGGTGGTGGACGAGGCGCACTTCGTGAAGAACCCCGAGGCCCGCCGGTCCCGGGCGGTCGCCGCATGGGCGGAGCGGGTGGAGCGGGTGCTGTTCCTCACGGGCACCCCGATGGAGAACCGGGTCGAGGAGTTCCGCAGCCTGGTGCGCCAGCTGCGCCCCGAACTCGCCCCGGCGGTCAGCTCCACGCACGGCGCGGCCGGTTCGCGGGCCTTCCGCCGGGCCGTCGCCCCCGCCTATCTGCGCCGCAACCAGGTGGACGTGCTGGCCGAACTCCCGGCGCTGGTCCAGGTGGACGAGTGGGAGGAGTTCGGCTCCGAGGACCGGGACGCCTACCGCGAGGCGGTCGCCTCGGGGCGGTTCATGCGGATGCGCCGGGCCGCGTACGCCGTGCCCGAGGCGTCCGCCAAGCTGGAGCGGCTGCGCGAACTGGTCGACGAGGCACGGGACAACGGCCTGAAGGTGGTCGTCTTCTCCTACTTCCGCGAGGTCCTCGCGACGGTCGGCGATGCCCTGGGTCCGGAGGCGTACGGTCCGCTGTCCGGAAGCGTCCCGCCCGCCCGGCGACAGGAGTTGGTCGACGCGTTCTCCGCCGTGGACGGGCACGCGGTGCTGCTGAGCCAGATCCAGGCGGGCGGCACCGGGCTGAACATGCAGGCCGCGTCCGTGGTCATCCTGTGCGAGCCGCAGATCAAGCCCACCCTCGAACACCAGGCCGTCGCCCGCGCCCACCGGATGGGCCAGGTGCGCACGGTCCAGGTGCACCGGCTGCTCGCCACGGACAGCGTGGACCAGCGCCTGGTGGATCTGCTGGCCCGCAAGGACCGGCTCTTCGACGCGTACGCCCGGCGCAGCGACCTCGCGGAGACCACCCCGGACGCGGTGGACGTCTCCGACGCCGAGCTGGCCCGGCGCATCGTCGAGGAGGAGCAGCAGCGGCTGGCGGACGACACCCGCCGTCCGTGACAGGGCCCGCCCCCTCCGCGGGCTCCGTGACGGACGGGGTCAGTGCTGGTGCTCCGCCGCGCCCGCTTCGGAGCCCTTCTTCCCGTCCTTCTCTGTCTTCTCCGCCTTCTCGGTCTTCTCGGTCTTCTTCTCCGTGCCGCCCGCCGCGTGGTGGGGTTCGTAGCCCGGGATCGTGCCGTCGGCCTTCTTGATCAGCAGGAGCCCCGCCATCCCCATGTCGGAGTGGCTCTGGACGTGGCAGTGGTACATCCACGCGCCCGCGCCCACGCGTTCGCCCGCGATGATCTGGAGGCCGAAGGAGTCCGCGGGGCCGCAGATCTTGTTGTCGATGACCCGGCTGGGATCGTCCGGGCCGGTCAGCAGGCCGGTGCGGTTGTCGGCCCAGCGGTGACCGTGGATATGGAAGGTGTGGTAGTACTCGCCGTGCGTGATCATCACGAATTCGAGCCGATCACCCACCGTGGCCTCGAAGTTGGTGCTGTTGTGCTCGGCCTTGTTGTTGATCGTCATGTCGTTGAAGACGACCGTGCACGTCTGGTCCGGCAGGATGTCGCCCTTGCGGCGCACGATGACCGGCCCGTAGAGCCCCTTGCGGATGCCGCCGGTGCCGTGGTCCGTGCCGACGACATGGTCGTGGTAGTGCCAGTAGCCCGCGCTGCCCGGCTCCCAGGTGCCGTCCTTGCGGCGGCCCGGGGCGTGGGTGCGCCAGGTGTACGTCCGGGTGCCGCCGGGCTCGACATGGCTCTTGTTCATCCGGGTGCCGTCGTTGGCGATGTCGTAGTCGACGCCGTGGACATGGAGGCTGGCGTCGACGTCGGTGAGGTTCTCGAACTCGATGTGCAGCGTGTCGCCCTCGTTGACCTCGATGAGGGGGCCGGGGATCGAGGCCTTGCCCTTCTCGAAGCCGTAGCCCAGCTCGCCGTTCGGCAACTTCTCGGCGTACATCTTCAGTCGGCGCGTGACGCCGCCCGCCGGGGCCGTACGCGGCGGGTTCTCGGCCGAGCTTGCCTCCACCGCTCCGAGCGACAACGATGTCACCCCGGTCGCGGCCACGGCCGCGCCACCGACCAGCATCCGCCGGCTGAAGGTCCTTCGGTCCATGTCGAACTCCCCACTGCGATAAGGAAACTGGCGGAACCGCCGATACGGAACGGCCTCACGAGATCGCCGGAACGGGCCATACCGTAGCCGGGGCACTTCCGTTTATCCACACCCAGGACAAAGTTCGTGCGATTGCTGCCATAGCTATTGGCGGACCACGAAAAGAGGTCTAGCTTCGTGCGCTGTCGCAGTGAATCAAGTAGCACCGACGAAGAACTGACGCAGAGTGAGCAAGCCACAGTCACCGAGAGGTGCAGTGACCACAGAGGGGTGGGTGACCACATGCAGCGCGCATCACATCACCGGTCCAGATCACGACGCGGCCTCGCGGCGGCCGTGGCGGCCGGCGCACTGACCGTGTCCATGCTGGGCAGCGGCGGCCCGGCCAGCGCGGATCCGTCGCCGGACCGGGCCCTGGTGGAGAAGATGGCGACAACGTTGTCCCTGCCGTCCCCGCCGGGTGCCGCGAACCAGGTCAAGGTGCTGGTCTTCCACGCGTCGGCGGGCGACGAGGCACCGTACGCGGAGGCCGGGATCGCGGCGATCGAGAAGATCGGGCAGACCGGCCCGGAGGCCGGGCGGTTCACGACCGTGGCCACCGACAACCCGAACGTCTTCACCAACGGCAAGCGGCTCGGCTCCTTCCACGCCGTCGTCTTCCTGACCGGCGGGGGCGACGTCCTCGACCCGGAGCAGGAAGCGGGCCTGGAGGCGTACATGGAAGCCGGCGGCGGCTTCCTCGGCGTCCATGACGCGGCCCGCACCGAGCCGTACTCGGACTGGTTCACCGGTCTGGTCGGAGCCCGCCCGGCGGCGGACAGCCCGGCGTCCGTGCAGCGGGCGACCGTCGAGATCGGCGACCGGGTCCACCCGGCCACCAAGAGCCTGCCGTTGGAGTGGAAGCGCCCCGACAAGTGGCTGAACTGGACGAAGAACCCGTCCGGTGACGTCCACACCGTGGCGCGCGTACGGGAGTTGACGTACCAGCCGGGCGCGAGCGCCAACGGCTGGGACCACCCGGTCTCCTGGTGCCGCGACTACGACGGCGGCCGCTCCTTCTACACGGCGATGGGCGGCACGGCGGACAGCTTCGCCGAGACCGACTTCCGGGATCATCTGCGCGGCGCGCTCGCCTGGACCAACCGGACCTCGCAGGCCGACTGCAAGGCGACGATCACCTCCAACTACACCGCCGAGCGGGTCACCGAGCCCAACCAGCCGGGCCAGAACGACCAGATCGGCGAACCGCACGGTCTGGTGACCGCCCCGGACGGGCGGGTCTTCTACATCGGGCGCGGCGGGGCCGACAGCTCCCAGCCGGTCGTCATCGACTGGAACGACCCGGACATCGGCAAGGGCAAGGGCGAGATCCACGTCTACGACCCGGAGACGAAGAAGGTCACCCTGGCGGGTGCGCTGGACGTCTTCGGCAACAAGGGCGGCGGCGACGAACTGGTCAAGGTCGAGGAGGGGTTGCTCGGCATCGAGCTGGACCCGGACTTCGCGTCGAACGGGTGGGTGTATCTGCACTACACGCCGCACGCGAAGATCGACCGCGACAAGCGCATGGCGGTCCGGCAGGTCTCCCGCTTCACCTTCGACTCCGCGACGAACAAGCTGGACCTGGCCTCGGAGAAGGTGCTGCTCGACTGGCCGGTGCAGATCAACAGCTGCTGCCACGCGGGTGGTGGCCTGGCCTGGGACTCGAAGGACAACCTGTACATCGCGACCGGTGACAACAACTCCTCCGGTTTCAGCGACGGTTACTCCGGCAACAACCCGGAGCCGAACTACAAGGGCGTCTCCTTCGCCGACGCGCGGCGCACCTCGGGCAACACCAACAACCTCAACGGGAAGATCCTGCGGATCCACCCGGAAGACGACGGCACGTACACCCTGCCGTCCGGCAACCTCTTCACCGGCGAGGAGCCGGACGAGGGCGGCGGCAAGACCCGCGGCGAGATCTATGTGATGGGCGTGCGCAACCCGGCCCGGATCTCGATCGACACCTCGACGGACACGCTGTACGCGGGCTGGGTCGGCCCCGACGCGGGCGCGCCGTCCACCACCTGGGGCCCGGCGAAGTACGACACGTTCGCCGCGATCACCAAGGCGGGCAACCACGGCTGGCCGTACTGCATGGGCAACAACCAGCCCTACCGGGACCGTAATCTGCCGGACCCGACCAAGCCGCTGGGCTGGTACGACTGCAACGCCCCGAAGAACGAGTCGCCGAACAACGACGGGCTGGTCAAGCTGCCGCCGGTGACCCCGAACACCATCTGGTACTCCCCGCAGGGCGGCGGGGTCGACTACCCGCGCGACGAGAACGGCGTACCGAGCTACAAGACGGACGAGGGCAAGGAACTCCTGCCCTGGCTCAAGGGCGGCGGGCAGGCCACGATGAACGGCCCGGTCTACCGCTACGACGCACAGAGCGAGTCAGCAGCGAAGTGGCCGGCCTACTGGGACGGCAAGTGGTTCGTCGGCGACTTCTACGACGACACCCAGCCCCGGCACGCCGTGCTGACCGACCCGAAGACGGTCGGCAAGGGCGGACTGCCCACGCACGCCGAGTCGTTGAAGAAGATCATCCCGGTCGGGGCCGACGGCATCCGCAACCTGATGGACTGGAAGTTCGCGCCGGACGGTTCGCTGTACGTCCTGGACTACGGGCGCGGCTTCTTCACCTCGGACTCCGCGTCCGCGCTGTGGCGCGTCTCGTACAAGGGCGGCGACGCGACCCCGGCCGCCAAGGATCTCGTCGGAAAGGCGGCGGCGAAGTGAGACACCACTCGCTCCTTGCACGGAGGCGGCATCGTCCGCCGAGCTTCTGGGTGGCCCTGCTGGCCTCCCTCGTGATGGTCCTCGGGCTGACCTCCACCGCCGCGTACGGCAAGGGCGGCGACACTCCGGCGGCCAAGGCCGCCGACCAGGTCCTGACCTGGACCGCCGGCGACCCGATCGACCACTATCTGACGGCTCCGGAGACGGCGGTGGCCGGCAAGGCGACCATCGTCTTCGAGAACAGCACGGCCACCGGGAACACGACGAGCATGCCGCACACGCTGACGTTCAGCGTGTCGGACCCGGAGTACAACACCGACGTCCAGCTGAACATCCTGGCCAACCCCGGTGACTCCGAGGGCGGCAAGCACAGCGTCGAGGTCACGCTCACGCCGGGGAAGTACTTCTACCACTGCACGATCCCCGGCCACGGTGAGATGAAGGGCGTCCTGACCGTCACCGAGGACGGTGGCGGCGAGGACACCGAGGCCCCCGCGACCTCGGCGAAGGTCGACGGCGACCAGAACGGCGACGGCGCGTACATCGGCCAGGCCTCGGTCAGTGTCGAGGCCACCGACGCGGGCTCCGGCGTCGACACCGTCGAGTTCGCCCTGGGGGCCGACGGCGCGTGGCAGCCGTACACCGCGCCCGTCGTGGTGAACGAGGTGGGCGACCACACGGTCCGCTACCGGGCCACCGACAAGGCGGGCAACGCGTCCGAGGAGAAGTCCGTCGACTTCGCGGTCGCCGCCCCGCCGACCGACGACGAGACCCCGCCGGAGACCTCGGCGACCGTCTCGGGCGAGCAGGACGAGGCAGGCGCGTACCTGGGCATGGCCACGGTCACCGTGACCGCGTCCGACACCGGGTCGGGCGTCAACACCATCGAGTACGCGCTCGGCGCGGACGGCGCGTGGCAGCCGTACACGGAACCCGTGATGGTCCACGAGGTGGGCGAGCACACGGTCCGCTACCGGGCCACCGACCGCTCGGGCAATGTCGCGGACGAGCAGTCCGTCGACTTCACCGTGGTGGAGCCGCCGTCGCAGGATCAGACGGCTCCGGAGACCTCGGTGACCGTGGAGGGGAACAAGAACTCCGACGGCGCGTTCATCACCAGCGCCAAGGCGACCGTCACCGCGACCGACGACGACTCGGGCGTGGAGAAGGTCGAGTACAGCCTCGACGGCGGACCGTACCTCGCGTACACCGCCCCGGTGATCGTCGACCGGGTCGGCCACCACTCGATCGCCCACCGGGCGACGGACAAGGCGGGCAACACCTCCGAGGCGAAGAAGGCGTCGTTCACCATCGCCCAGGGCGGCGGCGTTCCCGCGCCGAACTGCGCGGAGTTCGACGAGCGGCACACCGTCTTCGTCGGCACGATCGACACGGGCGTCCCGAACCGGATCACCGGCAACCGCTGCACGATCAACGAGCTGATCGAGGACGAGAAGGACTGGTCCTCCAACGCGCTGTTCCTCAAGCACGTGAAGGCGGTCCTCGACAAGCTGAAGACCGACGGTGTCATCGACCAGCGCGAGCGCAAGGCGATCAACCAGGCCGCCAAGCAGTCGGGCATCGGCAAGCCGGGCCAGTCCGAGGGCTACACCAAGCTCTTCGACGGCACGACGGCCTCGCTCGCCAAGTGGGAGCAGGTGGGCGGCGGCAAGTTCGAGCTGAACGAGGAGGAGGGCTCGATCACCAGCTCCACCACGGTGGACGGGATGGGCATGCTGTGGCTGCCGAACCGGGCCTACGGCGACTACTCGCTGAAGCTCCAGTGGCGGGACGACGCCCCGGGCTCGGGCAACGCCAACGGCGGGGTCTTCGTCCGCTTCCCGAAGGTCCACGACCACCCGGAGGAGTCGCGTCCGGAGTGGGTCGCCATCAAGTACGGCCATGAGATCCAGGTCAACGACCGGCCGGACGGCGACATGTACAAGACCGGTTCGGTGTACGGCTTCGACCGCGTCGGTCTCGGCGGCGCCGGGGTCACCCCCAAGGGCACCTGGAACGACTACGAGATCAAGGTGGTGGACCAGCACTACGAGATCTACCGCAACGGTGTCCTGATCAACGAGTTCGACAACACCGGCGGTCAGCTCTTCGAGCCGCCGCGCGGCGACGACCCGGGCACCGACGGCCGGCGGTTCGCCTCCGGTTACATCGGGCTCCAGGTCCACGGAGTCACGGACGTCATCTCGTACCGCGACATCCGGATCAAGGAGCTGTAACCCGCGCGGAAGGTCTCAGGTGGCCGCGGCCGCATGCTCCGGCGTGCGGGCGCGGCCACCGGGGTGTCGGTGCCGCCACACCCAGAAGACCGCGCAGGAGACCAGCGCCCAGCCGGCGAGGACCAGGTACGGGAAGACGAACTGGTGGCCCTGGTAGTAGACGGCGGTGTGCTGGGCGTTGACGGAGGCTCCCGGCGGCAGCCAGCGGCCGATGTGGCCGAGCGCCGAGGGCAGCAGCGGCCAGGACACCGCCCCGCCGGACGACGGGTTGCCGAGCAGCACCATGACGCCCCAGGTCGGGATCATCGCCCAGCGGCCCATCAGGGTGTTGAACATGGTGAAGACCATGCCGGAGGTGAACATCGTGAACGCCAGGATCAGCCAGGACTGGACGAACGGCAGGTCCACCGCCCCGAGCCACCAGTCGACGGCCGCCGCGATGGCGAAGCCGCCGAGCAGGGCGTACGCGGCGGTGAAGGCGATCCGCTCGGCCGGGTTCAGGCCGTGGGCGTGCACGCTGAGCTGGATCGCGCCGAGGAAGCCCATGATCACTGCGGCCAGCGAGATGTAGAACAGGGCGAGCCCGCGTGGATCGCCCCTCTGGAGCGGCTTCACGTCCCGGACGGTGACCTCGACCCCGGTGGCGTCGCCCACCTTCAGCCCCGCCTCGCCCAGCAGTTCGGCCACGGACGCCCCCGAGGCCCCGGCCACGTCGAGCGCCACCCCGCCGCTGTCGGACGCGCGCACGATGGCGAAGACCTTCTGCTCGTCCAGGGCGCGGCGGGCGTCCGCGACGTCCGGGTAGTCACGCAGTTCGAGGGAGGCGTCGAGGGCCTTCTCCATCCCCGCGACGAACGCCTCACCGCGCTCCGCCGCCGGCCGGGTGACCAGGGCGGCGGGGATGCGGTGCGGAGTGGGGTCGGCCATGGCGTACGTGTAGGAGCCGGCGAAGAGGCCGGCCGCGGCGGCGACGATGAGGACGAGGACGGTCGCGGGGAGGAACGGGCTGTTCTTGTAGGCCTCCCAGCGTTCGCGCAGGGTGAGCGGCCGCCCGTGTGCGCCGTGCCTCTCACTGCTTCCGCCCTGCTCGCCGCCGTTCTCGTCGCTCCCGCTCACGCCATCTCGCCGTCGTCGTCATCGTGGCGGGCGCGGCTGGGCTGGACGCGCTTGGGCTCGCCGGGCATCTTCGGATACTCCGGCGGATAGGGCATGTCGCCGAGCCCGCGCTCCTTCTCGTCCCGGTCGGCCAGCTCCAGCAGCCCGTCGAGCCGGAACGCCTCCTGGTCCATGTCGGCGTGGACGTCGCCGAGTTCGGCGTAGCGCCCCGGCATCGTGCGGAGGTCGAAGTCGCGCGGTTCGGCGTCGTCGATCTCCTCCCAGCGCAGCGGCGCGGAGACCGGGGCGTGCGGGAAGGGGCGTACGGAGTAGGCGGAGGCGATGGTGCGGTCGCGGGCGGTCTGGTTGAAGTCGACGAAGATCCGCTCGCCGCGCTCCTCCTTCCACCAGGCGGTCGTCACCCGCTCGGGCATCCGCCGCTCCAGCTCGCGCCCGGCGGCGATGGCGGCGCGCCGCACCTCGACGAAGGTCCAGGCGGGCTCGATGGGCACGAAGACGTGCATCCCGCGGCCGCCGGAGGTCTTGGGCCAGCCGCGAACGCCGTGGTCCTCCAGGACGGAGCGCAGCTCGTGGGCGGCGGTGACGGCGTCGGCGTAGTCGGTGCCGGGCTGCGGGTCCAGGTCGATGCGGAGTTCGTCCGGGTGGTCGGTGTCCCCGGCGCGGACCGGCCACGGGTGGAAGGTGAGGGTGCCGAGGTTGGCGGCCCAGATCACGGCGGCGAGCTCGGTGGGGCAGAGCTCGTCGGCGGGGCGGCCGCTGGGAAAGGCGATACGGGCGGTGGGGATCCACTCGGGGAGGTTCTTCGGGGCGCGCTTCTGGTAGAAGAAGTCGCCCTCGACCCCGTCCACGAAGCGCTGGAGCGTGGTCGGCCGGTGGTTCAGGGCACGCGTGATCCCGGGGCCGACCGCCAGGAAGTACTCGGCCACGTCCCTCTTGGTGTAGCCCTTCTCCGGGAAGTACACCTTGTCCGGGTTGGACAGCCTCACGGCCCGTCCGCCCGCGTCCAGCTCCACCGCTGCTCCCATGACGGCCACGGTAGGCCGGTCGCACATATGCCGCACATCGGGAGACATGGGTGGGTAGGCGGTCCAGAATCGGGCCATGGACCTGCCGGTGATGCCGCCCGTGAAGCCGATGCTCGCCAAGTCGGTGGCCAAGATCCCGCCGGGCATGAGCTACGAGGCGAAGTGGGACGGCTTCCGGGCGATCGTGTACCGCGACGGCGACGAGGTGGAGATCGGCAGCCGCACCGGAAAGCCGCTGACCCGCTACTTCCCCGACCTGGTCGACGCCGTACGGGACAACCTCCCGCCGCGCTGTGTGATCGACGGGGAGATCGTCATCGCCCACGAGGGGCGGCTCGACTTCGACCGGCTCAGCGAGCGCATCCATCCGGCGGACTCCCGGGTCCGGATGCTGGCCGAGCAGACCCCGGCGAGCTTCATCGCCTTCGACGTCCTCGCGATCGATGACACCTCTCTCCTCTCCACCCGGCAGGCGGACCGGCGGGAGGTGCTCCGAGCGGCGCTCTCCGGCGCGGACGCGCCCGTCCTCCTCGCCCCGTCGACCACGGACATCGAGATCGCCCGGGAGTGGTTCGAACGGTACGAGGGGGCCGGGCTCGACGGGGTGGTGGCCAAACCGCTCGATCTGCCCTACCGGCCCGACACCCGGGCGATGTACAAGATCAAGCACGAGCGGACCGCCGACGTCGTGGTGGCGGGCTACCGCGAGCACAAGAGCGGACCGGTCGTCGGCTCGCTGCTGCTCGGCCTGTACGACGCCGAAGGCGTGCTCCAGCACGTCGGGGTCTGCGCGGCCTTCCCGATGAAGCGGCGCGCCGAGCTCGCCGAGGAACTCGCCCCGCTGCGCGCCGAGTTCGCCGAGCACCCGTGGGGCGCGTGGGCGGACGCGGCGGCGCACGAGCAGTCGCGGCTGCCGGGGACGCAGAACCGCTGGTCGGGCAAGAAGGACCAGTCCTGGATTCCGCTGCGCCCCGAGCGGGTGTGCGAGGTGGCCTACGACCACATGGAGGGCGACCGGTTCCGGCACACCACCCAGTTCCGCCGGTGGCGTCCGGACCGGTCCCCCGCCGGCTGTACGTACGCGCAGTTGGAGGAGGTCGTCTCCTACGACCTGTCCGAGGTGTTGTCAGGCGGCTGACTCCGGGTCACCGGTCGGCGTGGCGCAGGGCTCGTCCGACGCGCCCGGGTCGGGCGTACCGGCGTCACCGGACGGGGACGGCGACGGGGTGTCGTCGGGGCAGCCCGGACCGGTCTCGCCCGGGTCGGGGTCCGGCGGTGTGGTGGGCCCGGTCGGGTCGGGGTCCGGGCCCGGGTCGGTGGGGCCCGGGTCGGTCGGGTCCGTCGGGTCGGGGCTCGGGCCGGGGTCGGTGGGGCCGGGGTCCGTCGGGTCGGGGCTCGGGCTCGGCGAGCCGGGATCCGTGGGGCGCGGTGTGGGCGTCGGGCTCGGCGGCCGGGTGGGCTGCGGGCCGACGACGACGCCTCCGTCGTCCTTGCCGGGACGTCCCGGCGCGCCGGGGCCGCCGACCGGGGCCTTGGCCGGGGTCTTCCCGCCGGGTCCTGGGCTGGCCGGGAGAACGCCCTCGCCGTCGGCGACCGGGTGGCTGCCCTTGCGGTAGAACTCCAGCCAGGACAGCACCGTCCGCAGATAGGTGTCGGAGCGGTTGTAGCTGAGGATCGCCCGGTCCAGGTCGGCGCGGCGGGTCAGGTCGCGGGGCCCGGCGCAGAGGTAGTGCCCGGCGGCGAGCGCCGCGTCGTAGATGTTGTTCGGGTCCTTGCGGCCGTCGCCGTTGCCGTCCGCGCCCCAGGCCGCCCAGGTGGACGGGATGAACTGCATCGGCCCGACGGCCCGGTCGAAGGTCCGGTCGCCGTCGTACGCCCCGTTGTCGGTGTCCCGGATCAGCGCGAAGCCGTTGCCGTCGAGCGCGGGGCCGAGGATCGGGGTGAGCGTCGTCCCGCTCGCGTCGACCCGCCCTCCGGAGGCCTGGCCGGACTCGACCTTGCCGATCGCCGCGAGCAGTTGCCACGGCAGTCCGCAGCCCGGGTCACTGCGGCCCACCGCGGTCTCGGCCTTGCGGTAGGCGGCCAGCACGGTGGCCGGGATGCCCGCCTCGGACCAGGCACGCGCCACGACGGGGTCGGGTTTCGTGCCGGGCTTCAGGGGCGCCGGCGGCTTCGGGGACCGCAGCGGCGGTAACTCGGTGTGGTAGACGTCGTCGCCCGGCACCTCGGTCCATACGACGTCGTCGGAGGCCGCCGCCTTCTCCTGCCGGGGCTCGGGCAGGGCGAACCCCGGAGCCTGGGACGCGGTGAGCGCGGTCATCGCGGCGACGGCGGTGGCCGTGGTGCTCAGTCGGCGGCGCACGGTGCGGTCGAACCTCATGGGGGCACCCCTCTCCGGGTCTCAGCGAGTGAACGTATCGATGGCGGCGATCAGCCAGGTGTCCCCGCGGCGAACGGCGTCCACGGCGAACATGGCCGCCGCGTACGTCGTCTCCTCGTCCTTGCCCGTACGGGTGTTGCTCTGGTCGGCGAAGACCAGCAGCCGGGCGCGGTCGCCGTCGAGGAACTCCACCCCGCTCTCGGTGACGGTGGTCGTCAGGACGAGCTTCTGCTTCGGGGCCTGCTCCCGTACGTCGGCGAGCATGTCCTTGTGCTGCTGCACGGCCCGGCCGGTCAGATAGGTGCTCGCCGCACGGTCGGACCGGGCGGGCGAGGCGTAGTCGTACGAGAACACCGCGCCGACCGCCTCACTGATCCGGCCCTTCACCTCGCTGGTCCGGCCGATGTCGGTGAGCGCGGTGTTCTGCCGGGCCGGTTCGTCGCGGAGGTCGCCGGCCGAGGCGAACGCCCAGGCGGCGAAGGCCCCGAGGAGGACGGTGAGGGCGCAGAGGACGACGGGGAGGGTGAGGTGAGGACGGCGTCGGGCCTGCTTGCGAGGGCTCTCCCCCGGCGTATCGGGAGCGGTGTCCGCCTCAGTCTGTGGTTCGGGCTCGGTGGCTGTGGCTGTGGCTGTGCCGGTAGTGGCGGCGATGGGGGTGACCGCCTCGGCTGCCGGGTCCGGCTCGGTCCCCGGGGTACGCGGTGGTGCCGTGGCCAGCCGGCGGCGGCGGTTGACGAGGTGGCGGGTCGTCGACATGGGCGGGGTCCTCTCCGGGGCGTGCGGGGCGGTGCGAGCGGGTCGGCTGTTGCGGGGGCTGAGGTCAGCCGCCCGTGCTGCCGACGGGTGCCTGGCCCAGTGCGCTGAGCTTCCACCCGTCGGCGGTCCGGGTGAGGCCGCCGAGCAACCGGCTCTCCTTCACCGCCGGTTCGCCCTTCGGCGCGGTCACGGTGACCCGGATCGCCACCATCACCCCTGCCCGGCCCGCCCGTTGGTCCAGTTCGGTGACCGCACCGGAGAGGACCTTGGCTGTGCTGACCGTCTTCGCCTCGGCGATCTGCTTGGCGAACGCGTCGCGTCCGTCGATGAGTTGGCGGTGCAGGTCGCCGGTGGTGGACTGCTCCCAGCTGTCGAGCCCCTTCTCCAGCGAGCGGTGGTCCAGGGTGTTCATGTTCTGCACCGCCTGCTCGCCCGCCGCCAGCGCGTCGTCCCGCTCCTGTGCGAAGGACGCCGCGTCGTCGTGCGTGGCCTCGTAGCGCGACCAGCCGCCCCAGCCCGCCGCTCCGGCCGCGCACACCGCCAGGGCCAGCGCGGCGATCACCAGCGGATTCCGTGCTCCGGCCCGTACCTTCCCGGCCGGCGCGTCTGCCGCGTCCTGCTGTGCTGTGCGCTCCCGTGCCATGTGCTGCCTCTCCCCTGCCTGCCGAACCGGACCGGTGCGCCATCGCCTCCGGCCCGCCGTCATGTGGAGCCGATCTCGACGATCCACCAGCGTCCGTCGCGCAGTTCGGCGGTCACCGTGAGCTGCGCGGAGGCGGTGGTGGGGGCGCGGCCCCGGCGCTCGTAGACCTGGTCGAGGAAGACCAGGAGGTGCGCGCTGCTGCCGGTCAGCCGGGTCACCCCGGCCTTGACGACCTCGGTGGTGAGCGTCAGCTTCTGGTCGGCGGACTGCCGCTCGACCTGGCCGAACAGTGCGGCGTACTGCTGGAGCGCCTTGCCCGCCAGGACCTCCTTCGCCGCCGCCCTGGTGACGGCGGTGGCCCCGGGGCCGTACGAGAAGACCTTCCCGAGCGCGCTGCTGACGTCGCCGGTGACACGGGCGGTCGCCTCGGCGTCGGTGAGCGCGAGGTTCGCGGTGGCCGGGGTGTCGCGCAGATGGCGTCCCTCGGCGTACAGCGCGCCGCCCGTGGCGATCAGGGCGACCGTCAGAAGGACGCCGAGGATGCGCGGCCACCGGCGGCGGGGCACCTCCACGGCATCCGTCGAGTCCACCGCGACCGTCTCCGCCGCAGTGTCCTCCGCGTCCGCCACGTCCGTCGCGTCCGTCGCGCCTGTCGTCGTGCTGGTCACCGTGGGCGTCCCTCCTCCTGCTCTCATCGGCCGCCGCCCGTTCCGATCGCCGTGAGCGCCTTGACCTTCCAGCCGTCGGCCGTACGGGCGAGGGTCGCCGTGAACCGCTTGCGCTGGGTGCCGGGCGCGCCGGTGCGCGGGGTGACCTCGACGTCCACGGTGGCGATCAGCTCCGCCGTGCCCGTGCGCTCGTCCAATGCGGTCAGCGCCGCCGATGTGACCTTGCCCCGCGCCGTGTCGCCCGCGGTCGTCAGGGACTTCGCGTCGGCCTTCCTGGTCCGCTTCAGCTGATCGTGCAGCGGTCCCGTCGAGGAGTCCAGCCAGGCCCGCAGCCCGGCATCCACCCGCTTCGCGTTCTCGCCGTCGAGGCTGTTCAGCGCGGCGAGGTGCCGCTTGCCCTCGGTCAGGGCCGTGTCGCGGGCCTTCGCGTAGGAGAGGGTGCGGTCGCCGCGCGCCTGCCCGTACGACCAGGCCCCCAGGCCGCAGAGCAGGGCGGCGACGAGCAGCACGGCCCAGCCGGCCCGGCGTCGGGTGCGGGGGGTCATGAGCCGCCTCCCAGGCCGAGCAGACCGGCCATGCCCTCGGCCGGCGGCTGCGTGGTCGCGGGCCCGCCGTCCACGGCTCCGGGCAGCTTCATCGAGCCGGGAACGGCCGGTTTCGGGGGCGGGCCGCCCTTGGGGGCGTTGGCGCTGCCCCGGACGTTGATGCCGGTGCCGGGCGAGGACGTACAGCGGGCGGCGGTGTTCACGGCGGGCCCGGCCGAGGTGTCGAGGCCGTTGCGGTAGACCGTGCCGCCGTAGCCGGCGGTGCAGGGCAGCGGTTCGAAGAAGGTGACGGACATCCCGAACCGGGCGCCGTCGTCATCGACCGCGCTCGCCCCGGCGGCGGCGACTGCGGGGAGCTTCACGAGGAGTTCCTCCAGGCCGCGCTGTCGGGTGACGGCGACCTCCGAGGTGGTGAGGAGGTTGGCGACGACCACGCCGAAGGCCGGGTCCAGGTCGCGCAGCAGTCCGCTGATCTGGACGGCGGCGTCCGGGGTGGTGGCGATGAGGCGGCGCAGGTCGGCGTCGGAGCCCTTGAGTTCGGCGGCCAGTTCCTTGGCTCCTGCGGCGAAGCCCTTGAGAGCCTGGCCCTGTTCGGCCTGGGTCCGCAGGACGCGCTCGCCGTCGGCCATCAGCCGGGTGGTGACCGGCAGGGCCTGGTCGGCTGCCTCGATGAAGTCGCCGCCGGTGTCCAGCAGGACCTGGAGGTCGTCGCCGCGCCCTTCGAAGGCGGCTCCGAACTCCTCGACGACGGTCCGCAGGCTCTCCAGGTCCACCGAGCTCGCCAGGTCGTCGACGCTGGTGAGGACGTCGGTCGGGGGTGCGGGGATGGTGGTGTCGGCCGCGTCGATGACCGACCCGTTGCCCAGGAAGGGGCCGTCCTTACGGGTGGGCCGCAGATCCACGTACTGCTCGCCGACCGCCGAGAGGTTCGCGACGACGGCGGTGAGGCTGTCCGGGATCGGCGGGGCGTCCTTCTCGATCCGCAGCTCGGCCTCGACGCCCTCCTCGGTCAGCTCGATCGGCCCGACGCGGCCCACGGAGACGCCCCGGTAGGTGACGTTGGAGTGGGTGTACAGGCCGCCCGTCTGCGGGAGTTGGACCGTGACGGTGTAGTAGCTGCGGAGGCCGACGTAATGGCCGAGATCGGCGTACCGCACGCCCAGATAGCCGAGGACGAGGACGGCGATGATGAGGAAGGCGAGGTTCTTCAGCCGGATGGCGAGGGTGATCACGGTGTCGTCTCCTCCTTCGCGGTCTTCGGCGTGCCGGCCGCTTCCGGCGTCGGCGTGCCCGGAGCGGTGCTCTTCGGCGTGCCCGACACGGCGGGCAGCGGCAGCGGAAGCGCGCTCCGGGCCGCCGCGCCCTCGCCCTCGGCCGGGGGCAACGGGATGCCGGGCTCGTCCGGGGTGAGCGGCGGGATGATCTGCGTACCGGGCAGGGCCGTCACATCCAGGTAGACGTTGAGGTAGTCGCCCTTGACGCCGCGCAGCACCTCGTCCGTGAACGGGTAGGTCAGCAGCACCTGGAGGGAGTCGGGGAGGTCCTGGCCGGAGTCCGCGAGCGCCTTGAGGGTCGGGGCGAGCGCCTTGAGGTCGGCGATCATGTCGGCTTTGCTCCGGTTGATCGTGTCGACGGCCACGGTGGAGAGGGTGTCGAGGGAGCGCAGCATGGTCAGCAGGGAGCCGCGCTGCTTCTCCAGGACCTTGAGTCCGGGGCTGAGCCCGGTCAGGACCGTGCCGACGTCCTGCTTGCGGGTGGCGAGGGTGGCGGCGAGCCGGTTGACCCCGTCGAGGGCCTTGGTGATGTCACCCTTGTTCTCGTCCAGGTTGGTCACGAGGGTGTCGACCCGCTTCAGCATGGAGCGGATCTGCGGTTCCTGTCCGGCGAGCGCCTTGTTCAGCTCGGTGGTGATGGTCTTGAGCTGGTTGACGCCACCCCCGTTGAGGAGCAGGGACAGTGCTCCGAAGACCTCCTCGACCTCCGGGTTCCTGTTGGTGCGGGAGAGCGGGATGCGGCCGCCGGAGGCGAGCGAGCCGCGTGCGGTGCCCTCGGGGGGCGGGGCGAGCTGGATGAACTTCTCGCCGAGGAGGCTGGACTGTTCGAGCCGGGCGTAGGCGTTCGCGGGGAGCTTGATCCTCCCGTTGACCCGCATGGTGACCCGGGCCCGCCAGCCGTCCGGGGCGAGGGCGATCTTCGTGACGCGCCCGACGGACACGTCGTTGACCTTCACCGAGGACTGCGGGGCGAGGCTGAGGACGTCGCCGAACTCGGCGGTGACCTCGTACGGGCGGTCGCCGAGGTCCGCGCCGCCGGGCAGGGGGAACTGTTCGATGCCGGTGAAGGAGGGAACGTCGGGGCGGACCACGACCAGGGCGATCAGGGCGCCGGTGGCGAGCAGGGCCACGGCTGAGACAGCGGCACGTACGACGGGTCCGCGCCGGGCGTCGTCGTTCATCGTTCCGCCCCCTTCTGCTTGCCGGGCTGCTTGCCGGGCTGCTTCTCGGGCCGCTTCTCGGGGGTGCCGTAGACCGTGCCGACCTCCGGCAACGGCAGGACGGGCAGGGCCTTGCGGCGGTTCGCGTCGACGGGGGCGAGGCCGGTGAGCCGGCCGGCCGCTTCGGCGGCCCCGGGGTCGACGAGCGGTCCGCCCATGGACAGTTCGTTGAGGTTGGTGCGCCCGTTGAGGGTGCGGTTGGCCGGGTCGTACGCGTTGAGGACGTTTCCGGCGGCGAGCGGCAGGGTGTCCATCGCCTCGGCGAGTGAGGCGCGCTGGTCGACGAGGGCCTGGGTGACGGGCACCAGCGCCTCCACGTTCTTCTTGAGCGCGCCGCGGTTCTTCGCGATGAACGTCTTGACCTGGCCGAGGGCGGTGCCGAGTTCCTTGAGGGCCGCGCTCAGGTTCTTCTTGTCGTCGGCGAGGAAGGAGGTGACCGTGTTCAGCTGCTGCTCGGCGCTGCGGACGTTGCCGTCGTTCTCCTTGAGCATGGTGGTGAAGGTCTGGAGGTGGGTCAGGGTGTCGAACAGGTCGCCGCTGCTCCTGTCGAGCGTCTTGGTGGCCTTGCCGAACTGCTCGATGGAGTCCCCGATGGCCTTGCCGTTGCCGTCGAGGTTCTTCGCCCCGGTGTCCAGGAGCCGGGCGAGCGCCCCGTCGGCGTTGGCCCCGTTCGGGCCGAGCGCGGTGGAGAGTTCGGTGATGGAGGCGTACAGCTCGTCGACCTCCACGGGGGTGGCGTTGCGGGCGGCGGGCAGGACCGCCCGGTCGGCGAGCCGGGGGCCGCCGTCGTAGGCGGGGGCGAGCTGGATGTAGCGGTCGGCGACGAGGCTGGGGGCGACGACGACGGCGTGGGCGTCCTGGGGGACGTCGATGCCCCGGTCGAGGCGCAGCACGACCTTCACCTCCTTGCCGCGCGGCTCGACGGAGTCGACGGTGCCGACCTTGACGCCGAGGATCCGCAGATCGGATCCGGCGTAGACGCCGGTCGCCCGGTCGAAGTAGGCGGTGACCGTGGTCTTCCCGTCCTCCTCCAGGGCGCTCACGCCGGTGGCGGCCGCGACGGCCACGAGGGCGAGTCCGGCGGTGATGCCGATGATGCGGGTGCGTCTCATGTCAGCGGCCCCCTTGCTGCCGGGGTGGCATGCATCCGGTCGCCGGGGGTGTGCCGGCGGGGAGGTAGTTCTTGGGCACGACGCCGCAGACGTAGTTGTCGAACCAGCGCCCGCTGCCGAGGGTGTTGCCGACGAGCCGGCTGTACGAGCCGGTCATGGCGAGGACCTTGTCCAGGCTCTTGCGGTTCTTCACCAGGACGGCGGTGACCCGGCCGAGGGAGTCCAGGGTCGGCCCGAGCTGCTTGTTGTTGTCCCGGACGAGTCCGGTGAGCTGGGTGCCGAGGTCGCGGGTGCCGGTGAGCAGCAGATGGATGGAGTCGCGGCGCGCCTGGATCTCGCCGAGGAGCAGGTTCCCGTCCTCCAGGAGCGTTTCGAAGCTGCTCTTCTTTCCGGCGAGGGTCTTGGTGAGCTGCTTGCTGCTGCGGAGCAGGGTAGCGAGCTGGGCGTCGCGTGCGGAGACCGTACGGGAGAGGGCGGAGAGCCCGTCGGCGGCGCTGCGGACGTGCGGCGGGGAATCCTTGAAGGTGGCGGAGATCGCCTCGAAGCTCTTGGCGAGCTGTTCGGTGTCGATCTCGCCGATGGTGTCCCCGAGCCCGTTGAACGCCTGCGTGATGTCGTACGGGGAGGTGGTGCGGCTCGCGGTGATGCGGGAGTCCGGGTCCTGCGGGGCGTCGCCGAGGGGGTCGACGGCGAGGTACTTGTCGCCGAGCAGGGTCTTGATGGCGATGCCGACGGTGGAGGAGTCGCCGATCCAGGCGTTCTTCACCCGGAAGTCGACCCGGACCTTCGCGCCGTCGAGGGAGACGCCGGTGACCTCGCCGACCTTCACTCCGGCGATGCGCACCTCATCGCCGTCGGCGAGCCCGGCGGACTCGGTGAAGTCGGCGCTGTAGGCGGTGCCGCTGTCGAGGAAGGGCAGCGAGTCGGCGCGCCAGGCGGCGAGGCCGAGCAGGGCCAGGACGAGGAGCCCGACGACGGCGACGGCGACCGGGTTGCGTTCCCGGATGGGGGTGATTCTCATGCCAGGCACCTCGGTTGGGTGATCGCGATGCCGGTGGGCGGCGTGCTGCCGTCGTCGTGGGTGACGCCGCTGACCTTCGCTTCGCAGAGGTAGAGGTTGAGCCACGATCCGTAGGACGTCAGCCGGGTGATCGCCGCCATCTTGGCCGGGGTCTTCTGGAGGAAGTTCTCGATCTGCGGGGTGCCCTTCTCCAACTGGCCGCTGAGCCGCCCGAGTTGCCGGATGTCGTCCTTGAGCGGCTTTCTGCCGTCCTGGAAGAGGTCGGCGGTGACGGTGGTGAGCGCGCCCATCGCGGTGATGGCCTCGCCGAGCGGTTTGCGGTCGCCGGAGAAGCCGGTGACGAGCTTCTGGAGGGTGACGACGAGGTCGTCGAAGCCCTCCTCCCGGTCGTTGACGGTCTTGAGGACCGTGTTGAGGTTCTTGATCACCTCGCCGATCACCTTGTCCTTCGCGGCGACGGTGGTGGTGAGCGAGCCGACGTGCCGCAGGATGCTGTCGACGGTGCCGCCCTCGCCCTGGAGGACCTGGACGATGGAGCCGGCGAGCTGGTTGACGTCGGGCGGCGACAGCCCCTCGAACAGGGGCTGGAAGCCGTTGAAGAGCTGGGTGAGGTCGAGCGCCGGGGTGGTGCGGGAGAGCGGGATGGTGTCCCCGGGCGCGAAGGCCCGGCCGACGGGTCCTGCCCCCTGGTCGAGGTCGACGTACCGCTGGCCGACCATGTTGAGGTATTTGATGGACGCCGTCACCGAGGCGGGGAGGGTGCGTCCCTTGCGTACGGCGAAGGCGACCTCGGCGACCCGCCGGTCGGCGACCCGCACGGACTCGACCTGGCCGACCTTCACCCCGGCGATCCGGACGCTGTCGCCGGGGATCAGCCCGGTGGCGTCGGTGAACCGCGCCTTGTACGTGGCGGTGTCCCCGACGCCCTTGTTGGCGATGGAGAGCCCGAGGACGGTGGTGGCCAGCACGGTGACCACGATGAAGACGAGGGACTTGGTGACCGGTCCCGCGAGCGAACGGCGTTTCACTTGAGCTTCACCTCCGCACCGCGGAAGGCCGGGCCGATGAGCACGCTGCTCCAGTCGGCGAGGTCTCCCGGCCGGACCTTCAGCGAGGGCGCGACCAGTTCGTTGACGAGCCGGGACTCCTGGGGCGAGTTGGGCAGGCCGAGCGCGGTGTCCGTACCGTCGCCGCCGCCGTCGTCGTCCGGGGTGGGCGGTGGTGCGGTGACGTCGGCGACCCGGCGGGTGTCGGCGGTCGGGGCGTGCTTGCCGACGTACGGCACCGAGTAGCACTGCGGTCCGCCGGAGGCGTTGTAGACCGGGGTGTCCCGGCCGGGGACGTACTTGCCCTGGGAGGGAACGGACTTGACCGACACATGCAGTCCCGGCTGGTCGGTTCCCTTGCCGAGGGCCTTGTCCATGGCGGGCACGAAGCCGGCCAGGGTGCGCAGGGTGCAGGGGAACGACTCGGCGTATTCGGCGAGGAGTTCGAGGGAGGGCCTGCTGGATGCGGAGAGCCGGATGAGGTTGTCCTTGTTCTCCCGCAGGAAGGAGGTGACGTCCTGCGCGGCGGCCGTGGTGGTGCCGTAGAGGCCGGCGAGCCGCGCCTCCTGGTCGGCGAGGGTGGAGCTGGTGACCGTGGCGTCGGTCAGCGCGTCGAGGACGTCCGGCGCGGCGTCCGCGTACAGCGTGCTCACCTTGACGAGTTCCTTGATGTCGGCGTTGAGGGTGGGGAGTTGGGGGTTGAACTTCTTCAAGTGCCCGTCCAGCGTGGTCAGCGTCTCGCCGAGGCGTTCACCGCGTCCCTCCAGCGCCTGGGATACGGCGTTGAGGGTGGCGGAGAGCTTTTCGGGCTTCACGGCGGTCAGCAGCGGCAGGACGTTGTCCAGGACCTGTTCCAGCTCGATGGCGTTGGAGGAGCGGTCCTGCGGGATGACGGCCCCGGCCCGCAGCGTGGATCCGGTGGGGATGCGGGGCGGGACGAGCGCGACGAACCGTGCGCCGAAGAGGGTGGTGGGCAGCATCTGGGCGGTGACGTCGGCGGGTATCTGCCCGAGCTTGTCCCGGTCGATGGCCAGGGTGAGGCGGGCGCCCTCGCCGTCGGTGGCGATGGAGCGGACCTGCCCGATGACGACGCCACGCAGCTTCACATCGGCGTTGTCGTGCATCTCGTTGCCGACCGATCCGGTGCGGACGGTGACGGTGGCGTCGTCGGTGAAGTCCTTCTCGTACACGGAGACCGAGACCCACACCAGGACGGCGGGCACCAGCAGGAAGGTGACTCCGGCCAGGCGTCGGCGGACCGTGCGGGTGCTGGAGGTACGCATCAGCCGGCCACCTTCACCGTCGTCGTGGCGCCCCAGATGGCGAGCGAGAGGAAGAAGTCGGTGACGCTGATGAGGACGATCGCGTTGCGCACCGACCGGCCGACCGCCACGCCCACGCCGGCCGGTCCGCCGGTGGCGTGGAAGCCGTAGTAGCAGTGGGCGAGGATCACCAGCACGCTGAAGATCAGCACTTTCAGCACCGACAGCAGGACGTCCTGCGGGGAGAGGAAGAGATTGAAGTAGTGGTCGTAGGTGCCCGCCGACTGTCCGTTGAAGAAGATGGTGATGTAGCGGGAGGCGACGTACGAGGAGAGCAGCCCGATCGCGTACAGCGGGATGATCGCGACGACTCCGGCGATGATCCGGGTGGTGACGAGGTAGGGCATGGACCGCACGCCCATCGCTTCCAGGGCGTCGACCTCCTCGTTGATCCGCATCGCGCCGAGCTGCGCGGTGAAGCCCGCGCCGACGGTGGCGGAGAGGGCGAGTCCGGCGACCAGCGGGGCGATCTCCCGGGTGTTGAAGTAGGCGGAGATGAATCCGGTGAACGCCGAGGTGCCGATCTGGTTGAGGGCCGCGTACCCCTGGAGTCCGACGACCGTGCCGGTGAACAGGGTCATGGCGACCATCACACCGATGGTGCCGCCGATGACACCGAGTCCGCCGCTGCCGAAGGCGACCTCGGCCAGCAGCCGCTGCACCTCCCGCAGATAGCGGCGCAGGGTGCGCGGGATCCAGACGAGTGCCTTGACGTAGAAGGTGAGTTGGTCGCCCGATCGGTCGAGCCAGCTGAGCATCGCCATCGGTCAGCTCCCCTTCGCGGGGACGATCTGGAGGTAGATCGCCGTGAGGACCATGTTCACGAAGAACAGCAGCATGAAGGTGATGACGACGGACTGGTTGACCGCGTCGCCGACGCCCTTGGGGCCGCCGCGTGGGTTGAGGCCCCGGTAGGCGGCGACGATGCCCGCGATGAAGCCGAAGATCAGCGCCTTGAACTCGCTGATGTAGAGGTCGGGCAGCTGGGCGAGGGCGGAGAAGCTCGCGAGGTACGCGCCCGGGGTGCCGTCCTGCATGATCACGTTGAAGAAGTAGCCGCCGAGCGTGCCGACCACCGAGATCAGCCCGTTGAGCAGGACGGCGACGAGCATGGTGGCCAACACGCGGGGCACGACCAGGCGTTGAATGGGCGAGACGCCCATGACCTCCATCGCGTCGAGCTCCTCGCGGATCTTGCGCGAGCCGAGGTCGGCGCAGATCGCGGATCCGGCGGCCCCGGAGATCAGCAGCGCCACGATGATCGGGCTCGCCTGCTGGATCACGGCGAGGACGCTGGCGCCGCCGGTGAAGGACTGGGCGCCGAGCTGCTGGGTGAGGGAGCCGACCTGGAGGGCGATGACCGCGCCGAACGGGATCGAGACGAGGGCGGCGGGCAGGATCGTAACGCTCGCGACGAACCAGAACTGCTCGATGAACTCCCGTACCTGGAACGGCCGGCGGAAGATGGCCCGGGCCACGGCGACGGCGAGCGCGAACAGCTTCCCGGTCTCGCGGAGCGGGGCGAGCAGCCGGGACGGGCGGCGCTGCTCGGGAGCCTTCCCGGGGACCTTGTCGGGGGTCTTCCCGGCGACGCCCTGCGGGGGTTTATCGGGCGGCTCGGGCGGCCGCACCGGCATCGGGGCGGTCACGCGCGCGCACCTCCCGCGGCCGGGGCGTAGCTGTTGAGGATCGCCGTACGGGCGGCCTCCGGCAGCTGGCCCATCATCGACATGACCCGCTCCCGGCGGCGCAGCGCGCCCTGGCGTACGGGCATGCCGGGCGAGGGCTCCAGCTGGGGGACGACGGTGCGCGGTCCGGTACGGAGCGGGGCGGTGTCGCCCAGCTGCTCGGCGGCGAGGGTGGCGGCGTCCTTCTCCTCGGACATGCCGATGGGTCCTTCGCGGCGTCCGGCGAGGAACTGGGAGACGACCGGGGTGTCGCTGGTGAGCAGCACCTCGCGCGGGCCGAAGGTGACGAGGTTGCGGCAGAACAGCATGCCCATGTTGTCGGGGACGGTGGCCGCGATGTCGAGGTTGTGGGTGACGATGAGCATCGTCGCGTCGATCTGCGCGTTGAGGTCGATGAGGAGCTGCGAGAGATAGGCGGTGCGCACCGGGTCCAGTCCGGAGTCCGGCTCGTCGCAGAGGATGATCTGCGGGTCCAGGACCAGGGCGCGGGCGAGGCCGGCCCGTTTGCGCATACCGCCGGATATCTCGCCCGGCAGCTTTCCCTCGGCGCCGAGGAGCCCGACGATGTCGATGCGCTCCATGACGATGCGGCGGATCTCGGATTCCTTCTTGCGGGTGTGCTCGCGCAGCGGGAAGGCGATGTTGTCGAAGAGCGACATCGAGCCGAAAAGGGCCCCGTCCTGGAACATGAGGCCGAAGAGCTTCCGGGTCTCCATGATGTCGCGCTCGGAGCTGTTCACCATGTCGACGCCGTTGATGAGGACGCGTCCCTGTTCGGGCTTGAGGAGCCCGATGATGGATTTCAGGAAAACGGTCTTTCCGGTTCCGGAAGGACCGAGCATGACGCTCACTTCACCGGCGGGCAGGGTGAGGCTGACGTCCTGCCAGATGTTCTGCTTGCCGAAGGACTTCGTCAGGCCTTCGACGACTACTTCGATTCCCATCGGCCCTCCCTCGAAGTGGCGGTGAACGTGTTCATCGTTAAGCGCTCCGGCTCTGAGAAAAGCGATGGCGGCTCGTCACACATGCACCGGGGGGCGCACGTTATGTCCGCCGAAACCGCCAGGGCAAGCCGTTGAACAGCGGAGATCGACGAACGCGGTACTGAGAACGGATCACTTGTCATTCGGTGACAAGGTCGGTTCCCGTCCTTGTCGGAATCTGCGCAAGCACCCGGGCGTTCCCGATCGGCACATCTGGGACGCTACGGGCCGGTAACCTGACTTCGCAATACTGGGTACAGGTTTTCCTCGGCGAGAATTCACGCGCCGCCACGGATTGTTGTCGGGTGAGTAATCCGCCTGTCAAACCTGTCGGATGATGAGGAAACACACGACCGGGCGGCCGGCCCCGCGGGCAGGAAAAGGAGCCCTTCCGGTCCTCGGGACCGGAAGGGCTCGGGGACCGGAAGGGCTCGGGGCTGTTCGGCTCACCGTTCGGGGTCGGGCACCTTCGGCGGGCAGTCCGGACCGTCCGGGTTCGTCGCCACGCACAGGGGCGCCTGGGTCATCTTGGTGTAGTTGTCGGCCTTCCTGCCCGGGCTGGAGATGGCCGAGGTGAAGATCGGGTCGAGGTCCTCGGTCACTCCGCACCCCTCGAACGGCGGGATGTGGGCGTACCCGGTCAGGGTGCCGCCGAACGCCACGAGGTAGCCGGCCGGCGGATAGCTCTGGCCGTAGCCCCGCAGCACCTGTTCGAAGGGCCGTTCCGTGCGGCAGCCGGGGCCCACGTCCAGGGGCACCCCGTTCACCTTCACGTCGGAGAGCCGCATCACGAGCTGGGCGGTGACCGTCGTCTCCTCCGGGTAGGTCGGGGTGTTGGTGACCGTGTGGGTGTGGATCGCGGCCGGAGGGCCCACCTGCTCCAGCGTCATGGTCGCGGTCGTCGGCATGAACCCGTAGCTGAGGAACGTGGCCTTCGTCGGGGGCAGTTGGCGGCGGCCCTCGTAGTCGAAGTCCACCTCCGAGCTGACGTCGACGGTCGAGGCGCAGGAGTCGTTGATGTAGCGCTTGTTCAGCACCACCTTCATGAACGCGGGCCCCAGCGCCGCCGCTCCGTCCAGCTTGGCGGCATTGGCGTAACCGGCCGCGTACGTCTCCGCTGTGGTCATCACCAACTCGGGCGGGATCTCGATCGGGCAGCTGCCCGGGTCGTCGTCGGCGAGCGCTTCGGCCTGTTCGTCGATGAGGGCGTCGATCTTCTCCCGTGCGGTGGACGGCAGGCCCTCGTCCGGGCGGCCGGGCGTCGGCTCCGGTGCGGGGCCGCTCTCGCCGGGCCGGGGAGCGGGGGCCGTGGGATCGGTGTCGCCGCGGACCGTGATCGCGGCCAGCTCGGGCTCCTGGCCCGGGACCGGTGCGCAGGCGACGTCGAGCCCCGGGGGCGTGGTCGGCTCGCCGGCCTCCGTGAGCGAGGAGAGCGAAAGGGCGAGTGCGGCGGGGGCCAGCGTCGCGCGGCCGGGGCTGCCGAAGGAGACCGTCGGTACGTCGCCGGTCGCGGTCAGGGCCAGGTCGCCCTCGTCGGGCAGGGCGACGGGCGGGGCGGTCAGGTCCTGCCAGGAGGCGTCGGCGGACCGGTCGCCGACGGTGTTGCGGACGGTGAGTCGCGCGGTGGCCGAGAGGGTTTCGGCGTCGAGGTCACGGAACCGGGCGAGCGCCGTGGGCGGCAGGCTCACGTCCACCGAGACCTGGCCGGGGCGGATCTCCTCGCCCGTACGGACCGAGGTGGGGAGCACCGCCGAGACGACGACGTCCACCTCCTCGGGCCCGGAGGGGAAGGGGCAGGCGTAGCGGAGGGCGACCTCCGACTTCTGTTCCGCGGCGGCCGATTCGGCGCTGGGGACGAGCGCGGTGGCGACGACGAGCGCCCCGCCCACGGCCCAGTGGATCGGTCGCCGCGCTGCGGCGCGTGCATCGACGGTCATACGGAGGTGTCCTTCCGGCGCGCGTGGGCCCAGAGGATGGGGTGGCTGCGGACAGCGGGTCCGCTGCTCGGCGACGGCTTCGCGGGCGGAGGCCGGGCGGACCGCGAACGGGCGTCGAGCGGGGTTCGGTTCAGCCGTACGTCGAGCGGGTCCGGCCGTATGCCGACCGGGGTTCGGCCGTACGTCGAGCGGGCGTCGGATCCCCCCTACCGACGGGTACGGTACGCACGCCGACGACGCCTGGGAAGGGCCGGGTTCCCGATCGGATCAGCGGCCCGCGGACTTTGGCAGACGGTGACAGTCCGCCGTCGCGTCCTTGTCGTCGGGTGCGCGAAAAACGGGGGCGTGGCCGGCCCGCGGGGGGGGGGGGGGGGGGGCCCCCCCCCGCGGGGGGGGGGGGGCCGGGGGGGGGGGGCCCCCCCGGGGGGGGGGGGGGGCGCCCGCCCCGCCCCCCCCG